>JBEKLG010000091.1:0-7164 GCA_050010315.1 Acidimicrobiales bacterium
AAGGCCACGGTGGCGACGATCGTGACAGCGGCGAGGATGACTGACTGGGCCGCTGCTAGTTGCTCGTTGCCGAAGACGAATGCCGTGTTGTAGATGATCTGGTTCGGCGTCAGGGAATTACCGGTGGTGGCGATCTCGTTCAGGATCATCGGCTCATTGAAGAGCTGGAGCGTGCCGATGATCGACAGGACCACGGTAAATATGATCGTGCGGCGGATCAAAGGGAGCTTGATCCTGGTCGCAATCGAAAGCTCCGAGGCCCCGTCGACTTTGGCCGCCTCGAGCACCTGGCGGGGAACGTTGGTCAAGCTCGTGAGCAAGATCGTCATGTTGTAGCCAGTCCACTCCCAGGTGACGATCAGCATGATCGCGTAGAGCGCCAGCCGGTAACTGAGCGGCTGCATGGGCCCGCTCATGAGCCCGAGCGAGTGCGGCAGCCCGAGCGCGCTGTCTAGGTCTGGTTCCAGAAGAAAGCCCCACATGATTGCCGCTATTACCCCGGGCACGGCGTAGGGAAGGAAGTACACGAGGGCGAAGACCTTCCTTCCTCGGCAGTAGGGGCCGTCGAGCAAGAGAGCCAAGACGATCGCGAGGCCGATCATGACCGTGACCTGGATCACTCCGAAGTAACCCATGCGCACTATCGCGCTCCAGAAGGAGGCGTTTGAGAAGGCCGAGCGGTAATTCAGCAAGCCCGAATACGCGCCGGTCAGGGGCGACCGCAATGACAGCACTACCGAGTAGATGAGTGGCCCGACGAAGAAGACCGCGAATAGCGCGAGAAACGGGCTCGTCATCAGCAGCCCCGAGCGGCCGTGCGCCACACGCAGTCGGCGTCGCCTGGACCTGGTGTCCCCTCCGGGCGCCATCGCCCGAATCGGCAGGGAGGCCGTGGCGCCTCCTGCCTGCACCGCCATGGCCTCTCCTCTCCTAATCGTTCCGGGGGTTCCTGAGGGCAGGGGAGCGGGGGAAGGGCGGCGTAGCGCCCTTCCCCCGCCGTTGCGGTCTAGCTAGCTCTCGACCGTGTAGCCCGCCGACTTTGCGTAGGCGACAAGCTGGGACTCGACCCCTTTCAGGGCCTGGGTCCAGGTTTGCTTGCCCGCCACCGCACTCGCAAATTGCGTCTCCATGAAGCTGCGGAACTCAGCGTCGAATGGGCCAAACTGCCAAGTAGTCACGACGTGCGAGGCGTACTTGCTGTAGGAGGCGTTGACGTTGCCCTCGAAGTACGGCACCGGGGCGTTGAACGCCGAGACGCTCGCACGGGCGCTTGCCGCCGGGAAGAGCCCACGGCCGCCTGAGGTACTGGCCGTCTCGTCAATTGCAATGCCACTCTTGGAGGTGTTGATGTAGGCAGCGAAAAGCGCCGCGTCCTGCACGTCCTGGGCGGGGCAGTCCTTGGTCACCGCGTTGGTGGAGCCGCCCCAGTTTGCGGTTGCGTGGGCACCGGCGGTCCACTGTGGCAGCTGTGTCACGGACCACTCCTCGCCGGAGTTGACTGACAGGTTCTGCGAGATTATGTAGCTCGGCCCCCACGCGGCGCCAGCCATGGCCGCGTACTTGTCCAGGGCGACGTGGTGGGTCCAGTCAGTCGTGAAGTCGTTGTCGACTGGGGCAAGTCCCTTCTTGACGAGCTTGGCCCAGAAGTTTGTGACCTTCTGCTCAATGGTGCCGGCCACGTCGATCTTCCAGGTCCCGTTGGGCAAGAGCTGGAAAGGCTGCGCCCCGGCCTGCCACCACATCGATTCCAAGATAGAGGGGTCATTGAGCACGAAGGGCTCGAGGTACATTTTCGGGTCGGCCTTATGCAGGGCGGCCGCGTCTGAGGCGAACTGGCTCCAAGTCTTCGGCACGGGCAGCTTGTACTTCGTGAAAACCGCAGGTTGATACATGAGCCCTATCGGGCCAATGTCCTCGGGCACCGCGTAGACCGCGCTGCCCTTGGAGACCTGCTGCCATACCCACGTCGGGAAGTCCTTCTTGTAGCTCGAGACGTACTGGGCGATGTTGACAAGGTCGTTTGCCGCAATGTACTGGGGCAGCTCCGCGTACTCAATCTGCGTTACGCAAGGGCCTGTGCCGCCGGCGAGGGCGGTGGTGAGCTTGGCGTAGAACGCTGGGCCGGAGCCATAATTCGGCGGAGTTGGGATGGAGATGTTGGGGTACGCCTTCTCGAAGTTCTTGATTACGGTCTTCGTGTTGGCCGTCCAACTCCACCAAGTGACGGTCGTCGTGGCACTGGCGCCTGCCGACACGACGGCCGCTGAGCCGAGCGCTGCGGCGACGGCGAGTGCCGCCACGGCGAGCGCGGCTACAGAGCGTGATTTTCTCATGTGCCTAGTCCCTTTCTTGTCTTCCTGCGTTTTCCTCTTGTCGCGTTCTTTGGTCTTGTCCGGTCTCTTTCGCCTCTCACCGGGTACGAACTGGCAGCGGGACTCTCCTGCGTAGCCGGAACTGGCAGCGGGACTCCCCTGCGTAGCCGTTTGGGATCGATCCCAAACGGGACTGTACAGAAGCTTCCCGCGCTGCGCAAGGAGCGGGCTCGTGCTGTGGCGGGGGCGCTGTCACCGCTAATCTCGTTGGCCGTGGCTTTAGCGTCCCGAAGCTCCAGGGGTCCGCGGGGGCCGATCAGCGGCGGCCGCAAGACGGCCGCAGTCGTGGCTGCCCGCCAGCGAGGGCGGCGCTCGACGATCATGGACGTTGCTCGGGTCGCCGGGGTGTCGCGAGGTACGGTCTCACGAGTCCTCAACGGGGGCCAGGGCGTGCGGGACTCGAAGGTGGCCATGGTGCTCGACGCGGTCGACGCCCTTGGCTACTCGGTCAACATGACTGCTCGCCAGCTGCGCAAGGGCCATACGGGTTCGGTCGCGTTCGTCATCTCGGAAGAACACGAGCACCTGTTCGAGGATCCGAACTTCGGGATCCGAGTGAAAACGTTCACTCGCCAGCTTGAAGCGCTCGGACTCCATCTTTTGATCAGCATCGCCGAAGACGCCGGGGAGGACGCCTTCCTCGGTAATTACTTGACGGCCGGGCACTTCGACGGGGTATTGCTTGCCATGTTGCGGGAGGGCGACCCCTTGCTGGAGCTGCTGGATTCCGAAGTCCCGTTAGTGGTGCTTGGGCGACCCCCGGGGGGGCTTGAGAAGTCCGTATCGTGGGCCGCGATGGACGACGAGAACGCTGCCTACGACGCGACTCGATTCCTCGTTGCCCAGGGACGCAAGCGTGTCGGCACCGTCACCGGGCCGCTTGACGACACCGCCGGGCTGGACCGGCTCAAGGGCTATCGTTCAGCAATGGGCCGCGCGTACCGCAGAGGGCTGGTGGCAGAGGGCGACTGGACGCTGGAGAGCGGCAGACGCGGAGCGGGGGAGCTCATCGAGCGGTACCCGGACGTCGACGGGTTGTTCGTGGCGTCGGACCTCATGGCCGCCGGAGCGATGAGGGCGGTGCGACAGGCTGGCCGGCGCGTACCCGAAGACGTGGCCCTAGTCGGCTGCGACGACTCCCCGGCGGCGCTGACTACCGACCCCACTCTGACCACGATGCGCAACCCTTTCGAGGAGACAGCCGAGGTAGCAGTCCACCTTCTCCACGACCTGATCTCGGGCCGTTCGTTGGAACCGAGCCACATCGTGCTCCCCTCGCAGTTGGTGCGGCGGGGCTCGGCGTAGGGTTGCGGCAAGTCCCGCTCAGCGATCGACAGGGCCCGCCCGCCGAATCGGCTACGGCAAGACCAGTGAACTGACCGGAACCGAGCGTGAGGACCGAGAGGTCACCACGTTGGCCCTCCACCTCTCCAGTCAGCCCTGGTACCGATCAAGTGATCCTCCGCCAGCGGATCCTCGCAACGGCGAAGTGGGGCGGCCGGCAGTTCCCCTGGCCCTTGAGCCACGCGTCGTCCTGGGCTTAATTTGGAAACGTCAGGCCGGCTGTGTGCCGTACCCGTCGATGACGTGACAGGCGCGTCGGCGCCCGCTTGGGACCTTCCTGATCGCGCCGGAGCCCGATCGTCCAGCCACGTCTTGATGGTGCCCGAAGTGGCGTCGCCGGGTCGGAGGCTCTGAAGGAAAGGGCTCTCGTGGCCCTCAACTCGGCGTCGGAAGCGAAACATGGCTCTGACCTGGAGCGGGCGACGGGAATCGAACCCGCATGACCAGCTTGGAAGGCTGGAGCTCTGCCATTGAGCTACGCCCGCGTGCCCTCGAAGTGTAGTTGCGCCTGTTACGACCGATATGGGACCTAACCGTTGCGGTCTTCCTTGCACCTGCCAGCACGCTGTTAAGGTCGACGCCCGTGTCGATTGCCCTCGGACTCGACGTCGGTGGAACGAAGATCCTCGCCATTGCCGTCAACGGCGACGGCAGCGTCATCGACGAATTCCGGGCGAAATCGTCGAACTCGCCGCGCCGCCTATTCGATTCTCTTGAGGACGCCGCGGCGGCGCTCATCGAATCCCTCGGGCCTCGTTCCGAGGAGCTCGTCGGCATCGGCGTCGGCGTGCCCGGCCTCATCGACGTTGACGGCGTCCTGCACGAGACGCCGAATCTGCCGGCGGTGTCCGGCACCCCGGTGGTGGCGGAGCTGACCCGCCGGTTTGATCGCGCCGTCGGGCGCCGCGAGGGGTTCCGGTTTGTCGTCGATAACGACGGGATGTGTTCCGCCGCCGGCGAGATCGCGTTCGGCGCTGCACGGGGGCTGAGCGATGCGGTCGTCATCACGTTGGGCACGGGGATCGGCGGCGGAATCATTGCTGGCGGCAGGCTGCTGCATGGCGGAAGAGGCTTCGCCGGGGAGATCGGCCACGTTGTTGTCGACGTGGACGGACCATCGTGCGGCTGTGGCCGACGCGGCTGCTGGGAGCAGTACGTCGCCGGATCGGGGCACGTCAGGCTGGCGCGCGAGGCCGCCGCAGCCGGGAGGGCGACTGGCATCGTCGGGCTTGCCGGCGGGCGGGTGGAGACGGTGAGAAGTGAGCACATCTTCCAGGCGGCCCGTGCCGGGGACCTCGAAGCGTGGGGGATCGTCGACACGATCGCGCGCTACCTCGCTCTAGGGATCGCGAACCTCGTCGAGGTGCTCGATCCGCTGGCGGTGATCGTCGGCGGGGGCATCAGCCGTGACGGCGACCTGTTCATGCCGCTGACAGAGCAGTACTTCGCGCAGACGCGGCGGGGCAGCGGGGAGCGAGCCGTCTCGCTTCGTTCCGCCGATCTCGGTGATCGCTCCGGGGCGATCGGCGCGGCGGCGCTCGCTTTCGGCCTCGTCGCCTGAGCCGACCGGTCGGGGAGGCGGGATTTGAACCCGCGACCTCCTGCTCCCAAAGCAGGCGCGCTAACCAAGCTGCGCTACTCCCCGCCGGACCGATCGTACGGGACGAAATGCTGGCGCGGACGGTGCGCGCCCCGCCGGATGGAGCGGTCCGTGCTCGCCGCGGCGCGCGAAGCGCCTTTCGCCTCGGCCGACGGCGCCCCCTGGCGGTCGGCGCGGCGGTCATCTCGGGCCTTCCCGGCGGATTTTGCGGGTCGGAGCGGCCGGTAGACTGCCGCGTCCGTATGCGCACCTCCGTCGAGCCCGTGGAGAAGAACCGGTTCAAGCTCACCGTCGAGGTGGATGACGAGGAGATGGTGCGGGCCGAGCGGGAGACGCTCAGCCGACTCTCGCGCGAGGCGCGGATCCCAGGGTTCCGCCCCGGCCGGGTCCCCCGCCGTCTGCTAGAGGCGCGGCTCGGCCCGAAGGCGATTCGCGAAGAGGCACTGCGCGACGTCCTGCCGCGCCTGTACGACGAAGCGGTGAAGCAGTCCGCGCTCGACGTCATCGCGGCCGGGAAGATCGACGTCACCTCCGGCGACGAGTCCGGGCCGGTGGCCTTCGACGCTGTGGTCGAGGTGCGACCGAAGGTCTCGATCCCCGGCTACGAGGGTCTCGTCGTCACCGTGCCGAGCCCGGTCGTCACCGGGGCCGACGTCGACTCGGCACTCGATCGGTTGCGTGAGCAGTTCGCCTCGCTCACCGAGGTCGGACGTCCAGCCCGCGCCGACGACCTCGTGACCTTGGACATCCACGGCAGCCGTGACGGCGAGCCGGCCGAGGGCCTCGTCGCCGACGACCTCGTCTACGAGGTCGGGTCCGGCGGCATCGCGCCGGGAGTCGACGAGCACCTCGTCGGCGCGAACGTCGGCGACATCTTCGAGATGACGGCCGCCGACGCGCCGGGCGGCCCGGCCAGCCTCCGCCTGCTTGTGAAACAAGTTCGGGAGAAGGTCCTACCCGCCGCCGACGACGCCTTCGCCTCGGACGCCTCGGAGTTCGCCTCACTCGCCGAGCTGCGTGCCGATCTCACGAGCCGGTTGTCGGTCGCGAAACGGCACGAGGCGGCCGCGGTACTGCGCGCCCGTGCCCTCGACGCCCTCGCCGAACTCGTGACCGAAGAGGTTCCGGCGACGCTCATCGCCCGAGAGGCGCAGGCGCTCCTCGACGACTTCACCGATCGTCTCGCAGCTCGCGAGGTCGCGCTGTCGACCTATCTCGAGGCCACGGGGATCGCCCAGGACGCCCTCATCGCGGAGTTCAAGGCGCAGGCGATGAAACAGGTGCGCGCCGATCTCGCACTGCGGGCACTCGTCGCCGCCGAGCAGATCGAGATCGACGAGTCCGAACTCGACGAGGAGATCGTGTTTCTCGCCGCCCGTGCCGGTCAGACCCCAGCGCAGCTGAGGTCGACAATCGACCGGAGCGGCGGTCCTGGCGGACTACGATCGCAGCTCAGAAGGGCAAAGGCCTTGAGCTGGCTCGTCGAGCACGTTGCCGTTGTCGATCAGGAGGGGAACCCGATGGACCGAGCGGCTTTCCAGGTCGACGAAGTCGAACGGGATGTCGCCCACACCGGACCGGAGCAAGGCCCCTTGCCCGCTGAGGAGGCAGAGCAGTGACTGGGTATGACTACCTCGTCCCAACGGTGGTTGAGTCTTCGAGCAAAGGCGAGCGCGCCTACGACCTGTACTCGCGGTTGCTGCGCGACCGCATCATCTTCATCGGTACGCCGATCGACGACAACGTCGCGAACCTCGTCTCGGCCCAGATGCTCTTTCTCGAGTCCGAGGACCAGGACAAGGACATCAACATCTACATCAACTCGCCGGGCGGGGACATCACCGCGCT
>JBEKLG010000092.1:0-7081 GCA_050010315.1 Acidimicrobiales bacterium
CTCGTCTGCGGAGTAGTTCGAGACGCCGACCGCCTTCACGAGTCCCATCTCGTGCGCGGCCGCCAGGGCATCGGCCAACGCCTCATGAGAGCGAAGGCTGATCGGACCGTGGATCTGGTAGAGGTCGACTGCTTCTCGGCCGAGACGGTCCAGCGATGCCCGAAGGGAGGCGAGAAGCGCGCCACAGACGCGCAGTTTCCACGGGAATGGCATGAACTTGGTGGCGATAACGGCTGACAAGGCCCGCTGGGGGTCACGCGCCAGCATCGAGCCGATGAAACGCTCGCTTGCTCCCCGTCCATACACCTCAGCGGTATCGAACAGCGTCACTCCGGCATCGATCGAGGCGTCCCACGCCTCCTGGATCGACTCCCGCGTGAGCTCGGCGTCGTAGCCGCCCATGCCCCAGGTGGAACGATCGCCCCACGACCAAGTTCCCACGCCGAGCGGCGGGATCGAGACTTCCGATCCAGCCAGCGTGTACGCGTCGGGACTCATCTGCGCTCGCATCCAATCCTAAGCGGACCCACGGACCACGTGGCCCCGACGGAGCGCGAGTTCCGGTTACGTTATCCGCGCACAACCAGCCGACGAGAACACCGAGGTTGACTTGAGCGAACGGATCGACCCGAGGTGAGCCCACCGGCCGCGGCGGCGGTCGAAATTGCAGGGATCGCGATACCCGTCGGCGCAACTTCGTCGCCCGCCGACCTCGACCCTCGGCGACGCGCGACTGCGGGTCACTCCGTCTTGGGAACGCCAGATCGACTTGTCGGGATCGTCGGAGGGGTGCAGGCGAAAGCTGGATTCGCCGTGCTCCGGCGTGCACTCCCCCAAGCCGCGATCCTTGGCCGAGCGGTTGAGCCCACACCGGCTGGTGGACGATGCTGATCCGTCTGCTGCGCGACTTCCTGCGGCCGTATGTCGCACAGGTCGTCATCGTGGTCGCGCTGATCGTGGTCCAGACCGCCGGAAACCTCTACCTGCCGAACCTCAACGCCGACATCATCAATAACGGGATCGTCCTGGGAAACCTCCACTACATCTTCACGACGGGCGGCGCCATGCTCGCGATCACGCTCGCGCTCGGCGGCATCTCCATCGTCGCGGTCTACTGGGCGAGCCGTGTCTCGATGGGTGTTGGCGCGGACGTACGCGGCGCCGTCTTCACCCGCGTCCAGAGCTTCTCGGCCCGCGAGATGAACCACTTCGGGACGCCATCGCTCATCACCCGAAACACCAACGACGTCCAGCAGGTCCAGTTGTTCTTGCAAGTGGCGCTCACACTCATGGTCATCGCCCCGATCATGAGCATCGGGGGCGTGATCCTCGCCATCCGGGAGGGTCGGACGCTTTCCCTGCTGTTGGTGGTCGCCGTTCCGGTAATGGCTCTCTTTGTCGGAACGGTGATGACCCTGGTGGTTCCCCAGTTCCGGACCATGCAGGTCAGGATCGACCGGATCAACCAAGTCCTGCGCGAGCAGATCACCGGGGTCCGGGTCATCCGCGCCTTCGTCCGGAACTGGTCCGAGCGTCAACGTTTCGCCGAGGCGAACGCCGACCTCACCTCGACCGCCCTGCGGGTGAACCGGATCTTCGCCTTGGCCCTGCCTGCCCTGATGGCGATCCTGAACCTCTCGAGCGTCGCCGTCTTGTGGTTCGGCGGCCGCCTGGTGAGCGAAGGGTCGATCCCGATCGGCAACCTCACGGCTTTCCTCACCTACATCCTGCAGATCCTGCTGGCCGTGATGATGGCCGTGATGGTGGCGATCCTCGCCCCGCGCGCCGTGGCGAGCGCGGAACGCATTGAAGAGGTCCTCGACGTCTCGCCTTCGGTGACCGACCCGCCGACGGTGACGAAGCCCAGCCACGTGACCGGCCTGGTCGAGTTTCGCGACGTCACATTCGGCTATCCCGGCGGCGAACGTCCCGTCCTGCGGGACCTCTCATTCACCCTCCGGCCGGGTGAGACCAGCGCGATCATCGGCGGCACCGGGAGCGGCAAGACCACGCTGGTAAACCTCATCCCTCGGTTCTTCGACACCACGCACGGAGCCGTCCTCGTGAATGGCGTCGATGTGCGGAACCACGACCTCGAGGAACTGTGGAGCTCCATCGGCTTAGTCCCCCAGGCGGCGTTCCTGTTCAGCGGCACGGTTGCCGACAATCTGCGCTACGGCAGGCCCACGGCGAGCGACGCCGAGCTGTGGAATGCCCTCGAGGTCGCCCAGGCGCGGGACTTCGTCGCCTCGATGCCCGGCGAACTCGCGGCCCCGATCGACCAGGGTGGCACGAACGTCTCCGGGGGTCAGCGCCAGCGGCTGTCCATCGCCCGAGCGCTCGTCAGACGGCCACGGCTCTACCTGTTCGACGACTGCTTCTCGGCACTCGACGCGGCAACCGACGCCCGGCTGCGCGCCGCGATCAAAGTCCCGACACGGGACGCGGTAGTCGTCATCGTTGCGCAAAGGGTGAGCACGATCATGCACGCCGACCGCATCATCGTGCTCGACGACGGGGAGATCGCCGGGATGGGCACGCACGCAGAGCTCCTGTCGAGCTGCGACACCTACCGGGAGATCGTCCGGTCCCAACTGGGTGAGGACGCCGCCGCATGATCGGCGGACGGCCCGGGGGCCGTAGAGGGCTGGGCGGGGCCTCGCCCGGGGCGCGGACGAAGGACCTGCGGGGAACCCTGCGGCGACTGCTCGCCCGGCTGCGTCGCGAATGGGTCCGTCTCCTCGTCGTGCTGTTCGCCGGCGTGACCTCGGTCGGGTTCATGGTCTCCGGCCCGAAGATCCTCGGAAACGCGACGAACATCCTGTTCAACGGGGTGGTGGGTAAGAGGTTGACCCCCGGGATCACAAAGGAGCAGGCGATCGCCCTCCTGCGGGCTCACGGCCAGGGCCAGCTCGCCGACATGCTCTCCGGGATGAGCGTCACGCCGGGGAAGGGCGTAGACATACCGCACCTCGGCCTCGTCCTCGGCGCGGCGGCGCTCGTCTACCTGCTCGGCGCGGCATTCAGCTATCTCCAGGGATACCTCATGGCGGGGATCACCCAGCGCACGATGTTCGGCCTCCGCCGCGAGGTCGAAGAGAAGCTGGCGCGGCTGCCGTTGAGATACTTCGACAGCCACCCGCACGGCGACATCTTGAGCCGTGTCACGAACGACATCGACAACCTCACGACCACGTTGCAGCAGGGACTGAGTCAGCTCCTCACCTCGGTGCTCACCGTCGTTGGGGTGATGGCGATGATGTTCTGGATTTCCCCCGTGCTCGCGGCGGTTTCCGTCATCGTCATCCCGGCCGCGATCGTCATCACCTTCTTCATCGCGCGCAGGTCACAGATCCAGTTCGCCTCGCAGTGGAAGCAGACCGGCTCGTTGAACGGACTGGTCGAGGAGACCCACACCGGGCACGTGCTCGTGCAAGTCTTTGGTCAGCGCTCCGCCACGATCGACGAGTTCGGACGCCAGAACCGGCGCCTGTTCGACGCGAGCTTCCGGGCGCAGTTCCTGTCCGGGGTCATCCAACCGGCGATGCAGTTCTTAGCGAACGTCAACTACGTCGTGATCGCCGTCTTCGGCGGCTACCGGGTCGCCTCTGGGGCAATGTCCCTCGGCGACGTGCAGGCCTTCATCCAGTACTCACGCCAGTTCACCATGCCGATCACGCAGATCGCGAGCCAGATGAACCTCCTGCAATCCGGCCTCGCCTCCGCCGAGCGGGTCTTCGAGTTCCTCGACGCGCCCGAGGAGGCCGCCGACCGTGAGCCGGCGGCGGTGACGGCCCTCAGGCCCGCGGTGGCCGGCAGGTTGGAACTGCGGCACGTGTCGTTCCGCTACGAACCCGACAAGCCCCTGATCGAGGACTTCACCCTCGAGGCCGCGCCCGGCGAGACCGTTGCGATCGTCGGCCCCACGGGAGCAGGCAAAACCACGATCGTCAACCTCCTCGTGCGTTTCTACGAGATCGACTCTGGCAGCATCATCCTCGACGGCGTGGACTACCGCGATCTCACCCGCGACGAGGTCCGGCGTTCGTTCGGCATGGTCCTGCAGGACACCTGGCTGTTCGCGGGCACGATCTGGGACAACATCGGCTACGGGAAGGAGGGCGCGACTCACGAGGAGATCGTCGAGGCTGCCCGGGCCGCCCACGTCGACCATTTCGTGCGCACGCTGCCCGACGGGTACGACACCGTGCTCGATGCGGACGCGTCGAACCTCTCGGCGGGCCAGAGGCAGCTGCTGACGATCGCGCGGGCCTTCCTCGCCAGTCCCGAGATCCTCATCCTCGACGAGGCGACGAGCAACGTGGACACCCGCACCGAGGTGTCCATTCAGCAGGCGATGACCCGACTGCGGCGCGGCCGGACGAGCTTCGTCATCGCCCACCGTCTGTCGACGATCCGCGGCGCGGACACGATCATCGTCATGGATGCCGGGCACATCGTGGAACAGGGCAATCACCTCGAGCTGCTCCGCCGTCGCGGCTTGTACTACTCCCTTTACAACAGCCAGTTCACCGAGGCCGAGAGCGCGGCGAGCTGAGGCCGGAAACAGCCAAGGCGGCCGCGACCGACTTCGGCGCGGGCCGCGACTGCCGGGTGCCGCGCCTTGCGATGGGCGCGGGACTCGTCCTCGGCCTGCCATAGGCAAGGCGGTCGCAACCACTGGCTCGATCCGGCTGGTCCGGGCCGTCCAACCTCCGATCGACCGAGCAGGAACGCTGCCGATCGGCAGGCGACAGCGGCAAGCTTGCCGCTCGGCGCGTGAAGGGCGATTCCCGCCGGCCGTCCGCGACCAACCTGACCAGGGCGCCGGTCACGGTCTGCGTTCGGCAATCGCCGACTGCAACAAGTGCGCCCCCACACTGGCTCGTTGCTCCTCCCGTCGCGCGACCGGTCCCGACGGCTCCCCGGGGCGCGATGAGAAGGTCTCGGTTCTGTTGACCGTCGCGAGCACGGCCCAATCCGGATGGGCACGTCGGCCGTATCCCTGGTGCGATGCCCCGCCGACTCTCACCCGCCGAGCCTTGCCCAGCTGACGGCCCGCGGGGTCCGGCCGGCCGACGCAGGGTCACCGGAGTACGGAAACGGCACCACTGGATCCGCTGGCTGGCCGGCGGCATGATCCTCGTCGTCGGGCTCGCGATCGCCGGTCCTTTTGTCTACATCCATTTCATCGCGGGCCCCCCGAGACCGAGACTCACGCTGCCCGAGTCCAAAGGGACCCTCCCGCCCCCCGTGGCCACGGCGTCAACGGACGGGACCTGGAACGTCACCACAGGATCGCGGGCCGGGTATCGGGTGCAAGAGATGCTCCTCGGTCAGGCCGACACCGCTGTCGGCCGCACCTCCGACGTCTCGGGAGCGGCCGTGCTCGCCGGGACCGTCCTGCGTTCGGCGCGCTTTAGCGTGGCACTGGCGACAGTGATCAGTGACCAGGGCGAGCGCAACGTCGCCTTTCGCGGCCGGATCATGGACGTCGCCCGCTACCCGACCGCCACCTTCGTCCTCACATCGCCAGTCGTGCTCCGGCGCATACCCCCACCCGGCAAGATCCTCGCGACCAAGGCCCGAGGCGACCTGACGATGCACGGCATCCGGCGCGCGCTCACGGTCAAGATCAGCGCCGAACGGACGGGCACCTCGATCTACGTGCTCGCCGACGCGACGGTGGTCTTCGCCGGATGGCACATCGAGAACCCGAGTGTCGGCGGGTTCGTGACGACGGCCAACCGAGGCACCCTCGAGGTCCTGCTCCACCTTGTGAAGGGCGCCGTCCGGCCGGCTAGGCCGAGCGTCCCGGCTGGCACCGTGCCCGGCGGGGTGACGCTGCCGGCGACGACCGTCCCCCCGTTGTCGATCAACCCGAAGCGCTGAACCGCAAACCGCCTCGGCACGCCGGCAGCGGCGGGAAGACGCGGCCGGCGACTCTGGGCGCCGCCGGCTCGGTCACCAACCGTCGGCGCGCCCACCCGGAGCCGACGGGCAACCCGCCTACTTGAGCAGGCTCCTTAGCATCCACGCTGTCTTCTCGTGCACCTGCATCCGCTGGGTGAGCAGATCCGCCGTCGGCTGGTCGCTCGCTTTCTCCGCGACGGCGAACGCGGCACGGGCGGTCCGCACCACGGCTTCCTGGCCAGCGACCAGGCGGCGGAGCATCTCGGTCGCGTCCGGCGAGTCGCTGTCCTCCGAGATCGAGGACAGCTGGGAAAATTCACGAAACGTGGCGGGCGCGGGAGCGCCGAGGGCCCGGATGCGCTCGGCGATCTCGTCCACGGCGAGCGCGAGCTCGTTGTACTGGGTCTCGAACATGAGGTGGAGGGTCTGGAACAACGGACCCGTCACGTTCCAGTGGTAGTTGTGCGTCTTCAGGTACAAGGTGTAGGTGTCACTGAGAACCGCCGACAGACCCCGGACGATCTCCCCGCGCTCGTCGGCCGGGATGCCGATGTCGATGCCCGCTTCAACGCTTGACATGTTCCTCCTCGCCCGGAGGTTGTTCGCCCTCCGGGACCGTCAGCGCCCGGTGAACGTCGACGGCTCAGGCCGCCCAGCCGATCGCCCGGCTTCACCCGGCGCCGTCATCGTAACGCTGGCTCCGGCACCCGAGTTCGTTGGTTCGCGGGTCCCACCCCTTCCCGCCACTTTCGCATTCGCTGCGAACTACCCGGGCCCACGCAACGAAAGCGACCGCCTACCCCACCCGCGGCGAACGGGGCACGCGGCGAAGATCATGCGGTGACCAGGTCACGTCGGCCCAGCGCCGCCGTCCCGATCGCCACGCCGACGAGACCGATCGCGACCATGACCACGGCGGCGACGGCATCGATCGGCGCGGCCGGCGCCGGCGCGACGTGGTGGAACGCCGAGCGGTCGAGCACCCAGCCGGGGGCCTTCGTCATCGCCCCGACAAGCTCGAGGAAATAGGAGACGACGACGGCCCCGATGCCGACCGGCACGCAGGCGCGGGGGACGACCCCGAAGGCGGCGGCCGCGACGCCGAGGAACAGTACGGCCACCGGGACACAGTTCGCCGCGGCCGTCAGCATCGACGGGAGCGGCACAC
>JBEKLG010000093.1:0-7062 GCA_050010315.1 Acidimicrobiales bacterium
GCCCTGGGCCCTAGGGTGTGGGGCGCATCGTCGGGACAGGGCGGCGGGCAAGACGAGGAGCATTCGGTGGCGAAGAACGAGCAGCGGATCAAGGTCACCCTCGAGTGCGAGGTGTGCAAGCGCCGCAACTACATCACGACGAAGAACAAGCAGAACGACCGCGAACGCATCGAGATGCGCAAGTACTGCCGTTTCGACAAGCAGCACACCCTGCACCGGGAGACCCGCTAGGCGAGCTCGGCTGCACCGGGCGTGGCCTCAGCCCAGGGATTGTCGCGGCGCCCGTGAGCGGCGTTCAGGGCGGCGGCGCGGCGACGACCTGGTGCTAACGTCGTACGGCCCAAGGCGGTGCGGCACGTGCGCGCCGGCATGAACGTGCGCGTCGCCCCTAGGGCAGTAGCTCAACTGGCAGAGCACCGGTCTCCAAAACCGGCGGTTGGGGGTTCGAGTCCCTCCTGCCCTGCTCACGTGCCCAACACGAGGACGACGAAGTGAACAGAGAGACGAGGCGGCTCCTCCAGCGGCAGGGACAGCTCGGAGCTGACGGGACGCCGACGGCGAGGCGCGCCGCGGCGGTGGCGCAGTCGCGGCGACCGCCCGAGCGCGAGCGGGCCGGGATCGCCCGGCGGGTCGGCACCTACCTCAAGGAGGTCCGCTCAGAGCTGGCGAAGGTCCTCTGGCCGCGGCGGCAGGAGGTCGTGACCTATTCGACCGTCGTGTTCGCGACGCTCGTCCTGATCGCGCTGTTGATCTTCGCCATGAACTATGTGTTCGCACGGGGAGTGATCTTCCTGTTCCACCGGTGAGGGCCCGGCGGGCACCGGCCGTCGGAGAGGGCGCGGTGGCCTGGTCCTGGTGATCGGTTGCAAAGATGGCGAGGCCCGGATGCGTTTGAGACGAGTGAGGAACAGGCGACGATGGCGATGACAACCGACGCAGGAGACCAGCACCCCGGCGCCGGCACGGCTCTTAGCGAACCGGGCGGCGGCCCCGAGACCGCAGACGCGCCCGGCAACGCGGCTCCGGCCGCGGTCGAACCGGCCGCGCAGGGGGCGGCCGACGCCTCCACGGAGTCTGACGCCGAAGGTGGCGCCGACGAGCTCGTCGAGGCCGTCCAACCACGCCCCCCGAGTCCGTTCGATCGTCCCGGCGAGTGGTTCGTCGTCCACACCTACGCCGGTTACGAGAACAAGGTGAAGTCGAACCTCGAGAGCCGGATCGCCTCGATGAACATGGAGGAGCGCATCTACGAGGTCGTCATCCCGATGGAGGAGGTCGTCGAGTTCAAGGGCGGTAAGAAGGTCACCGTCCAGCGGAAGGTCTTCCCCGGCTACCTGCTGTGCCGGTGCGAGCTCGACGACGACTCCTGGTCGGTGATCCGCCAGACCCCAGGGGTGACGAGTTTCGTCGGCCCCGGCACGAAGCCGACGCCGCTTTCCCGCGCCGAGGTCGAAGGCATCCTCCAGGTCCGGGAGGAAGGTGCTGAGGGCCCGCGCGCCCGGCGACCCCGCCTCGAACACGAGGTCGGCGAGACGGTGCGCGTGAAGGAGGGGCCCTTCGCCGACTTCACCGGCGAGGTCGCCGAGATCAATGAGGACCAGCTGAAGTTGAAGGTCCTCGTCAACATCTTCGGGCGGGAGACGCCCGTCGAGCTGGAGTTCAGTCAAGTCGCGAAGCTCTAGTTCCTGAGCTCTGGTTTCTGAGGAAGGAGAGAACGTTCGATGGCCCGCAGGCGTGTCAGCGCCGTCGTCAAGATCCAGCTCCCCGCGGGGGCGGCGACACCCGCGCCCCCCGTCGGGACCGCGCTCGGGCCGCACGGCGTTCAGACGATGGAGTTCTGCAAGCAGTACAACGCGGCTACGGAGTCGATGCGGGGCTCGATCATCCCGGTCGAGATCACGATCTACGAGGACCGCACGTTCAGCTTCATCCTGAAGACACCGCCGACGACGGTGCTGTTGCGCGAGGCGGCGGGGGTCGAGAAAGGGACTGGCCAGTCCGGTCGGGAGCAGGTCGGGACGATCACCGACGAGCAGCTCGCCGCGATCGCCGAGACCAAGCTCCCGGATCTCAACGCGAACGACCTCGAGGCGGCGAAACGACAGGTCGAGGGCACGGCGCGGTCGATGGGAATCACCGTCTCGCGCTGAGCGGACGGACACGAAGGCGAAGAGGACGGAGGCCATGGCGAAGAAGGGCAAGAGGTACGTCGACGCGGCGAAGAGGCTGGGCAGCGAACGGCTCTACTCACCCGCTGAGGCGGTCGATCTCGTGAAGAGCCTCGCGACCGCGAAATTTGACGAAACGATCGAGCTTGCCGTGCGGCTCGGCGTCGACCCGCGTCGCGCCGAGCAGATCGTCCGGGGCTCGCTGACTCTGCCCGCCGGGACCGGTCGCAAGGTCCGGGTCGCCGTGTTCGCCGCCGGCGACGCCGCCACCGCGGCGAGGGCGGCCGGTGCCGAGGTCGTCGGGGCGGACGACCTGATCGCCCGCGTCGAGAAGGAGGGCTTCTTGGACTTCGACGTGGCGATCGCCACCCCGGATCTCATGTCACAGGTCGGGCGGCTCGGCCGGTTGCTCGGACCCCGGGGCCTGATGCCGAACCCGAAGTCCGGGACGGTGACGACCGACGTCGCCGCCGCGGTCGCCGAGTTCCGTTCCGGACGCGTCGAGTACCGGACCGACCGGACCGGGAACGTCAGCCTCCGGGTCGGCAAGGCCTCGTTCGACCGGACCCAGCTGCTCGAGAACGTCCGGGCAGTGCTTGACGAACTGCAGCGAGCCAAGCCGGCGACCGCCAAGGGGAAGTACGTGCGCTCGGTGACCTTGGCGTCGACGATGGGACCCGGGGTGCCGATCGACACGAGCCGGATCCGGATCACCGACGAGGATCTCGCCGCGACGGCGTAGTGCGGCCCGCTCCGGTCCGTGTAACCTGTTTGTCAAGCGGGCAGGAGCCCGCAGGAGCCTGAGACATCCGGCGCGCCGCGGCGCGTAAAGGGCGAGAGCCCGCCTGACGAGGCAAGCACGACCACCGCTTCCCCGTCTCGGCCTCGGCCCGGAACGATCGGCCCTGGAGGGAGCGAAGGTGGAGACGGAACTGCGCACGCCACGGCCGGAGAAGGTCGCGGTCGTCGACGATGTCCGGCGTCGTCTCGGCTCGGCGAGCGCGACCTTCGTCACCGCGTACCGGGGATTGTCGGTCGCCCAGATCCAGGTCCTGCGGCGATCGCTCGCCGCCGCCGGGGGCGAGTACAAGGTCTACAAGAACACGCTCGTCCGCCGGGCGGCGCGCGACAGCGGGCTGGAGTCGCTCGAGGACCTGCTCGACGGCCCGACCGCCCTCGCCTTCGTCACCGGCGACGTCTCCGCGGTTGCCAAGGCGCTGAAGGAGTTCGCCAAGACCCACCCGAGGCTCGTCGTGAAAGGGGCCCTCATCGGGAGCGGGCTGTTCGACGCGGCCCAGACCTCGGCGCTCGCCGACCTGCCGTCTCGCGACGTCCTGCTCGCGCAGATCGCCGGCGCGCTGGCGGCGCCGATGCAGGCCTTCGCCGGCCTGTTGGCGGCACTGCCCCGAAAGTTCGCCTACGCCCTGGCGGCGCTCATCGAGCAGCGCGGCGGCCTCGCCGCGGCGGGCGAGAAGCCGGACGAGCCGGATCAGGCGGGCGAGCCTGCCGCAACCCCGGTCGCCGAGGCGGAGGTCGCGCCGGTCGATCCCGGCTCGGCCGACCGTGCCGCGGCGGCGGAAGGTCCTGACGGTGCCGGCGGCTGACAGCGGTTAAAGATCATCTCGACGAAGAAGGGAACCACGATGGCGACGAAACAGAGCATCCTCGACGAGATCGCGAAGATGACAGTCCTCGAGCTTGCCGATCTGCTGAAGGAGTTCGAGGAGCGCTTCGGCGTGAGCGCGGCGGTGCCCGTCGCCGTGGCGGCGCCCGCGGCCGCGGGCGGAGCGGCTGCTGCCGAGACCGAAGTCGAGGAGCAGGACGAGTTCGACGTCGTCCTCGCGGCTGCCGGGGAGAAGAAGATCCAGGTCATCAAGGAGGTGCGCGCCCTCACGAGCCTCGGCTTGAAAGAGGCGAAGGACCTGGTCGACGCCGCCCCGAAGCCGGTCCTCGAGAAGGCCTCGAAAGAGGACGCCGAAAAGGCAAAGGCGCAGCTCGAGGCCGCCGGCGCGACGGTCCAGCTCAAGTAGTGGCTGGTGGGGCGGGCCGGTGGCGCTGTGCCGCCGGCCGTCCCGAGGGGGGAGACCTTGACCCCGTCCCCCCGGGATGCGCACAACGGCACCATTAGGATGACCGACCGTGTCGCGGCACGTCCCGCTACGCCGATCGGTGGGGTGACAGATGGCGAGAGCAACGATCACCGCCGGCCCGGCCGGGACGATCGATGCAGCCTGGGTCGCGCAACTCACCCGTTCGGAGTCCTCGCTGCGGCGCTTCCTCGCTGGGTTGCCCGGTGTCGACCAGGTCGGCGCCGAAGCCCGGGCTGCGTCGCTGGCGACGCGCTCGATCAAGGCCGCCTCGAAGATCTGGGCGATAAAGACCGCCATCTCGATGGTCGACCTCACGACGCTCGAGGGCAGCGACACCCCTGGGAAAGTCGCGGCGCTTTGTCACAAAGCCCGCCAACCCGACCCCGACGACCCCGGAGTCCCGTCGGTCGCCGCGGTTTGCGTCTACCCCGATTTGGTCGCCACCGCCAAGCATGAGCTCGTCGGGTCGCCAGTTGCCGCCGCCTCGGTCGCGACGGCCTTCCCTTCGGGTCGGGCCTCGATTCCCGTCAAGCTTGCCGACGCCCGCGACGCCGTCGACCATGGGGCAGACGAGGTCGACATGGTGATCGACCGCGGCGCCTTCCTCGCGGGTCGCTTCGGTCTCGTCCTCGAAGAGATCCGGTCGGTGCGGGAGATCTGCCGGTCGGTTCGCCTGAAGGTGATCCTCGAGACGGGCGAGCTCGTGACCTACGACAACGTCCGGCGCGCCTCCTGGCTCGCCATGCTCGGCGGGGCCGACTTCATCAAGACCTCCACGGGCAAGATCACACCCTCGGCGACCCCCCCGGTCGCCCTGGTCATGCTCGAGGCCGTGCGCGACTTCGCCGAGGCAGTCGGCCCGGAGATCGGCGTCAAGGTGGCGGGGGGGATCCGGGCCGCCAAGGACGCCATCCGCTATCTGGTACTCGTGAACGAGGCCGCGGGACCACGATGGCTCGACCCGGCGCATTTCCGTTTCGGCGCCTCGAGCCTCCTCAACGACCTGTTGATGCAGCACCGAAAGCAGCTGACCGGCGCCTACGTCGGTCCGGACGACTACAGCATCGAGTGACCCCGCCCGTCATCGACCGACGAGCTCCGGCGATGAGCTGGGAGTACTCACCTGCGCCCGAGTCGCGCGCCGGTATCGGCCTGCGCCGTTCCTACGGGCTTTTCATCGCAGGGAACTTCGTCGAGTCCTCCGACGGTGAGGCCTTCACCACCATCAACCCCTCCAATGAGGAGGTCCTCGCCGAGGTCGCCGCCGCCGGCCCGCACGACATCGATCTCGCCGTCGCGGCGGCGCGTCGCGCCTATGAGGGCGTCTGGGGCACGATGCGTCCCGTCGATCGGGCCAAGTACCTCTTCCGGATTGCCCGCCTCATCCAGGAGCACTCTTCCGAACTCGCCGTCCTGGAGAGTCTCGACAGCGGAAAGCCGATCCGCGAGTCACGCGACGTCGATGTGCCGCTCGCCGCGGCGCACTTCTTCTACTACGCGGGATGGGCCGACAAGCTCGCCTACGCCGGTTTCGGACCCGCACCCCGCCCGATCGGCGTGGCCGGCCAGGTGATCCCCTGGAGCTTCCCGCTCCTCCTGGCAGCCTGGAAGCTCGCACCGGCGCTCGCCACCGGGAACACCTGCGTGCTGAAGCCGGCCGAGACCACCCCGCTCACCGCGCTGCGGCTGGCGGAGATCCTCCAGCAGGCCGACCTTCCCCCCGGGGTGGTGAACATCGTCACCGGGGCGGGCGCGACCGGGGCCAGCCTCGTCGCCAACCCCGGGGTGGACAAGGTCGCCTTCACCGGCTCGACCGAGGTCGGAAAGACCGTCCAGCAGGTGACCGCCGGCACCAACAAGCGACTCACCCTCGGGCTCGGCGGGAAGGCCGCCAACATCGTCTTCGCCGACGCGCCCTTGAGCCAGGCGATCGAGGGGATCATAAACGGCATCTATTTCAACCAAGGTGAGGTGTGCTGCGCCGGCTCGCGCCTTTTGGTCCAGGAATCGGTCGCCGACGCCGTCGTCGACAAGCTCAAGGCCCGGCTCGCCACGCTGCGGCTGGGCGACCCGCTCGACAAGAACACCGACATCGGCGCCATCAACTCGGCGGCACAGCTCGAAAAGATCCGCGTCCTCGCCGCCGAGGGCGAGGCCGCCGGGGCCCGGCGTTGGTCGCCACCGTGCGAACTGCCCGCCCGCGGGTTCTGGTTCCCGCCGACCGTCTTCACCGGCGTCGCCCAGACGGATCGCATCGCCCGGGAGGAGATCTTCGGCCCGGTCCTGTCCGTGCTCAGCTTCCGCACCCCGCAAGAGGCCGTGGCGAAGGCGAACAACACCGTCTACGGGCTTGCGGCCGGGATCTGGACCGAGAAGGGGAGCCGGATCCTGTGGGTGGCGTCCCGGCTGCGCGCCGGCGTCGTCTGGGCCAACACCTTCAACCGGTTCGATCCGACGAGCCCGTTCGGCGGCTACCGGGAGTCCGGCTTCGGTCGGGAAGGCGGACGTCACGGACTGGCGGCGTACCTCGATGTCTGAGCGGCGAGTCCCGGTCACAAAGACCTACAGGCTCTTCATCGGCGGGGCCTTCCCCCGTTCGGGGTCCGGGTGCAGCTACGTCGTCACCACCCCCGATGGGAAGTTGCTCGCCCAGGCCGCGGCGGGTTCGAAAAAGGACGTACGCGACGCCGTCGTCGCGGCCCGGGCCGCCTTTCCCCGCTGGTCGGGCGCGACGGCCTATCAGCGCGGCCAGATCCTCTACGGGGTCGCCGAGATGCTCGAGGACCGCCAGGCCCAGTTCGTCG
>JBEKLG010000094.1:0-7011 GCA_050010315.1 Acidimicrobiales bacterium
GCCTTCGCGCCGCCCGCCGACAACTTGCTGCTCGCCCTGCCGGGCACAGAGCTTTCCTGCGACGACCTCGTCGCCCGCACCGAACGGGGGCTGCTCCTCACCTGCTTGTGGTACATCCGCGAGGTTGACCGTCCGACGCTGCTCCTGACCGGGCTGACCCGCGATGGCGTCTATTTGGTCGAGGGCGGCGAGGTCGTCGCCGCGGTGAACAACTTCCGGTTCAACGAGAGCCCGCTCGACGTCCTCGGCCGCACGATCGAGGCGAGTGCGAGCGAGCGGGCGCTGTCACGGGAGTGGCACGAATGGGCGAACCGCACGGCGATGCCCGGGTTGAGGGTCGCCGAGTTCAACATGAGCTCGGTCAGCCCCGCGAGCTGAGGCGGCGGTCGCCGCCGGCGCGGGACTCGACGGAAAACCCGGGCATGCTAGGTAGATGAGGCCCGCCGACTCCTCGCCGCGTGCCGCCCGCCCCGGCCGCAAAGGCGCCGGCAGGGCATTCGTGCGCCCGGTCACGGCCAAAGGTCGCGGGCCGCGCCGGCGCACGAAGATCGTCGCCACGATCGGCCCGGCGTCGGACGCCGCCGAGACGCTCGGCGAAATGGCGCGGGCGGGGATGGACGTCGCCCGAATCCCGCTCGCCCACTCCTCGATGTCCGAGGGGATCGAACGCATCCGACGCATCCGGGCCGTCGTCCCGCAGGTCGCGGTGCTCGCCGACCTGCCCGGCCCGAAGATCCGCTGTACGCGTTTCCCCGACGGCGGCGTCACGCTCACGGCCGGCGACGAGATCGTGCTCGTCCCGGGGTCGGCGGCTCCCTCGAGCACGGCGGGGCGAGTCGGGATCACCCTCGACGAGGCGGTTGCCGACCTCGCCGAGGGCGACCGTGTCGCGATCGGCGACGGTGGCGTCTCGCTCGTCGTCGTCGGGCGACGCGGTGACGACGCCGTGTGTGCCGTGGTGAGCGGTGGCCGTGTTCAGGGTCAGCCCGGGGTGACGATTCCGGCGAGCCGGATTGCGCTTTCCACGCCGACACCCGAGGACATCGAACGGATCCACGAGCTCGTCGCCGAGGGGGTCGACCTCATCGCCGTCTCCTTCGTGCGTATTCCATCGGACATGGAGGTGGCACGCGCCGCGTTGGCAGGCGACAAGACGATGCTCGTCGCCAAGATCGAGACGCCGGACGGCCTCACGCACCTCGAGGAGATCCTCCGGGCGAGCGACGCCGTGATGGTGGCGCGCGGCGACCTCGGTGTCCGGGTGTCCCTGGAAGATGTGCCGCACCTGCAGAAGCGGATCATCCGCGCCGGTGTCCGCCACGGCATGCCGGTCATCACGGCGACCCAGATGCTCGAGTCGATGATCAACCTGCCGATCCCGACCCGCGCCGAGGTGGCCGACGTCGCCAACGCGGTCCTCGACGGCACGAGCGCCGTCATGCTCTCGGCGGAGACGGCGATCGGACGGGATCCGGTGCGCGTCTGCGAGACGATGGCCCGCATCGTTCTCCGCGCCGAGGAGGACTTCGACTACCTGGGCTGGGGATCGCGCCTCGACCCCCAGGAGGTCGCCGGAGAAGCCCTGGCGCCGGCACGCGTCACCGCGGCGATCACCGCGGCGGGCTGGCGGGCGGCGCTCGAGATGGATGCTGCCGCCATCGTTGCCTGCACGAGATCCGGTGCGACGGCGCGGGCGATCTCCCGCTTCCGGCCGGCCACGCGCATCGTCGCGGCGACGACCTCGAAGCGCGTGCAACGTCAGCTCGCGCTGAGCTGGGGCGTCGAGACCGTCATCGTCGGCAGCTCGGTGTCGACCGACGACGTCATCCGGCAGGCGGTCGAGGCGAGCGTCGCGGCGGGTGCGGCCGCGTCGGGCGACGTCGTCGTCGTGCTCGCCGGCTCGCCGCACTCGGAGGTGGTCGTGTCGAACACGCTCGAGGTCGTCCGCGTCCCCTGAGAGGGTGCGCGAAGAGTCACCTCCCCGCTCTAGGCGGCGCCCCTCGGATCACGGCCATCTCCGCGGCGAATGCGTCGGAGCCGCCACCGAACCACATCTCAGAGATGGGCGGGGGCAGGTGGGTGCGCATCTCCTCAAGTAGGTCAGCGGGCATCGCTTCGATCGCAAGTCCGAAGGGAAGCCACAGTCGCGTGCCGGAGTACTGCGAGATTGCGTGCGCCGGGAGCGCCCCCCACTCAGGCGGCGAAATGACTCGCGCCGCGATCGGCAGCACCTCCTCCTCTTCTTGGCTGAGATGTGGCGAGAGCGTCTCGAGGAGCGACTCGCACGCAGCGGCGAGCGCTCGGCCGTCGGCAGCCGACCCCGATGCCCCGAAGCGCTTTGCGGCATGCCGGGCCGCTTCGAGGCTCGACGCCACGGCGACATGTTGGGCATCCATTCGTGAAAGCAGCTCTTGGTGCTCAGGTGCTCGCTCGGCAAGGCGCGGGTACAAGAGTTCGTCCTCGCTGGCGTGATGGACGTGCAGGAGCCAGAGAAGCTCGCCGAGGTAGTCCGCAAGACGCAGAGCACGTTCGGTGTCTCCGTCGCGCACCGACGCAAGTTGACCCGGTGCGTCACCGAGTCCACGCCTGAACCCGTCGTGGACGGAGTACATGTCGCGGACGTCGGTCAGATTCGTGATGTCAGCAGTCATTGGGTCCCCCCTCCCGAGAGCACAGCAACTTCCGTGGTGACGATAACGGCGTCGCGCGCAATCGATGCAGTCGACGGCCTTCGGCGCGAAGGAGTCCGTGTTCCAATCGAGTTACAGGCTGACATCCGCGATCGCCGGGGCGGGGCGTCTCGCGATCGCCACCGACCGTCACTTGAGGGATGCCTAGTTCGCTCGTTCGGGCCCAAGCTAGGAGATACCGGTCAAGATTCCCGAACGCCTCACAGGGGCAGACGACCGGTCGTTTGAGTGGTCGGGTCAAACCGCCGGATCCACCACTTCCGGACGATTTCGGCCCCGGGCGGTCCGACCGAGGTTGGGCGGCACGGTTACGCGTTCGGGGGGACCCAGGAACTCAGTGCCTGACGGACGCTGTCCAACCGCTCCTCGTTCCACTCGATCGCGGGATCGGGCTCAAGGAACGCAGTCGCGATGCTGGCGATGCCGAGGGCCGCCAGGGACCACTCGCCCTTGCCCGCTGCCCCGAAGGGGCTCGCCTCGGCCCGATGCGTGGCCATGTCGGGGGTAGACAGAGCCATGAGGACCAGTCCACGCATAGTCGCACTAAGCAACGTGGCCATCGCCTCGAAGGCAGTCCCGAGCTCGGGCCGCAACCGGTAGCCGAACAGTCCCGCCGATTGCTCCCAGGTCGTCGCGATCTTGCTGATGCGGTCTCGTTCCGGCTGGGCAAGAGCCACCTGGAATTGGTCGCGTAGCTCGCCTTCGGCCAGGCTCATTAACGTCGTGTGCAGGGCGATGTAGGTTCGCCAACCCGCCGACTCGGAGACGGGTCAAGTCCAGGAGCACCAACTGCAGGAGAAGCTCAACGACGAGGCTCTGGCGGCGTCCGGGAGTCTCCAGCCAGTCCAGGTGCTCGACGACAACACGTCGCGTCAAGTCCACTTCGTCGTTGGCAATCGTCGGCGTGGAGTCTTTGGCTAGCTCCTTCACGATCGCTGAAGAACAAGTCCTTGTACGGCCAGCGGTCGGCGGACGGTTCGCGAGCCAACTCGTCAGACCTCTGGACGCTATGACCGGGTCACAACGCCTACCTGTATTTCAATCAGACGACTCAGCGTGCCGGGTGTTCACCTCACTGGCCCTCGTCCGGCCCGCGCCGGCGCGGGGGACGGCGACACGGCAGGACGACGATCCCACCGAGGCCGTCCTCGATGACGCGCAACTCGGCGCCGTAGTGGCGGGCGAGGGTGCGCGCCGTGAGGACCTCGCGGGCCGTGCCGACGGCGATGATCCGCCCGTCGGCGAGGAGCGCGAGGTGGTCGGCGAACTCGCCGGCGAGGGTGAGGTCGTGCATCGCGCTCACCACCGTGAGCTGGCGCTCGTCGCGCAGCGCGTCGACGAGCTCGAGGACGTGCTGGCCGTGGCCGACGTCGAGCGCCGCGGTCGGCTCGTCGAGGAGGAGCAACGGGGCCTGCTGGGCGAGCGCGCGCCCGAGCACGGCGCGCTGGGCCTCGCCGCCGGAGAGCGAGCCGAGCTGGCGGCCGGCGAGCTCCGCGAGGTCGAGCCGCTCGAGGACCTCGGCGGCGACGGCCCGGTCGCGGCGGCTCTCCGTGCCGAAGAAGGCGATGTACGGGGTCCGGCCGAGGGCCACGTACTCGGCGACGGACATCGCCGCCGGCAGAACCGGGCGTTGGGGGACGTAGGCGACGAGCCGGGCGAGATGGCGCCGCCTGGCGGCGTCGAGCAGCTCGTCACCGAGTCGGACCTCGCCGGCAAATCCGACGAGCCCGCAGAGCGCGCGCAGCAGCGTCGTCTTGCCACCCCCGTTCGGCCCGATGAGGCAGAGCCAGCCGCCCGACGGGACGCCGAAGGAGATCCCCGACAGGACCTCCCGGCCGTCGTAGGCGACGCGGAGGTCCGCGACGGTGACCCTCACGGCGCCCGCCGCGACTGGCGCAGGACGACCAAGAAGAACGGCGCCCCGACGAAGGCCGTGACGACGCCGAGCGGCACCTCGGCGGGCGGGAGCACCGACCGGGCGACGATGTCTGCTGCGATGAGGAACGCCGCGCCGACGACGATGGAAAGCGGCAGGATCCGCCGGTAGGTCGGGCCGGCGACGAGGCGGATCGTGTGCGGCACGATGATGCCGACGAAGCCGACGAGTCCGCTCACCGCGACGACGGCTGCCGTGGCGAGGGTCGAGGCGACGACGACGAGGAGCCGCACCCGCTCGGCTCGCACGCCGAGGCTGTCGGCCTCCTCGTCGCCGACTGCCATCACGTCGAGGAGGCGCCGCGAGGCAACGAGCACAGCGCCGCAGACGGCGACGTAGGGCGCGACGAGCTCGACCTGCCGCCAGTCGGCGGTCGACAACCCTCCCAAGATCCAGGAGTAGACGGCCATGAGCGTCGGGGTATTGCGCTGCTGGGTGTAGGTCTGGATCGCGGTGAAAAACGATCCGACGGCGACGCCGGCGAGGATAAGGCTCGTCGTCGTGCGCTGGCGCTGGCCCGACCGGCCGAGGACGTAGGTGAGGGCGACGGCGACGAGCGCGCCGAGGAACGCCGCCAGAGGCACTGGGTCGATCGCCCACGCCGCCGGGTCGGCGATCGCCGCCACGGCGAGCGTCGCCCCGAGCCCGGCCCCCGCCGCCACTCCCAGCAGATACGGGTCGGCGAGCGGGTTCTGGAACACTCCCTGGTAGGAGGCTCCCGCCATCGCCAGCGTCGCGCCGACGATTCCCGCGAGCACGACCCGGGGGGCGCGGATCTGCCAGACGATCCCGGCGTCGAGCGCTGAGGCATGGCTGTGGAAGCCGAACGGCAGCTTCGAAGCGAGGACGCCGAGGACTGTGGCCGGCGAGAGATCAGCCGGTCCGACGAGCACGGCGGCGAGTGTCGCGGCGGCGAGCACGAGGCAGGCGCCAGCGAAAAGCCACCCGCCGTGGCGCGCTCTCAAGCGGCCTGGTGCCGTCGGATCCTCCACAGCGCGGCCTCGACGTCCCGGGCGAAGACGACAACGCGCGGTCCCCA
Organism: Acidimicrobiales bacterium; assembly: GCA_050010315.1. GTDB lineage: Bacteria > Actinomycetota > Acidimicrobiia > Acidimicrobiales > Bog-793 > Bog-793. Next base: position 5,666 of record JBEKLG010000094.1, read on the forward strand.
GCGCGACGCGACGTCGTCGTTGAGCGGAACGACGTCGCCGTCGCGCACAGCGGCGATCCCGCGCCAACCCGGTCGCGCCGCGAGGGTCCGGGCCGACTGACCACAGCAGACGGTGTCGGCGAGGAAGATGATCTCCGGATCGGCCTTGACGACGTACTCGTCGGAGAGCTGGGGGTAGCCGCTCGACGCGCCCTTGGCGGTGTCGGCGATGTCGCGTAGTCCGAAAGCCGAGAGCAGCCGGCCGGCGTAGGTCGACGATGTCACCGAGTAGAAGTCGGGCTCGAGCTCGAAGTAGTACGTGGGCGGGGAGGCAAAGCGCGGCGCGGCGGCTACGGCCGCGGCGATTTCGGCGCGCATGCGCCGGACGAGCGCGGTCGCCGCTGCTTTGTGGCCGGTCACCTCGCCGAGAGACTCGATTTGGTGATAGGTCCCGGCGAGATTGGCCGCGGCGGGTTCGAGGAGTACGCGAATGCCGAGCGCGCCGAGCGAGTGCACGAATCCCTCGGGGTTGTAGGAGACGACGACGAGATCGGGGCGGTAGCGGGCGATCGCCTCGATGTTCGGCTCGAGTCCCGACAGGCTTGTTCGCGGTGCCGTCGACGGGTAGTCGGAATCGTCGTCGACGGCGACCACCTGGTGGCCGGCGCCGATCGCGAAGAGCATCTCGGTCGCCGTCGGCGAGAGGGAGATGATGCGATGGGGCGGTCGAGAGGCCTTCTTTCGGACGGAGGGCGCGAGGCGCGGGCGATCCAGGGCGACCGCGGGTCGCCGGGTGGTGTCTTTTCCGGCAGCCTCCGCCCCCGGGAGGGCGAGCGATGCCGCGAGGACGATGCCCGCGGCGATGCCGGCCACAAGGCGTCGGGGTGACGGGCCGGGATTCTTCATTGCCATGAGCCGTGGCTGGCGGCTGACGGCGATTCGGTCGTTGCTGGTCATCTCCCACTCCTTTCGGCCGAACGCGCGGCCGACGACCGACCTCAGCAGTCGGGAGCGGGACCACCTCCGGAGCTTCCGAAGGCACTGCACGCGGCAGCCGCTGACCCTGACGCGAGGCTCGATGTCTCCTCCCGAGGCAGGTCTCCTGACTCCCGGATCAACGCTTCCCCGTGCCTTCCCAGGACCGGCGTCCCAGTGGCGTCGCTCGGGTTCACTCCCCGGTCACAGTGGCGCGACCGTGCCGGTTTCCCACCGGCTTCCCTTTTCAGCCCCCGGCTCAACGTCGCCGGTGGCCACCTCGGGTGCTACGAAACCGTGCAGCGGCGACATTTTGCACGGCACCGCCGCCGGATGCAACCGTCGCCGGGACGCCTCAGTCATTCATTGATCCGGTAGCCCCTACTCGGGTC
>JBEKLG010000095.1:0-6897 GCA_050010315.1 Acidimicrobiales bacterium
TCACGGCCGGGCGGCGGCGGGGGATGGGGATCTTCCTCCTCCTCGTGTCCGCCCTGATGCTGTTCTCCTTCGGTCTCGCGGTGTCACCCCAGGACCGGACCACGTTCGACCTCACCTCGACGTACTCCACCGCCTGGTACATCGCGCCCCTGCACTTCCCGGTGCGCGAGGTCTCGGTCGTGCTCGCCGCCATCTGCGCAGCGCTCGGCGTGTGGCTCGTGATCCGACGTCAGACCCGGGGCAGCTACCTCATCTTCAGCATCGGCATGGTGCTTTTCCTGTGGTCGTTCCTCGCCTGGGCAGCGCGCAACGCCGAACTCAACCTGGTGGGGATGATCGGCGTGACGCTGATCTCGGCGGTGCCCATCATCTTCGGGTCGATGTCGGGCGTGATGTGCGAGCGCTCGGGGGTCATCAACGTCGCGATCGAGGGACAGTTCCTCATGGGCGCCTTCATCGCCGCGATGATCGCCAGCGCCTCGGGGAACCTGTGGTTGGGCTTGGTCTGCGGGGCCCTCGCCGGCGGGCTGCTCGGCGGGCTGCTCGCCTTCCTGTCGCTCCGCTACGCAGCCGACCAGATCATCGTCGGCATCGTCATCAACGCGTTCGCCCTGGGGCTGACCAACTATCTCACCGACACGCTGCTCGTCCCGTATCAGAACACGTTGAACAGCGGGCCGACCTTCTCGCCGATCGCGATTCCGCTGCTCGACAAGATCCCGATCCTCGGGCCGGACGTGTTCGACCAGAACATCTTCGTCTATATCGCGGCGGTGCTCCTCGTTGTGATCACGACCGGGCTGTTCAGAACCCGCTGGGGCCTGCGGGTGCGGGCCGTCGGTGAGCACCCCGAGGCCGCGGAGACCGTCGGGATCCACGTGCTCAGCGTCCGCTATCGCAATGTCATCTGGGGAGGCGTCATCGCTGGCATCGGCGGAGCCGCCTTCACCATCGGTTCCACCGGCGAGTTCTCGTCGGACATGACCGCCGGACTCGGCTTCGTGGCCCTGGCGGCGATGATCTTCGGTCGCTGGCGCCCCTACGGGGGACTCCTGGCGGCGCTGCTCTTCGGGTTCTCGAACTCCCTGCAGGCCACCCTGGCGGTGCTGAACGTGCCGATCAACTCGAACATCTTGATCATGGCGCCGTACATCATCACCATCGCCGTCGTCTCCGGGCTGGTCGGCAGGGTCCGCCCGCCCGCCAACGACGGCAAGCCATACCGTCCGCAGTAAGAGCCCCAACCGGCCGACCGGACGCGGGCCGTGGCAAGCCCAGTGTCCGGGTGAACGTGGCGCCCTGGCCGGCCAGGTCGGGTCGGCCGGTGGCGTCGACGCTGACGGTCGGGTCCTCGGGACGCTGCTCGCACGGATCCGCTTCCACCGGCGCGACTGGCCAGTCGTCTCGGATCCGGGACCGGGAGCGTCGAGGGTGGTCGGGAGCGCGACCAGCCCGGAGACAGCGGCGGGGATGTGGCGTACGTGGTCACCGAGGAGGAATTGGCGAAGGGTGCCACTTCTTGCGTCGGGGTGTAGTGTCCGCCCCCGTGGGCTCGGCGAGACCAGGTCAGAGGATCGCCATCGACTGGACGGAACTACGCGCCCAGGCGTTGCAGGCCGCCCGCAATGCCTACGCGCCGTATTCGGGGCTGCACGTCGGTGCGTCGGGCCTCGCACCGGACGGCCGGATCTTCGTCGGCTGCAACGTCGAGAACGCCTCCTACGGCCTGACCCTGTGCGCTGAGTGCGGGTTGGTCTCCAGCCTGGTGGCGGGGGGAGCGGAGACGCTGGTCGCCGTGTGCGTTGTCACCCGCGACGGCAAACCGCTCATGCCGTGCGGGCGCTGCCGCCAGCTCCTCGTCGAGCACGGCAGCGTCGGTCTGCTCTTGGACCGGGGCGAGAAGTCGCCGCCGGTACCGATCGGGGACCTGTTGCCTGACGCCTGGACCGGTCCGGAGAGCATCTCGTCCTCCCGGGCACCAAGTGTCGACTAGGGACGCAGCGGCAGCTTTCGACCTCGTCGATCTCATACGCGCGAAGCGCGACGGGCGGTCGCTTCGTGCCGCCGAGATCGACTGGCTGATCGACGGGTACGCGCGCGGCGCGCTCCCGGACGAACAGATCGCCGCGCTGCTCATGGCGGTGTATCTGCGGGGCCTGTCACCGGCGGAGCTGGCGGCCTGGACGAGCGCCATGGTCGCCTCGGGGCAGCGGATGGACCTGTCGGGGCTGAGGCGTCCGACGGTCGACAAGCACTCGACCGGTGGCGTCGGCGACAAGGTCTCACTGGTCCTGACGCCGTTGGTCGCGGCCTGCGGAGCCGCGGTGCCGCAGCTTTCTGGCCGGGGGCTCGGCCACACCGGCGGGACCCTCGACAAGCTGGAGGCGATCCCGGGTTGGCGGTCCGAGCTGACGCCCGAGGAGATCCATCGCCAGCTCGAGGAGGTCGGCTGTGTCATCTGCGCCGCCGGAGAGGATCTCGCGCCGGCGGATCGCAAGCTCTACGCCTTGCGAGACGTGACCGCGACGGTCGAGTCGATCCCGCTCATCGCGGCATCGATCATGTCGAAAAAGATCGCCGAGGGCACCGCGGCCCTGGTGCTCGACGTGAAGGTTGGCTCCGGCGCTTTCATGACCGAGCAAGGTCGGGCCGCCGAGCTCGCGTCGACCATGGTCGGTCTGGGCAGGGACCACGATCTGGAGGTCGTCGCGCTCTTGACCGCGATGGATGCGCCGCTCGGGCGAACGGTTGGCAATGCGCTGGAGGTCGCCGAAGCGATCGAGGCGCTCTCCGGGCAGGGCCCGGCCGATCTGGTAGAGGTGACCCTGGCGCTGGCCCGGGAGATGCTCGACCTCGTCGGTCTCGGTGACATCGACCCGGCCATGGCGCTGCGCAACGGCTCGGCGCTGGAACGGTTTCGGGCAATGGTCGTCGCCCAAGGGGGCGACCCCGACGCGCCGCTGCCGCGGGCGGCCCTGGTCGACGAGGTGGTCGCCGAGCGCTCCGGGTACCTCGCCCGCCTCGACGCCCGTGCCGTCGGGGTGGCGTCCTGGCGCCTCGGTGCCGGTCGGGTCCGGAAAGAGGACCAGGTGAGCCCGTCGGCCGGGGTTGTCTGTCGGGTCAAACCCGGCGACGCCGTCGTCGCCGGGCAGACCATCCTCGAGCTGCACGGTGAAAGCGAGGGCCGGTTCGCTCGGGCCCGCCAGGCGCTCGCCGGGGCCTTCGACGTGGCCGAGTCCCCGCCGGCCGCGGCGCCGCCGATCCTCGAACGGATCGTGTGACCCCCTGTCGAGTCCGGGTGCACCGCCGTCGCCGGGCGGAGGAAACGGCCCCACCGGGTCGGCAACTAGCCTTTCGTCATGCGCGACCGGGTCCCCACCCTTGACGAGATCGTCCGTTCGCCCAAGGTCCTCCTCCACGACCACCTCGACGGGGGACTCCGCCCGACGACCCTGGTCGAGCTGGCGGGCGAGTGCGGCTACCGGGACCTGCCGACGACCGACCCCGACGAACTGGCCCGGTCCTTCGTCATCGCCGCGCCCCGGCGGGACCTGGTCCGCTTCCTGGAGGGTTTCACCCACACGGTGGCCGTCATGCAGGGAAAGGACGCCCTCCAACGGGTGGCTCAGGAGTGCGTCGAGGATCTCGCCGCCGACGGCGTCGTCTACGCCGAGGTTCGTTTCGCGCCCGAGCTGCACACCGAGAGCGGGCTCGAGCTCGTCGAGGTGGTGGAGTCCGTCCTCGAGGGTTTCCGGGCCGGTATGGCCATCACCTCGGCCGGGGGCCGGCCGATCGTCGTCAGGGCGCTCCTCACCGCGATGCGGACCGCGGCCCGTTCGCTGGAGATCGCCGAGCTCGCGGTGCACTATCGCGACCAGGGGGTCGGGGGCTTCGACGTCGCGGGCGCCGAGGCAGGGTACCCCCCGACCCAGCACCTCGACGCCTTCCAGCTCGTCCAGCGGGAGAACTTCCACGCCACCCTCCACGCCGGCGAGGCCTTCGGGCTGCCCTCCATCTGGCAGGCGCTGCAGTGGTGCAACGCCGAGCGCCTCGGCCACGGCGTACGCATCGTCGACGACATCACGGTCGGTCCGGACGGGCAGGCGAAGCTGGGCCGCCTCGCCAGCTACATCCGCGACCGACGGGTGCCCTTGGAACTCTGCCCGACTTCGAACGTGCACACCGGTGTCGTCGCCGCACTCGCCGAGCACCCGATCGGGCTGCTGCGGGATCTGCGTTTCCGGGTGACCGTCAACACCGACAACCGATTGATGAGCGGGTTGACGCTCTCGTCGGAGCTCTGCCAGCTTGCCGGCACTTTCCACTGGGGTTGGGAGGACCTCAGCAGGCTGACGATCAACGCGATGAAAAGCGCCTTCTTCCCCTTCGACGATCGGCTCGTCATCATCGAGGAGATGATCAAGCCCGGCTTCGTGGCGCTCCTCGACCCCCCGGTGCGCCCATCCGCCGGGAACCGGAACCAGGCGAGCTAGGCCCCGCCGGCGAGCATCCCCGCCACGTCGTGGCGCAACTCCCCCAACGTCGCCTGGGCGCGCTGGCGGGCGGCGTCGAGCCCGGATTGCCCGGGGGGCTCGGTCCTCACCTCTAGGTAGGCCTTGAGCTTCGGCTCGGTCCCGCTGGGACGGAGGACGACCCGGGCGGTCTTGGCGAGGTGCCAGGCGAGGACGTCCGCCGCCGGGAGGCCGCCGGTCGGCGTGGCGTAGTCGACCACCTCGGTCACGGCGAGGCCGGCGATCTCGCTCGGCGGCCGGGCGCGCAGACGCGCCATCGTCGCCGCCAACCCAGCGGATGCCCCTTGGTCCTTCCGGGCCAGCGCGATCTGGGAGGTGAGGTGCACCCCGAGGCGCGCCGCGAGGTCGTCGAGCCGGCCGGCGAGGGTGCGGCCGGCCGCCTTTTCGACAGCCGCGAGCTCAGCCGCGACCAGGGCGGCAGACAGCCCGTCCTTGTCGGCGACCGCCTCGCTCACCGCGTAGCCGAGGGCCCCTTCATAACCGAGAATCAGGCGGTGACCGGGATGCCCGGCCGCGGCGCGGGCGATCCACTTGAAGCCGGTGAGCGTCTCGGCGTAGTCGACACCGGCCTCGACGGCGAGCGAGGCGAGCAGCGTCGACGAGACGATCGTCGTCGCGACGAGGCGGTCCGCGCCGCGGGTCCGCGCCAACAGGTAGTCGGCGAGGAGCGCGCCGAGCTCGTCCCCGGTGAGGATCCGGAACCCGCCCCGGTCGGCAAAGGCCACCGCCAGGCGATCGGCATCGGGGTCGTTCGCCAGGACGACGTCGGCCGAGACCCGTCGGGCCTCGGCGAGGGCCAGGTCGAGCGCGCCGGGCTCCTCGGGATTGGGGAAGGCGATCGTCGGGAAGTCTGGGTCGGGCTCGGCTTGCCGGCCGACCGGCACCGGCGGGTCGAAACCGGCGCGGACGAAGAGGTCCGGCAGAACGGCGGCCCCGACGCCGTGGAGCGGCGTATAGACGACCCGCAGCCGGCGGGGCCCCCGGGGATCAAGGACCGGGATCACCGCCTCGGCGTAGGCGGCGAGGAGCGCCTCTTCGTCGAGGTGCTCGATCCGGCGGCGTTGTGCGGCTGCCAGCTCGACGACGGGTGGCGGGCCGAGCTCGGCGGCCAGGGCGGCGATCCGGGCATCATCTGGCGGGATCACCTGGGCGCCGTCGGCCGCGTAGGCCTTGTAGCCGTTGTCGGCCGGGGGGTTGTGGCTGGCGGTGATCATGACCCCGGCGGCCGCCCTGAGGTGCCGGACGGCGAAGGCGGTGATCGGGGTGGGCAGCGGGCGGGCGAACAGGTGGGCATGCACGCCCTGCGCGGCCGCCACCAGGGCGGCATCGGTGGCGAAGGCCGACGAGCCGTGACGGGCGTCGTGCCCGATGACGATGCCGGCCTGGCGTGCCGCATGGCCCTGCTCTGCCACCCAGCGCGCGAGACCGGCGGTCGTGGCGCGCACGACGGCGCGGTTCATGCGCGCCGGACCAGCGCCGAGCGGGCCCCGCATCCCCGCCGTGCCGAAGGAGAGCGGCTGGTCGAATCTGGCGTGCAAGCCTTGCTCGTCGCCCGAGGCCAACAGGGCCTCGAGTTCGGCACGGGTCGCTGGATCCGGGTCCCGGGCGATCCAGTCTCGGACCTGCTCGGCGAGGGCGCGCTCCACGACCGGCCGGTCTTGGTCGTCCCCGGTCTCGGCCGTCACAGCCGCCCGACAAACCCGGCGATCAGTCGGGCGAGGCCTGGGGTGGCGGCGGCGCCGACGGCGAGGACCTCGGCGTGGTCGATCGGCGCAGGGCAGACACCGGCGGCGTGGTTGGTGACGAGAGAGACACCGAGCACCTCCGCCCCGAGGTGGCGCGCCGCGATGGCTTCGAGGGTGGTCGACATCCCCACGATCTGCGCGCCAGCAACCTGCAGCATGGCGATCTCGGCTGGCGTCTCATACTGGGGACCGGCGAGGCCGGCGTACACCCCCTCGGTGAGCGAGGGGTCGATCTCGCGGGCGAGGTCGCGCAACTTTGCCGGGTAAAGCCCGCTGAGGTCGACAAAACGCGGCGGGTACCGCTTCGGTGGGGGCGGCCCCGACAGCGGCGAGACGCCGGTCAGGTTGATCTGGTCGCGGATCAACACCGCCTGGCCCGGACGCATCGCCGGATCGAGACCGCCGGCCGCGTTCGTGAGGACGACCACCCGGCATCCGGCCAGCACCGCGACGCGGACCGGGTGGGCGACCTCGGCCGCGGAGCGCCCCTCGTAGAGGTGGACCCGGCCGAGCAGGACGAGGACTGCTCGGCCGTTGATGTCCACCGAGCGGATCATTCCTTCGTGGCCGGCGACGGTCGGTCGGGCGAACCCCGGAAGCTCCCGGGTGGACAGCTCGAT
>JBEKLG010000096.1:0-6895 GCA_050010315.1 Acidimicrobiales bacterium
TGTTGCGCTGACGCTGATGACGCCGTAGCTCGCGCTCACGCCGAACCACGACAGAAACAGCGAAATGAACAGCACAAAGGTGGCGACCCCGACGATGCGGTCGTTCTTCGTCCAGCGAGCGGCATCAAATTTAGCTTCGGCCATCGGGCCCCCTTATCTGTCGGACGACCAGCCCCCACGCGCTCCGTGCACGCGGAGTGATCGAACGGTACACGCGATCGAACTTGACGTGCCGGGATACCGCGGCCCGCCGGATTCGGCTCGCGATTCGGACGCCGCCGACACGGCCGTCGGAGGCCGCCCGACAGGCCGGCCTCCTCCAGTTCGGTCCCGGATCCCCACCTCCTCGCCGTCTCACCGACAGGACAGGCGAACCAGTCTCCCGAATCCGCCCGCTGATCCCCCATCGGTCAGCGCCGGCGCACCCGATCGAGTCGGCGGCGATCCCGCTTCGTCGGACGTCCGCTTCCGGGGTCCCTGATCAACGCCGCCGGCCCGAGGCTTCCCGGCGGCACGACCGGCGTCTGGTCGATGTAACACGAGACCGCGATGGGCGCTCCGACCCGCTTGTCGATCACCGCGGCGACCTCGAGGATCCGCTCGCCCGCCTCGGTCCGCGCGCTGACACGGTCGCCCAACTTCACGTTTGCCGCCGGCTTGGCCCGGGCACCGTTGAGCCGCACGTGCCCGCCACGGCACGCCTCTGTCGCCACGGTGCGGGACTTGAAGATCCGCACCGCCCAGAGCCAACGGTCGATCCTCGTCGATTCCACACGCGCATCGTTGCACGATGAGGAGGCGGAGGCGCCGCGCGAACCGACCCGCACTCCGGTCCCCGGCCCCGTCTCAACGGGCTCCCGGTGGTGGCTCGTTCGCCTGGCGGACCGGGGAGCACGCTCAGCCGGCGATCCGCTCCTCGCCACGGCCCCCGATGGTTGAGAGCTGAGCCGAATGGGTTCCCCGTAGGTCAACCGCCTCGACGAAACCTCCGAGATCCCGTCAGAATCTGGCATGGCGTGGCACGTCACCGACTCGCTCGAGACGCACGCCGAGCGCGTCTGGAACCTGCTCAGCGTCCGGGCCGACGCCGGCGAGGCTATTGTCATGCGGGTCGCGCGGGGCGACGGCATGCCGGGAAGCCTGGTCGGCAAAGGAAGGACCGATCACGTGACCGTTGCCAGCCGTAAAGCGAACGTGAGTCGTGCCGCCTGGCGGAGACCATCCCCGGCAGCGCAGGACCGATGACCACGCCTGAGGGCACGACGGTGTCGTCATGCGAGGCAGGCGGCCGAAACGGGCAAGGCCGGCTGCCGAGCTGGCGGTGGGAGGCACTCCGCACCACCTTCTGGCTCGTGCCGACCATCTTCGTCCTCATTGCCGGCATTCTGTTCGTTCTCACGTTCGAGATCGACTGGGCCGTCTACCACAGGCACCTGTCCCTGCCGTTCTGGATCGTGAGAGGTAGTGCAGACGCCGGCCGCGAGGTGCTTATCGGGATCGCCGCCGCAGTCATCACCGTCGTCGGCGTCGTCTTCTCGGTGACGATCGTCGCCCTCACGCTCGCCTCGCAACAGTTCGGGCCGCGCATGATGCGGAACTTCGTCCGCGACGTCGGCAACCAGGTCACGCTCGGCGTCTTCGTCGCCACGTTCGTCTACTCGATCCTGACGCTCGTCGCGATCACGGCCACGTCAGGCGGCGCGTTCGTTCCGCATCTGTCGATCACCGTCTCCGAGGCGCTCGTGCTCGTCGACCTCGCGGTGCTCATCTACTTCATCCACCACATCGCCAAGTCCATCCAGCTGCCCGAGGTCATCGCCGCCATCGCGGCGGACCTCGTGCGGGCGATCGACGCCGAATTCCCCGACGCCGTGTCGGTCGGGCGGGCCGCGGCCGTCGGGGAAGGCAGGTCCTTGAGCGATCTGTCGAGCCTCGTCGACGGCCACGGCGCGCCCGTCGCAGCCGGAGTCAGCGGTTACCTGCAGTTCGTCGGCTACGCCCAGCTCATCGAGATCGCGACCCGGACCGACTCAACGATCCGTCTCGAGCACCGTCCCGGCCACTTCATCGTCGCCGGCCGACCGCTCGCCATGGTCTGGCCGCCCGAAGCCGCCAGCCATGTCGCGCTCGCACTCACCAAGGCGCACGTCACCGGGCCGCACCGCACCCTGATGCAAGATCCGGTGTTCGCGATCGACCAGCTCGTCGAGATCGCGATCCGCGCCCTGTCGGCCGCGGTCAACGACACCTTCACGGCGCTCACCTGCATCGACTGGCTCACCGCGGGCCTCAGCCGCGTCTCCGGACGGACGCTCGCCGAAGGCGTCTATCGGGACCGCGAGGGCCGCATCCGGCTCATCGAGAGCAACCCGTCCTATGCCCGGATGGTCAACCGGGCCTTCGACAAGATCCGCCAGGCATCCCGTGGCATGCCCGCGGTAATCATCCGTCTGATCGACGCCCTGGCCACGATCGGTGGCGAGACTCACTCACCCGAGCAGCGCCGCGTCCTGTTGTGCCAAGCGGAGGCGATCCTTCGCAGCGCAGAGGAGTCTGTGCCCGATCCGAACGACCGGGAGGAGATCCGGACCCGCTACCGGCGGTTGCTCCGCAGGATGGCTGCCGGCGGCGCCTCGGGGGAGCCGGCGCCCACCGGGGAAGAGCTCGAGCACTGAGGCGGGGCAGGCGCTGGCCCGTGGATCCCAAGGTCGCGGCGCCAACCGACGAGTCCGGCGAGCGGTGCGCCAGACGGATCGACCCGCCAGCTTCCCCGTTCGGCACGGCGACACAGCACGCGGCCCCTGCTCGGCGGCGTGGCGGTGCCGGGGGCGACGCCGCCGGGCCTAGGGAATTCCCCTTGGCCGGAGGCCTTCGAACTTGTCGCAGAACGCGCTGCGCCGCTCGGCTGCGTCGCTAATGTCGGCGGGCAGCTGACGATTGGGGGAGGGGCGATGACGCTGGACTTGGCGCGCTGGCAGTTTGCCGTTGTCACGATCTTCCACTTCTTCTTCGTGCCAATGACGATCGGGCTCAGCTTCCTCGTCGCCGTGATGCAGACGCTCGCCTACCGGAGGAACGACGCCGGCTGGGACCGGCTCAGTCGCTTCTTCGGTCGCCTGTTCCTCATCAACCTCGCCGTCGGCATCGTCACCGGGATCGTCCTCGAGTTCCAGTTCGGGCTGAACTGGGCCTCCTACTCGGTCTTCGTCGGCAACATCTTCGGGGCGCCTCTCGCGATCGAGGGTCTGCTCGCGTTCTTCATGGAGTCGACCTTCGTCGGGCTGTGGATCTTCGGCCGGGGACGACTGTCGCCACGGGTACATCTCGCCACGATCTGGTTGGTGAGCGCCGGCACGGTGCTCTCCGTGCTGTTCATCCTGGCGGCCAACGCCTGGATGCAACACCCCGTGGGCTACAAGGTCGTCCACGGGCAGGCGGTGCTCACGAACTTCTGGGCCATCCTCGGCAACTCGACCCTGTGGGCGTCGTTCGCCCATACGGTGCTGGCCGCCTTCGTCACCGGCGGGGCCCTCGTGCTCGGGATCAGCGTCTGGCGAGCGCACCGCGACCGGGACAACCCGGAAGATCGTCGCGCCTTCCAGCGCGCAGCGCATCTCGCCGCCGGCTTTCTCTGCGGCGCCGCGCTGGCGACCGCCGTGGCCGGCGACCAGCTGGGAAGGCTGATGGACACCCAGGAACCGATGAAGATGGCGGCGGCCGAAGCGAACTACCACACCGCAAACGGGGCGAGCTTCTCGCTGTTAACCATCTCCAATCTCTCCGACCAACCGGTCTTCCAGATCGGCGTGCCGCACGTGCTCTCCCTCATCGAGGATCTCAGCTGGAACGGCCAGGTGCCGGGGATCGACAACATCCAGGCGGCCGACGCGGCCAAGTACGGACCGGGGAGCTACGTCCCGATGATCTGGCTCTCGTATTGGTCATTCCGGGCGATGGTCGGCGTCGGGTTCTTGCTCATCGGTCTGGGCGGCTGGGGTGTCTGGCTCGCCCGACGCAGGAAACTCGCTGAGAACGCCTGGTTCCGACGCGCCGCCCTGGTCGGGATCGCCCTGCCGCTCGTGGCGAACACGTCCGGCTGGGTCCTGACCGAGGTGGGCCGCCAGCCCTGGATCGTCTACGGCGTGATGCTGACGGCCAAGGGTGTGTCGACCGTCACCGTGGCCGACGTCGCGGCGACGCTCGGCGCGTTCGTCCTTGTCTACACCGTCCTCGGCGTGATCGACGCCGGGCTGATGTGGCGTTCGGCCCGCCGCCCGCTCGACGCGACGGAGAACTCGGCAGAGAAACCCCTCGTGCCGAGCCTCGTGTACTAAAGGAGCGAGGATGGCGCCTTTTTCCGACCTCAACACGACCTGGTTCGCCCTCATCGGGCTGCTGTGGACCGGGTATTTCTTCCTCGAGGGATTCGACTTCGGCGTCGGCGTCGTCACCCCGTTCGTCGCCAGGGACGAGACCGACCGCCGGCTCTGTCTCAACGCCGTCGGGCCGGTCTGGGACGGGAACGAGGTCTGGCTCCTCGTCGCCGGCGGGGCGATGTTCGCGGCGTTCCCGCTGTGGTACGCGCGGCTGTTCAACGGCTTCTACCTCGCCCTGTTCCTCGTCCTTTTGGCCCTCATCTTCCGGGGCGTCTCCTTCGAGTTCCGGGGACATGACGACCGACCTGCCTGGCGCAAGACCTGGGACGTGGCGAATTTCCTCGGTAGCCTCGTGCCCGCCGTCGTCTGGGGTGTCGCCTTCACCGATCTCGTCCACGGCGTGCCGCTGTCGCCCGGCGGTCACTACCTCGGGGGGCTCCCCGGACTGCTCCACCCGATCGCCCTCGTCGGCGGTCTTGCCAGCCTGTCCGTGTTCATCCTGCACGGCTCGCTCTTCCTCTCGCTGAAGACGAGCGGCGGCCTGGCCGCCCGGGCGCGCCGGGCGGCCGGCTACGCCGGCGTCGTCGCCGTCGCCTCGCTCGGCGCGGTGGTCGCCTGGGTAGCAGCCGCCAGCCGGCCAGCGGTCGCCGGCTCGGTGACGGCGGCGGTGCCGCTCGTCCTCGGCATCGCTGCCGTCGTCGCCGTCGCGGCCGCCTCCGCGCTCGTACTCGCCCACCGCGACGGGTGGGCCTTCGCCGCCACGGGAGCGGCGATCGTCGCCGCCATGGGAGCGGTGTTCAGCCGGATGTTCCCCTTGGTCCTGCCGGCGAGCAACCGTGCCGCGAACGCCCTTACCATCGCGGCGTCGGCCTCCCAGCACAACACCCTCGTCGTGATGAGCATCGCCGCCGCCTGCTTCACGCCATTCGTCCTCGCCTACCAGGCCTGGACGTACTGGGTGTTCCGGCAGCGCCTCATCCGCCCGGCTGTCGCCAGCGGCGCCACCACCGTCCCCGCCAACTAGCGATGCCGGGCCGCTTCGGCGTTCGCCGGGGGGCCGAGCGGTCCCAGTCCCGTGTCGAGCGCAGGCTGGTCGGCGAGCTGCCCGTTGTGCGGCGCACCGTCGCCGGCTCGGTTGTCGTCGGTCTCTTCTCGACCGCCACCATCGTCGTGCAAGCCGTTGCGCTCGCCCACCTCCTCGCCGGGGCGATGCCCGGGGCCCACCCGGGTAGCCGACTGGTGGCGTTCTGCTGGCTTGCGGCCGCAGCGGCGGCACGTGGCCTCGCGGCTCTCGCCGGGGAGCTGCTCGCCCAGCGTGGCGCGGCGCACGCCAAGGCCGACCTGCGGACGCAGCTCGTCGCCGCCGCGCTCAGCCGCGCCCCTGCCGGCGAGGCCGGCGGACCCGGTGACGTCGCCACGCTGGCCGGACGGGGGCTCGACGCGCTCGACGTCTACGTCGGGCGCTGCCTGCCGGATCTCGTCCTCGCCGTCGTGGCGCCCCTCGCCCTGGCCGTTGCGGTCGGTGTGCTCGACTGGATCTCGGGCGTCATCGTCCTCGTCGCCATCACCTTGTTCCCGATCTTCGGCGCGCTCATCGGGCGAGCGAGCCTGGCGTTGGCGGCTCGGCGCTGGCAACAGGTGGAAGCCCTCGGTCGCCACATCACCGACGTCTTCGAGGGCCTTCCCGTCCTGCGGGCGCTCGGCCGGTCGGAGGAGCAGCGGGCGAAGATCGCGCAAGCCGGTGAGGCGCTGCGGCGATCCATCCTCTCGACGCTGCGCGTCGCGTTCCTCTCCGCCCTCGTCCTCGACACGTTGGCGTCCGTGTCGGTCGCGCTGCTCGCCGTCCCCCTCGGGCTGCGGCTCCTCAATGGGACGGTCAGCCTCTCGGCGGCGCTCGCGGTGTTGATCGTCGCGCCAGAGGTCTTCTGGCCGTTGCGGCGCGCCAGCGCCGAGTTCCACGAGGCGACGGAGGGCCTCGCTGCCGTCGGGAAGGCCCTAGCGCTGATCGGCCCCGGGCGGCCGGCGGCCGACCACCGGCCGGCGGCGCGGCGGGTCGTCCCCGTGCCGGATCCCGCCGGGGCGCCGGTCGAGCTGCACGAGGTCTGGTTCGAGCCTCCCGAGCGCGCCGAGCCGGTGCTCGCCGGTGCCGACCTCACGATCGCCCCGGGGGAGGTCGTCGCCGTCGTCGGCCCGAACGGCACCGGCAAATCGACCGTCGTCTCGCTACTCCTCGGCTTTGCCAATCCGAGCCGGGGGGCGATCACCGTCGGTGGCGAGGACCTGCGCGACCTCGATCTCGCCAGTTGGCGCCGTCGTCTCACCTACCTACCCGAACACCCGGCGCTGCTCGGCCGGACCTTGGCCGAGAACCTGCGGCTCGCCAACCCCACGGCGAGCGACGACGAGCTCCTCGCCGCCCTCGCCGACGGCGGGGCACCGGGGCTCGCCCAAAGCCTCCCCGCCGGGCTGGCGACCCGCCTCGGCGACGGCGGGCGGATCGTGTCGGCGGGAGAGCTGCA
>JBEKLG010000097.1:0-6827 GCA_050010315.1 Acidimicrobiales bacterium
CACCGCGACTGTCTCCTTCGGGCACATGTGCACACCGACAACTGATTCGCAGCCGTAGGCCGTCTTCCCGATCACGATGAACTCGAACGTGCCCTCCTTCGTCGAGTAGGTCAGCGAGTAGTTCGGTGGCTTCTGCGCGTAGACGAAGGTTCCCGATATTGTCCCCATCTTGATGGCGTAGGTGACGCTGAAGGACGCCTTTTCTCCCGCGGTGAGAGCGCTCGAGATGCTCTTGGCCGAGGGTGTTTTCGGCTTGGGCTTCTTCGCCGCGACAGTCTGGGCCGAGGCGGCAGTCGCGAGCATGCCGGTGACGCAGAGCGCGGCGAGGACGATGAAGCCGGCGCGTCTCGCCCATCCCCGAACGTCAGACGATGCAACTGTGCGCATATACACCACTTCCCCCCGAGCGACTTCCGGGCATAGGGAACCGATCTGGAAAAAAGAATGCTAGCCAGGTGCAGCGAAGATCGTGACGCAATGCGCGTGACCCGGTGGCGCGCTTCGAGCGACGCCGGGCCCGGTTGGCCTCCCGTGACCCGTGGAGAGTGCAGATTCGTCGCCAGCTTCGCGACAAGACCCCGCTTCGCGATCGCCCTCTCCGCGTTGGCGTCGGTCGGACGGGTGGAGCGGGGCTGAACTTCGTTCGCGGTCCCTCGTCTAGCCCACGTAGCTTATCTGAGCCGGGCGGCCGGAGAGACGGGCGTAGAGCGCCGCCGTCTCGGGGTGCACCCCACGCAGGGGATCGCCGTCGATCTCGAGGACGAGCGCGAGGTGCCGCAAGGTCGCCTCGACTCCAGCCCGGTCGCCTGCGGCGTCGGCCGCTTCCATGAGCAAGCGGTGGAGCCTCTCGTCCCACGGCGTGGCGCGCAGGGCCCGCTGTGCGGCCCACATCGCGTCGTCGGGACGCCCGTCGGCGAGCGCGAGCCCGCCGAGACGGAGCGCGCACTCAACGACGGCGTGCTCGATCTCGCCGATGAAGCCCTCGAGCGCTGTCCACTCTCCCTGGTGAAGGTCGGAGAACGGCCGGCCCCGCACGAGCTCCAAGGCGTCGTGCCATGCCGCAAGGCCACCGTCCCGGCCGGCGAGCTCCGTGAAGCGCTCCCAGTCCGTCTTGAGGTCGGCGATGAGGTGACGCTCACCCGACTTGCGCAGGCGCGGTCGGCCGTCGGACGCAAAGCCGAGGGCGCGGCGTGCTTCGGAGAGTCGGTTGGCAATCGTCTGCGGTGGCATACGCCGTTCGGGCCACAGCGCGGTCTCCCACGCCGCAGTCGTCGCACCCTCCGGGTGCATTGCGAGATACACGACGAGCTCGGTGAGTCGAGGGTGCCGTCCGAGGGGGAGCGTCGAGCCACGGATCTCGACCGGGCCGAGGATGGCGACCTCGATCGGGCCGGTGCGGTCGACGAATCCCGGCACCGCGTCGGAACAGATTCTGGCCGACGACGCAGCCGCTCTCGGCGCTTCCGGCGCACGCACGAACACCCCGCAGCGGTCCCGTCTCCCGGCGACGATGACGGCCCGTGCCGTGGTGTGGGCTGTCACGATGACGACCGCCGAGGCCCGATGCCGGTGGACCGCGGCGACGAGACGCTCGAGATCGTCGTCCGCGCACGGCGTGCCGGCAATGACGACGACAGGGTCCGACCACCCGGCGAGCGCGGCGCAGGCTTCAGTGATCGTCGCGACGCGCCAGGCGTGCGGCGGGCCGAGGTCGCCGATGACGAGGATCGGCGCTCGGCGGGTCCGAGACGCCGAGGCGCAGCGGATGAGGGTGTCGGCGAGGCGCGCGACGTCGTCTGCGCAACCGACGAGAGAGGTGCACTCGGCGGCGACGAGATCGACAAGCAGCACCGGTCCGTTTTCGTTCGGCACCGTGACGAGACAGACGTCGGTCGGGCTCGCGCCACCGGGCACGGCCGGGGGGCGCACCTCCCGGTCCCAGGCGAGGGTCCAGCTCGGACGCACGCTGCCGTCGCCGAGCGGTGGGTTGAGCCGGACCCCGGCGTCCGAGGCGAGGACGAGCTCGTGCCGGGTTAGCTCGTAGATGACGGCCCGCTCGCGCCGCTCGACGGCAAGCGATTGAGCGACGAACCCGGCAACCGCGTCGGCGAGTGCCCCGAACCCCTCGCGCGCGCCGCCCGGAGCTAGGAGCGGGCCGCCCGCCGTTGGGGCGCTCGGAAGCCCGAACTCACGGGGCGACCCGGACTGGGCCTTCGTCCCGCCATCGCCCATCGACGCTTCCTTCCGCATCTCGCGTCCCCTGTTCGAGGGGAAAAGGGCTCTACCGCGGCTACCGATCGGTCCCGCCCGATCTCGTGCCAGCATCGATGGGTGCCGTACCGTTTCTTCTACCGCGTCGTTGTCCGCGCCGCCAAAAGCGCCGCAGCCACGACCGCCCGGGTCGAACCCCCTTGCCGAGTGGGTCGGGTTCCGCGAACAGTCGCCGGTAAGTCGTTCGACCCCACGGAGCCCGACCGGGACGCGAGAGGCGGGTGGCGTGTTCGTCCCGGTTTGTCGACCCATGAGAGTTCGGCTGTTTCCGACAGGAACCAGCGCGAGCGAGCACGATCATCAACTCGGCCGGTATTGACGATCGACGCGCTGCCCGCCAGGTGGCGTGACGGGCGGTAGCCTGATCGAACTTGCACGGCGTTCGACAGGTCGTCGGGACGAATCGCGGCGCGAAGTTGCGACTTTGGTGGTCGCGCGCGGTCGTGCTGGTACGGGTCTGTGATGGAGATCGATCGGCATATCGCGGTGTTGCAAGACTTGGGAGAGCGGCTCGCGACCGCTGCCGCGACCGCCGACCTCGATGCTCGAGTGCCCACCTGTCCGGACTGGAAGGTGCGCGATCTTCTCCGCCATGTCGGTGGCGTTCATCGTTGGGCGACCGCCTACGTCCTTTCCGGCAAGTCGGAGCCGACGACCGACGAGGAGGATGCCGCCTTCTTTGCCGCTGTGCCCGACGACCGACTGCTCCCCTGGTACCGCGCCGGCCATGCCTCGCTCGTCACGGCACTGCGCGACGCCGATCCCGTGATGAGCTGCTGGACCTTTCTTCCCGCCCCCACGCCGCTCGCGTTTTGGGCGCGTCGACAGGCTCACGAGACGGCGATCCATTGCGTCGACGCCGAGGCTTCGGTGGAATGGCCCTCGCGATTTCCGGGCGATTTCGCCGCTGATGGGATCGACGAGCTGCTCAACGGCTTCTTCGCGAGGCCGAGCGACCGCCTGACCGCCGGTGCCCCTGTCACCTTGTCCATCCGGACCACCGACACCGGCCACGTCTGGACGATCCAGGTGGGGTCGGACCGACGTGTGATGTCGTCGGGCTTCACCCGGGCCGACTGCACGCTCGCGGGCCCGGCGAGCGACCTCTACCTTCTGCTCTGGAACCGACGAGAGCTCGGCCCGCCAGTCGACATCGCCGGGGATGGGCGCGTCATGGATCTGTGGCGGGCACGGGCAACGATCCGCTGGGGCTGAACCGCGCGGTCCGCATGTCCAGACCGAGGTTTACACCTCGTTGAGCGGCGTTATCGGATCGCGAGGAGCGGCAGAGCGCTTCGCCTTCTGTTGATCGAATCTCCAGGTCGACCTCCGAGGGCAACCGGTCGTTCAATCAGGCGAATCCAACTCGAGCATCCTGGGGCGCCCTGGCGACCCCCGGTCGCACTTGACAGGTGCCCTTGGTCGCGTGACCGCTGTCCACGAGGGCTTGAGTCAGCAGTTCACGGCCGCAGCCCGTCGGGCACGACTTCGTTCCCGAGCGCCCGATCTCGACCGCGAGATCGCGGTCCCACCGATGCGTCTGGCGTTTTCGCGATTGCCTCGCGTACTCTGGTGCCGTGAGCCGCAAGATTGCCGCTCGCAAGGTCACCAAGGTGCTCGTCATCGCCCTGGGCTTTGCCGAGGCCGTGGTGGTGGCACGCCGTCGTGGTTTCCTGTTCGGTGCCAGCACCGTGGTGCGATGTCGTGATGGCCACCTGTTCACTACGCTTTGGATTCCCGGCGGATCCTTGAAGGCTCTCCGTCTTGGGTGGTGGAGACTGCAGCGTTGCCCAGTGGGAAGGCACTGGAGCCTCGTCACACCGGTCAAGGTGTCGGACCTGACGGACGAAGACCGGCGACTAGCTGCGCTCCGCCGCGACGTGCGCATTCCGTGACTGTGTCTAGACCGGAGATCCTGGCGACGTGGTGATCCCCGCCAGCCCTTCCCCGCAGGTGCTGGTGGAGTTGTCGACATCGCCGAGCGAACGAGCGTTGTCGTGGGAGGTGTCTGCGAAGCCAACCCTCGTCGGCGTTCGCGCCAAAAAGGCGACCGGAATGTCGGCGAAGCGATCGCCGATCTCGTCGGGCGGGCGCAATCGACCGGAGGGAATGCCTCTCGCCTTCTTGGACCGTCCGCGGGGATGGCGGAACCCGGGCAGATCGACGAATTCCGCGCCCACAATGTCATTTTCCGGAGAGCTGCTCGTCACCGCGGCCACCCTGTGAATCAAGGTGGCCGAGTTGGTCCAGGTGGCGGCCGGCACGCGGTGTCTTCCGACCAGGCAACGACTGGGGCCAGAGGGCAGAGCACTTGCCCGTCGGCGCACTCGTCCGGGACGCCAAGGCGGGATCCCTTGAGTTGACCCAATCGGAGAGGCGAAGTTTCAGCGCTCCGAGACTCATTGTCGGCCTTGTGCATCGTCTGGCGGGATCGTGTCGGTCGCGAGCAAGGTGGATGCACGGCGAAAGCATCGCCGGATGGTTCTCGCATCGTGGCGCGGTGCACCTCTGAGCGCAGTTTCCGCCGTCGGTCTGTCAGCTGTGGTGTGGTGTGCCAACTTCAGCGGGCTCTAGCGACGGTGCGGTTGCTATACTTACTCGGCGGTTTGTCGAACGGAAGGGTGGTCTGAACGTGGGCTCCGCGCCCACGTTCTTGTTTTTCGGGCGGTTCGGTGGTCGGCGGGAATCGACGACGGCAGCGGAGACGATGGCGACCGGGAGAACGGGTGTGACGGGCACGAGGCGATCGGCACATGAGGCCGACGAGCTCGAGCGCGCCCTTGAGGTCGTCGTAGCAGCCGGTGGCGGTGAGCTCGTCGATGTCGAGTCGGCGGGCGGCGTCCTGCGGGTGACCGTCGAACGCGACGGCGGCCCCGATCTCGACGATCTTGCCGAGATGTCCCGGGTGATCTCGGCGTGGCTCGACGAGCGGACCGACCTAGCACCGGTCGGCCGCTACGAGCTCGAGGTATCGAGTCCCGGCGTCGAGCGACGGCTGCGCCGGCCGGCGCATTTTTCCAAGGCGATCGGCTCTCGAGTCGCGATCCGAACCGTCGCGGGCACGCCCGGTGTGCGACGGGTCGAGGGCGCGCTGGCTCGCGCTGACGAAGACTCGGTCACCGTCGTCGACGACAGCGGTGCAGAACACCGGATCGCCTATGCGGCGATCGACCGTGCCCACACCGTCTTCGATTGGCGCGCCGCCCTCGCCGGGCAGAGCGCGCCAACCGGCACGGCGAAGACGGGGAGCCGGGCGTCATGAGCACGACGAACTTCGAGTTCCTCGACGCACTCCAACAGATCGCCCGGGACAAGGGCATCGCCGTCGAGACCCTCCTCGAGGCGCTCGCGAACGCGCTCGTCGCCGCCTACAAGCGCCAGCCCGCCGCCGCAGAGGAAGCCTTCGTGACGATTGACTCGGACTCCGGCGAGATCCGTGTCTACGGGCAGGAGCTCGACGAGGACGGCAACGTCGTGCGGGAGTGGGACGACACGCCGAGTGACTTCGGCCGGATCGCCGCCCAGGCGGCCAAGCAGGTTATCCTCCAGCGCATTCGCGAAGCCGAGCGCGACCTCAAGTACGAGGAGTACGCGGGGCGCGAGGGCGACATCGTGACCGGGATCATCCAGCAGAGTGACAACCGCTACACGCTGCTCGACCTAGGCAAGGTCGAGGCGCTGCTGCCCCAGGCCGAGCAGGTCCCCTACGAGCGCTACGACCACGCGGCGCGCCTGAAGGCGTACATCGTCGAGGTCCGCAAGACCTCTAAGGGGCCCCAGATCGTCGTCTCGCGCAGCCACCCCGGGCTCATCAAGCGGCTCTTCGAGCTCGAGGTTCCGGAGATCTCAAACGGCGTTGTCGAGATCAAGGCGTGCGCCCGCGAGCCCGGGCACCGGACGAAGATCGCCGTGTGGTCGAACGACGCCAACGTCGACCCCGTCGGTGCTTGCGTCGGGGCGCGCGGCGCCCGGGTCCGGATGGTGACGAACGAGCTGCGGGGCGAGAAAGTCGACATCGTCCCGTACTCCGACGACCCAGCCGAGTTCGTCGCTCGCGCCCTGCAGCCCGCCCGGGTGAAAGAGGTCCGCCTCGACGAGGAGACCGGGACCGCGACGGTCGTCGTCCACGACTTCCAGCTCTCGCTCGCGATCGGCAAAGAGGGCCAGAACGCCCGTCTCGCGGCCCGCCTCACGGGATGGCGGATCGACATCAAGAGCGAGAGTCAGCTCGCCGAGGAGGAGAGCGGCGTCTCGCCGGTCGACTGGGCCGAGGGCGAATGGCTGCAGGACGAGTCGGGCGAAATGGTCTTTCAACCGGCCGGCGGCGGAGCCCGGGTGTCGATGGCCGAATGGGCGCAGGGTGGCGGACCGGAGGGTTCCGGGCCAGAGGTGCCGGAGGCGCCCGCCGATCCCGCCGAGTCCGGCGCCGCGAGCGGCGCCGACGCTGTCGACGAGGCGGCAAGCGCTGATGTCGAGGCCGCCGCCGGGCGAAACCGCGCCGGGGACGCCGGGTCGGCCGACGCGGCAGCGAACGGCGCCTCGTAGCGGCCCGCCAG
>JBEKLG010000098.1:0-6754 GCA_050010315.1 Acidimicrobiales bacterium
GTGGTGGTCGTCTCGGGGGTCATCAGAAGAACTTCCCGTTCAGGAGCTGCTCGACGATGGGACCAAGGGAGACCGCCGGGAAGAACGTCAGCGCGCCGACGATGAGGATCACGCCGATGAGCAGCCCCGTGAACATCGGCGTGTCCGTCCGGAAGGTTCCCGCGGACGCCGGGACGATGGGCTTGGCGGCGAGCACGCCCGCGAGCGCGAGGACCGGGATCATGATGGCGAACCGCCCGAGCAGCATCGCGATCCCACCGGCCACGTTGTAGAAGGCGGTGTCGCCGGTGAGGCCGGCGAACGCCGAGCCGTTGTTGTTCGCCTGCGACGTGAACGCGTAGAGGATCTCGGTGAACCCGTGCGGGCCGGCGTTGAGCGGCCCGGCGCGTCCTTGCGCGATCGAGACGGCGACGGCCGTGAGGATCAGCACGACCATCGGCATCACGAGGACGCCCAAGGCGGCGAGTTTCACTTCTTTCGACTGGATCTTCTTACCCAGGTACTCGGGTGTCCGGCCGACCATGAGACCGCCGATGAAGACGGTGACGATCGCGAATAGAAGAATTGTGTAGAGCCCGCTTCCCGTCCCGCCGGGGCTGATCTCGCCGAGCATCATGCCGGTGAGGAGGGCGAAGCCGCCCATCGGCGTGTAGGAGTCGTTTGCCGAGTCGACGGATCCGGTCGAGGTCTGGGTCGACGCGATGTTGTAGAAGACCGAGTCGGAGACGCCGAACCGGACCTCCTTGCCCTCGACGTTCCCCCCGGGTTGGTAGGTGAGGCCGGCCTTGGCGATCGCGGGGTTCGTCCCGTGCTCGGCGACCTCGCCCATCGCGATCCACGCGCCGAAAAGGATCACCATCGCGGCAACGACCGCCACACCCTGGCGGAAGCTGCCGACCATCTTGCCGAAGGTGTAGGTGAGCGCGGTCGGGATCGCGAGCAGAAGCACGAACGAGAGGAAGTTCGTCAGCCCCGTCGGGTTCTCGAAGGGGTCGGCGCCATTCGCGTTGTAGGTCCCGCCGCCGTTCGTCCCGAGCTGTTTGATGACCTCCTGGGAGCCGAACGGGCCGCGGGGGATCGTCTGGGTGACGTGGTTCAGCGCGTCGTGGACCGTCACCGGACCGGCGAAGGTCTGGATGGCCCCCTGGCCGATGAAGATGACGGCGGCGACGAGCGAGATCGGCAAGAGGATGTAGATGACGCCGCGGACAAGGTCGACCCAGAAATTGCCGATCGTCGCCGACCCGTGGCGGGCGAAGCCGCGGATGAGCGCGATCGCGACGGCGATGCCGACCGAGGCGGAGGCGAAGTTCTGGACGGCGAGGGCGCCCATCTGCGACAGGTACGACATCGTCGACTCGCCTGAGTAGTTCTGCCAGTTCGTGTTGGTGAGGAACGAGATGGCGGTGTTCCACGAGAGCGCCGGGCCGACCGCGCCGAGGTGTTGCGGGTCGAGCGGCAGCGAACCTTGCAGGCGGAGCATTCCGTAGACGACGAGGACCGCGACGGCCGAGTAGGCGGTGAGCGACCCGGCGTAGCGCTGCCAGCTCTGTTCGACCTCTGGATCGACGCCGATCAACCGGTAGATCGGCCGTTCGAGGAATCCGAGGAAGTTCACGCGTCCTTCGTAAACGGCGGCGAGATACGAGCCGAGGTAGCGCCAGATCGCGATCATGACGACGACGAAGACGACGAGCGTCCAGGCAAGGTTCACTAGAAGCGCTCCGCCCGGAACATCGCAAAACCGAGGTAGATGAAGACGACGATCGAGAGCGCGAGCAGAGCGCCCTGTACCGCGGTCATACGCGCTCGAGCGCCCGGACCAGTCCGAGCATCAGCGCAGCGAAGACGAGCACGCTGAGGACGGCGAGGAAGTCGGCCACGGGCCCACTGTGCAGGTGGCGAGGTGAAGAAAACGTCAAATCTCGACTCCGAGGCGTCAATAAGGTGTCAACGGGTTTGGCGCGTGAGCACCCGTGGCGGCCAGTGCCTTTCGTATGCTGGGGCAATGTCACCGGATGGGACGGCAGGGCGACGGAGAGCCGGAGGACCGGTCATCGCTCCCTTGTCGCGGGCCGGGTTCGGCGCGCGCCTACTTCCGGTATCGCTCGTCGCCGTCTTCGGGCTCGTCGCGTCCGCCTGCGGTGGCGCGAGCGGACCCGCGGGCTACGGCCCCTACCCGGTGTCGTTGCCGGGTGCTGCCACGCTGTGCCCGACGCTCGCGGAGGTCGACTACTACGTCCCCGTTCCCGCCTCGGCCGCGTCGAGAATCGGCGAGCAGTCGACGACCGCAGGTGTCCAGTCGACGGTGCGCTGTGTCTACGGCAATCTCGGGCGCGCTCCGCGGCACTCCGCCACGGTCACGATGGTGCTCCGCCCGAGCGCGGGCGAAACCCGGCCGCGCGACGTGCCGACGTGGAGAATCAAGCACGCTGGCGTATCGATGATCGCCTATCGCCGGGGGCATCTGAACTCGGTGGTCATCCACCAGGGAGGTGTCGACGTCATCGTCACCTCGGCGGTGCCGTTTTCCGAGCTCGAGGGGTTTGCCGAGGAGGAGCTGTCGAGAATCCCAGCAGCGGATCGGGCATGAACTTCGGCCCCGTGCGACGCGGTGTGGCCAAGGTCGAGAGCGCGCCCTCGGCGGGATTCGAACCCACGCGCCCGGCTCCGGAGGCCGGTGCTCTATCCCCTGAGCTACGAGGGCATGGACCGTATCGGCCGCACCCGGGGGTGGACCGCCCGAGCGTGCCTTTTCACCTGCATGGTAGCCGCGGTCCTGGCGGCGGCCTGCTGTGACGGGCAGCGAACAGATCGTCGACGGGTTCGTGCGCGGCCTGCGAGCCGTCGGGATCGAGGTCGAGCCGGGTGAGGTGGTGCTCGAGCGCCCGCCGCGTCCCGAGCACGGCGATCTGTCGTCCAACGTCGCCTTGGTCGTCGCGGGGCGAGCCGGTCGAGCCCCTCGCGCCATCGCCGAGGAGCTCGCCGACCGGCTAACCGCTTTCGATCTGCCCCACGTCGAGGCGGTGGACGTCGCCGGTCCCGGGTTCGTCAACCTGCACCTCCGGCCGTCGTACTTCCATGAGGCGCTCGCCGCCGTGCTCGTGGCAGGGCCGGATGATTACGCCCGCCCCGACATCGGCAGGGGAGAACGTGTCCAGATCGAGTTCGTCTCCGCCAATCCCACGGGTCCACTCCACGTCGGCAATGGCTGGTTCGCCTCCTTCGGCGACGCCTTGGCGCGCCTTTTGGAGCGCTGTGGTTACACCGTCGAACGGGAGTACTACCTGAACGACACCGGGAACCAGATCCGCCTCCTCGGTGAGAGCCTGCTCGCCCGCCGGGCGGGCACCGCACCGCCGGAGGAGGGCTACCAAGGGGCCTACCTCGTCGAGCTCGCGGCCAGTTACAACGGCCCCGACGACGCGACGGCCGCCGGCCGCTTCGCCTCGGACGCCGTCGTCGAAAA
The DNA here is from genome assembly GCA_050010315.1 of Acidimicrobiales bacterium. Lineage (GTDB taxonomy): Bacteria > Actinomycetota > Acidimicrobiia > Acidimicrobiales > Bog-793 > Bog-793. The sequence goes on from JBEKLG010000098.1 coordinate 3,470, forward strand.
CATCCGGGCGACCCTCGCCCGTCTCGGCGTTGTCTACGACCGGTGGTTCAGCCAGGCGTCGATCGAGGAGGGCGGCCAAGTCGAGGAGACAATCGAGATCCTGCGCGCCAAGGGATTGGTTTACGAAAAGGACGGAGCCACGTGGTTCGCCTCACGCGAACACGGGGACAGCCGCGACCGCGTTCTGGTCACGTCGGCGGGCGAGCTGACCTACCTCGCCGGGGACATCGCCTACCACCGCGACAAGTTCCTCGTCCGGGGGTTCGACCGCGTGATCGACGTCTTCGGCGCCGACCACCACGGTCAGGTGCCGAGCTTGCGCGCCGCCGTCGCGGCGCTTGGCATCGACCCGGGACGGCTCGAGGTCGAGCTCGGCCAGCTCGTCTCGCTCGTTTCCGGCAGGATGTCGAAACGCTCGGGCCAGTACGTGCGTCTCGACGAGCTCATCGACATCCTCGGGCCGGACGCGACGCGCCTGCTCGCGCTGATGGGCTCCATCAACCAGGCGACGACGATCGACCTTGACGCCGTGCGGCGACAGTCGATGGAGAACCCCGTCTACTACGTGCAGTACGCCCACGCCCGGATCGCCTCGATCGAACGGGTCGCCGCCGAACGCGGCGTCACGGCGCTGTCGCCCGGCGAGACCGACCTCTCGGTCCTCGTCGACCCCCACGAGCTCGAGCTCATCCGGCGTCTCATCGACCTACCGGAGGTGCTCGCGGCCGCGGCAGCCGGGCGCGTCCCGTACAAGGTGACGAACTGGGTGCGTCAGCTGGCCGCCGACTTCCACGGCTTCTACCACGGCTGCCGGGTCCTCGGCGACGAAGTCCCGTTGCCGCTCACGCAAGCGCGACTGGCGCTCGTCGCTGCGGTGCGCATCGGTCTCGCGATCGGCCTCGGCGTGCTCGGAGTCGCCGCTCCCGAGTCGATGTGATGTCGTTCCACGCCAACGGCGGCGTCGGTTCCGGCGCGATCCCGTGCGAGTGTCGCGTCGCGCCCCAGCTGTTGCCGGACACGGCCACGGAGACGGCCGCGGGGCGTCTTGAGATCGCCGGTCTCGACGTCGTCGCCATCGCTGACGAGTTCGGCACGCCGGTCTTCGTCTACGACGAGACGACCCTGAGAGCGCGCTGTCGCCAGCTCCTCGGCGCTTTCGGGGCCGGGAGCACCTACGCGACGAAGGCGTTCCTGTGCCGCGCCATGGCCGAACTGGCCCTCGAGGAGGGGTTGCAGCTCGATGTGTCGAGCGAAGGCGAGCTCGGCGTGGCGCTGGCCGCCGGGGCGGGGCCGGACGCGATCGTGTTCCACGGCAACAACAAGTCCGACGCCGAGCTCGCCGCCGCGCTCGGCCTCGGCGTCGGGAAGCTCGTCGTCGACTCGTTCGACGAGATCGCGCGGATCACCCGCCTCGTCGGGGGGGCGCGGCGGCGCTCGGACCAGAAGGTCCTCGTTCGGGTCAACCCCGGGATCGAAGCGCACACGCACGAGTTCGTCGCGACGGGTCAGGAGGACTCGAAGTTCGGGTTCTCCGTGGCCTCGGGGGCGGCGCAGGCGGCGATCGACGCTCTCGGGGGAATTGGCGGCATCGAGGTCGTCGGCGTCCACGCCCACATCGGCAGCCAGATCATGCGGCTCGAGTCCTTCGCCCGCGTCGTCGAGGTCCTCGCACCGATCGCCGCCGCCCACGGTCTTGCCGAGCTCTGCGTCGGCGGCGGACTGGGAGTCGCCTACCTGTCCGACGAGTCGGCCCCGACGATCGCCGAGTGGGCGGAGGCTGTCCGCGCCGCCTGCGAGCGCGTCGGTCTGCCCATGAACGTGTCGGTCAGCGCCGAGCCGGGGCGTGCGGTTGTCGCCCAGGCCGCGCTGACCTGCTACCGGGTCGGGACGATCAAGGAGCTCCCGGGCATCCGCAACTACGTCGCCGTTGACGGAGGCATGAGCGACAACCCGCGGCCGGTTCTCTACGGGAGTGGCTACGAGGCCTTCCTCCCGCGGGCCGTGACGGCGGAGCGGCCGTACGCGGCGCGCATCGTCGGCAAGCACTGCGAATCGGGTGACGTCCTCGTCGCCGAGGCGCGGCTGCCCGCTGACGTCGCAGTCGGTGACGTGCTCGTGACCCCGGTGACCGGTGCCTACGGGTTTTCGATGGCTTCGAACTACAACCGGGTCGGGAGCCCGCCGGTCGTCTTCGTCGCCGACGGGCGCGCCCGCCTCGTCGTGCGGCGGGAGACGGTGGAGGACCTCCTCCGCCTGGAACCCTGAAAGTCGCTAGATTGTGCCGATGAACAGGGATGTCCGACGTGCCGCGCCGCACGTCGTGCGTCTCGGGCTGCTCGGCCTCGGCGGTGTCGGATCCGCCTTCGCCGAGCTCGTCGACAACGACCACGAGGGTATCGACGGACGGGTGGGGCTCACGCTCGAGATCGCCCGCATCGCCGTGCGGGACGCGACCAGGCCACGCCCTTCGCTGGCGCGCCCGGAGCGGATCACCGCTGACGCCGCTGCCGTCGTCGCCGACCCGTCGATCGACGTCGTCGTCGAGCTCATCGGCGGGATCGAGCCCGCCAAGTCGCTGATCCTCGCGGCGTTGCGCGCCGGCAAGCCCGTCGTGACGGCGAACAAGGAGTTGCTCGCCCAGGAAGGTCCCGAGCTGTTTGCCGCCGCCGAGTCGGCCGGAAGGGCGCTGCTTTTTGAGGCCGCCGTCGCGGGCGCGATCCCACTTGTGCGAGCGCTGCGCGTCTCACTTGTCGGCGAACACATCCGTCGCATCCTCGGCATCGTGAACGGGACGACGAACTACATCCTCACCGAGATGAGCGAAAAGGGACTGAGCTATGCCGCGGCCCTCGACGCGGCCCAGCGCCTCGGCTACGCCGAACGCGATCCGGCCGCAGACGTCGGCGGGCACGACGCCGCCGCCAAAGCGGCGATCCTCGCCGGCATCGCCTTCAGCGCCGACGTTGTCGCCGCCGACGTCTACCGCGAGGGGATCGAGGCGATCGAGGCCGCCGACATCGCGTTCGCGCATCGCCTTGGCTACGAGGTGAAACTGCTCGCCGTCGCCGAGCAGCTCGAGGCCGACGACGGCCCCCCGACGATCGCGGTGCGGGTCTATCCGGCGATGGTCCCTGCCGACCATCCGCTCGCGGCGATTCGCGGCCCTTTCAACGCCGTCTTCATCGAGGGGGACGCTGCCGGCGAGCTGATGCTCTTCGGGCGCGGCGCCGGAGGCCGCCCGACGGCGAGCGCGGTGCTCGGCGACGTCATCGACGCCGCCGGCGC
>JBEKLG010000099.1:0-6750 GCA_050010315.1 Acidimicrobiales bacterium
GCTGCTCGATGCGCACGAGACGGCGTAAAGCTGGTTGTAGTCGCTCGTCGATACGTTCGGGCTCTTCATGAGTGACCAGCGGCGCCCGTCCCACGACTCGATCAGCGTCTTCGCGTGCCCCGCCACGTCGGTGCTGTAGCCGACGGCGACGCAGAACTTCGACGACGTGCAAGATACGGCGTCGAGATAGCTCAGGAACTCCCGAGTGGCCGCCACGGTGCGGCCGGCAGCTGGCAGCGGCCCAACACGGGACCCCAGGTCGGTCGCGCCCGTGCGAGCGACAGTCGACACGGCGGCCGCTACAGGTGCGGCCGATCCGGCCTGCGGAGCTCCCGGCAGCACGGCGATCGCGATGCCGCACGCCGCGGTGGTCACTGCGCCAACGACCAATCTCGCCGCGACGCGCTTGATCAACGCTGGGCTTGCGCTCCTTCGACTCAATCCCGTACGCATCGCGACTCTTCCGCGGTATCAGCACTCACCTGACATTGAGCGCGGCTGCTCGCGTGATCAGAACCGTCTGGTCGGGGCGGGAACTGGCCGATCCTCGATGCTGTCGCAACAACGATTGGGTTCTCCTCCTCGCCCGCCTCCACCAGGACAACGATCGATCTCCAAGGGCGCTAACGCGTTCTAATGCCGTGATCAGCATGAGCCATCAGGACCCGCGCCGGTAGGGGCTTTTGGCACGGTGCCGAGCACGTTCGCCTCGATTAAAAAAACCGTCCGCCACCGAAGGGTGAGCGACAAGACAAGGCCCGCGCCGACGTACAAAAGCAGTCCGAGCCCGGTGACCGCCCAACCGGAGATGCGGCTCACAAGATTGAGAAAGGATCGCTCGACGATTCCTTCTGACTTCGGCACAGCGATCCAGGTTAGGGCGCTGAGAGCCCACAGGGCAGGACCTCAGATTGTTTCGCAAGCGATGGCAGCGCATTGATCCGGCGGTTGGGGGCACCCCTGGTCGGTCTCCTGATGATTGTTATGGGACGCGTGTTGCATTCCAGATCCGTCGATCGGCGTGCCCACCTCCTCGGGACCAGACGGTATTCGTGCGGCATTCTGTTCGCGCCTGACAGGGTCGACATGGGGACCAACCGGGATCTGCGGATCGCGAACGGGGTGCTGCGCTCGTTGAGTCCCAGCTGGTCGTCATCTCACGATGACCCGAACGGGCGTTCCCCTGGAAGCGGCGCTGCTCGGGATCTTGAAGTATTTTACGAACTGAGCGGACTGAAGACGGCTCACAGGCGAATAGAATGTCTGACAGGGGGACGGAATGTCTGGCAAGAAGCTAATCGCGGTCGTCGGCGCGACCGGAGCCCAAGGCGGCGGTCTCGCACGAGCGATCCTGGGAGACCCCGACGGCGACTTCGCCGCGCGTGCGCTCACCAGGGACCCGTCGTCCGACAAAGCGGCGGCACTCGCCGAACTCGGCGCTGAGGTCGTCCGCGCTGACATCGATGACGAGGCCAGCATCCGTACCGCTTTCGAGGGTGCCTACGGCGCTTTCTGCGTGACGAACTTCTGGGAGCACTTCTCTGCCGACAAGGAGATCGTGCAGGCCGAAAACATGGCCCGGGCGGCCAAGAGCGCGGGCCTCACGCACGTGATCTGGTCGACGTTCGAGGACACGCGCAATTGGATCCCGCTTGACGACGATCGCATGCCGACTCTCCAGGGCAAGTACAAGGTGGCGCACTTCGACGGCAAGAGCGAAGCCGACCACTACTTCACCGACCTCGGCGTCCCCACGACCTTTCTCCTCACGTCGGCCTACTGGGAGAACTTCATCTACTTCGGCTGGGGGCCGCAGAGGGGCGAGGACGGTGTGCTCGTGGTCACGTACCCGATGGGCGATAAGAAGCTCCCCAGCATCGGGGTCGAAGACATCGGCAAGTGCGCCTACGGCATCTTCAAAGCCGGTGACGAGTTCATCGGCAAGACCGTCGGCATCGCCGGGGAGCATCTCACCGGCGCCGAAATCGCCGCCTCACTCGCGAAGGCACTCGGCGAGCCGGTGCGCTACAACGACGTGCCTGCTGACGTGTACCGCAGTTTCGGCTTCCCCGGCGCAGACGACATCGGGAACATGTTCCAGTTCAACCGGGACTTCAACGAGGACTATTGCCGTGCCCGCAGCCTCGAGTTGTCCCGGCACCTTGACCCGGAACTTCAGACGCTCGACACCTGGCTCGACAAGAACGCCGGCCGCATTCCGATCGGCTGACACTCGGAGCCGGTCACGCCGGAGGGGATGGATCACCATCGACGTCAGCGCTGACCGACTTGCAGGTCAGCAACTCTTTCGAGAGCCTCACATTGTCGATCAGCCGCTCGAAGCTCGACACCGGCATCAAGAGCGGATCGCCCAACCGTCAAAACAATGACGCGCCAGAATGATGTCCGCGTCGCGGTTCGAGGTGCCGGGGACCGCACACCGATTGGACGTTACGCGCTTTCGTGAGTGTCACATAATGCACAAGAACTTTCGTGAGGTGGACTCGCCCGGATGTGCCTTACTGAGACACCGTTCGTGTGGTGTCCACGGCCTTCGACAAAGCGCCGAATCCGACCATCACGCCCTTGCCAATCAGCGATGCTGCTGATCTGCTTCCGCGCCAGAACGACGTGGGCGCCGCCCGGCTTAAGTTGCGTAAGACTGCAACTGGAGGGCGAGGTTGACCACGACGGCCGGTTCGATGGAGGCGGCGGTGGACACGTGCCAGCCCCACTCAGCTGCGGTTGCGCTCCAGATTTCGGGGAGCTGGGGGTAGGGGTCTGTTATTCCGAGTTCGCGGAGGGGAGCGTGGCTCTTGAGAGACACACGGACTGGCTTGTTCCAGATGAGATCCACGATCAAGACATTGAAACCGCCCGGTCGCTGAAAGGCGATATACCCCTTGCGAAATCGCTTCTGCCACGGAAGCTCTCGGTCGGCGATCGCTGATTCAAGTCCGTCGACTATCGATCGGGCGAGACCGAGGGCGGGTCATCCTGCCTCCGCTACCAGGAACTTTCTGTCCGACAAAATGCCTATTCGCTTCCTTCAGCGATGAGTGGTCAACCTAGCTTGAAGCCCTGCTTGCCAGGTCGATCTCATTAGAGATGGAACGCGGCGAGCATCGACGGCGCCCGGGCCGCGGCCCCGAACGGCGCCAGTCTCAGCAGTTGTTCGGTGGTGCGGAGCAGCGAGTAGTGCGTGTAGGCGGAAGCGACGCGCAGCGCCCGAGGCACCGAAGGTGCGATGACGAATGTCGGGACGGTGTTCGAAGCCGTCGTGCCCTCGTCGAAGGTGATGAACAGCACCGTCATGTTCGCCCGGTATGGCGCGCTGTTCAAGATCCGCGGCACGAAGCGGCTCAGCCAGGCGTCGCCAGTCGCCACCGGACAGCTGTGCATGTCGTCGCAGATGTTGGGGGTGATGAAGGTGAATGCCGCGGACAGATTGAGCGGCTGGCGAAGTGGGATGTCGTCCTTCGGGCAGGTGGTAGTGAGGTCGGTGTAGTAGACGGCGGGGTTGTGACGCGCGGCGTAGTCCCCACTCGTCACCTTGTCGCAGTTCTCTGGCATTGACTCTTCGAGCGCGCGCCAGTCACCAGCGAGCTCGGAGAAGACGCTCGCCACGCTAAGACGATGGGCGCTCGGCTCGGCGTCATCGGTGATGCCTTGCGTGCTCCCGGAGGTAAGGGCGATGTAGTTCGGAAGGCTCGGGTGCGAGACCGCCGCATAGTTGCTCGCCAGTCCACAGCTGGCGGCAAGGCCGTTCAGGTACGGGGCGGCAGGCGATCCGATGATATTCGTGTAGCCCTCGTTCTCCATGAGGATCCACACGACGTGGTGGTAGGAAGGAACGCGGCGTAACGTGCCACAACGAGCACTCGTCACGTTCGGCCGCACGGGTGATGCCGCCGAGGACGTCCCGGCGAGGCTGCAGGAGAGCAGAGCCAAGCTGAGCACGAGTTGCCACAGCGCTGCTCGCTGTCGTCGCCAGGGCCTTGCCATCACGCCTCCTCTTCGCACATTCGAAGCTACTTCCGCCGAAATCCTAGGACCGGTCGAAGGCACGAGCGGGGTGGTTCAGCCTCCGCACGTCGCTTTGGTAGTTACCGGAGAGTTCGAGTTCATTGTTGCCGAATATCGGTCCAGGGCGGCGCTTGCGTGACGGGCGAGTCGACAGACGATGTTCGGGATCGATTGCCAACAGTGTGCCGAGGCTGACACGGCGACATACCAGTGCTGAGAATCGCCGGTACCATCGTCTTTGTAGTGCAGTTGCTCGTCGTACGTAGAAGACAGGCAGGGCTCGTCCCGGGCCACCCCAGGAGCAGGTTGTGGGTCATCGGCTGAGGCCGGCTGTGGTCTCCCGGCTGGTCTTTATTTCGGCGGCGGTCTGCTTCTTGGCGGTCGTGCTGGCCCTCGCTGTACCTGCCTTAACTCGGGGACACGCGCCAGGGAGCGCTCGAGGCGGGCCTGGCAGCGCTAACCGCCCAGGGGGGGCCGCCGTCGGCGTTCCGGTCGACCGAGCTTTGTTCCATGCCGGGTCGTGCATGCTGTTCGCTCCCACCAGCGGTAACCGCCACCAGACGGTCTTCCTCGACGCCGGCCACGGCGGCGTCGACCCGGGCGCAACAGGGAAGACGAAGGCTGGCCGAACCGTCTACGAGGACGATCTCGCTCTGCGCGTCGAGCTGGACACGCTGGCGCTCTTGCGATCGGATGGATACACGGTGGTGGTGTCGCGGACCGCCGACTCGCTTGTCGGCCGCCTTGGGTCCCAAGACTTCTCCGGCGGGGTCCTCACTCCACAAGGCGTGCACGACGACGTGGGGGCGAGAGACCGGTGCGCCGACCTGGCACATGCTGCGGTTCTGGTCGGGATCTACTTCAACGCGGGCGGCAGTCCGCAGAATGCTGGCTGCGTCACCGCCTATGACCGTGCACGCACGTTCTGGCGCGAGAACCTCCGCCTGGCCCGCCTGGTCCAAAGCGATGTCCTTTCCGCTCTCAACTCCCACGGCTGGGGGGTGCCGAACGACGGCGTGATGTCAGATGTCGACTTGGGTGCGCCGGCACTCGATGACGCCGCTCAGGACTACGGGCATCTCCTCTTGTTGGGACCGGCCGCGCCTGGATGGTTCTCAACCCCGAGCGACATGCCCGGGGCTCTCATCGAGCCGCTCTTTGTTACCGACCCCTTCGAGGCCTCGATCGGTGTCAGTGCCACCGGCCAACAGGCCATGGCCAGTGGGATCGCGCTCGCCGTCGAGCAGTACCTCGATCCGGGTGCTGCCAACCCTGCCTCGCCATGACACGCTAAATGAGCCGTTCACGGCGGACAGCAAGGGCGCGCCTGCTGCGACTCGTCCTCTCGGTGGTCGCCTTGGTCGCAGCCGTAGCGCTCGCTGGGCTCGGATACGAGCTCGCTCTGCCGGGCGTGAGGGACGCTACGGCCCGCGTGGCCGCCATCGTGCGTGCCCACCATGGGGTAATCGGGCCCTTGCCGGTCCCGGCCAAGCTCGGGGCGGCGGTAGTCGCGGTCGAGGACGAGCACTTCTACTCGAACGTCTTCGTGAACGTGTTCGACGGCGAGGCACGTGCGGCGCTGGCAACCCTGCACACGAGCGGCGACCCGGGTGGGAGCACCATCGCCCAGCAGTTGGCCAAGCAGCTCTACCCCACGTCGAGCGGGTTCGGCGCCACCTTGGAGCAGATCGGCCTCGGGGTGAAGCTCGCACTGAGCTACTCCAAGCCCGAGATCCTGAACATGTATCTCAACGCTGTCTACTACGGCAACGGCTACTGGGGCGATGTGGCGGCTGCCAGGGGTTACTTCGGCGTCAACCCGGACAAGCTCACCTGGGCGGAAGCGGCCATGCTCGCAGGCTTGCCCCAAGCTCCCTCCGCCTATGACCCCGTCGTGCACTTCGCGCTCGCCAAGCTGCGCCAGCATCACGTCCTTGACCAATTGGTCGTCAACCATTTTCTGACCGAAGCACAGGCCGACGCCGCCTACTGGGCCCCGCTACCACTGCGGCACCATTGACGCCGATGCCGGCCGGCCAATCCAGAGCGTTGGGTTCAGTTTTCGTCATCGGTCCTTGTCCATCTTGCATCGCCCCGACTCTGGGCGCGTCACGGGCGCGAACTGGCGGCTCGGGGGTTCAGACGGGACTGGCGTGCTGATGAGATGATCGATGCTGTGGTTGAGGGCCGGGGTTGAATCACGGACGGGAACAACAAGTCATCCCTTCGGAGGCGAGGACCCGACGATGAGAGTCCGCCGGTTCAGAAAAGGTGATGCAGTAGCGGCCTCGCGGATCATTAGCAGGTGCTTCCTCACGATGGATCTGGGTGGTTATTCGCCCGAGGGCGTGCAGCTCCAGTTGGAGCACAACACCCCGCAAGAGCTCATTGCCCGAGCCGAGACCGGGGCATTCTTCGTTGCTGTCGATGGTGGAGAGGTGATCGGGATCGGCGGGTACAGGGAGGGCATGGTCCGAACCGCGTTTATCGAACCGGACCATCAGCGACACGGGATCGGCACGCGCATCATGAAGCGGGTGCTGAGCGAAGCACGCAAGAACCGCGAGTACCACCTGGAGTGTTGGTCAACACATCTTTCCGAGCCCTTCTACGCAAAGCTCGGGTTCAAGCGAGATGACATCGTCGAGTTCCCGACGGTCAGCTTCGTCAGGATGACTATTGATCTTGCAGAGAACGCGTAAACAGTTGCGCGCCCCGGCGCGA
>JBEKLG010000100.1:0-6710 GCA_050010315.1 Acidimicrobiales bacterium
AGCGAGGCCTCGACGTTCACCGACGCATAGCCGTAGACGGGGTCCATGAGCGGCGGCAGGTAGAGCTGGGCAAAGTCAGCCGTGGAGAAGCCGGCGTTGCGGTCCGGGGTCCACTGCATCGGCGTCCGCACCGTGTCGCGGTCGCCGAGGTAGATGTTGTCGCCCATGCCGATCTCGTCGCCGTAGTAAAGGACCGGCGCTGCGGGCAGCGAGAGCAGCAGTGCGAAGAGGAGTTCGGCGACGCCGCGGTCGTTGTCGACGAGTGTCGCGAGGCGGCGACGGATCCCCAGGTTCTTGCGCATCCGGGGATCGCTGGCGTACTCGGCGTACATGTAGTCGCGCTCCTCGTCGGTCACCATCTCGAGCGTGAGCTCGTCGTGGTTCCGCAGGAAGATTCCCCACTGGCAACCCGGGGGGATCGGCGGCGTCTCGGCGATGATCTCGGTGATCGGGAAGCGGTGCTCACGGCGTATCGCCATGAACATCCGCGGCATCAGCGGGAAGTGGAAGCACATGTGGCACTCGTCGCCCTCGCCGAAGTAGTCGGCGACGTCGTTGGGCCACTGGTTTACCTCGGCGAGCAGTACCCGATTCGGGTAGTCGCGGTCGATCTCCCGCCGGATCCACCGCAAGAACTCGTGCGTCTCGGGAAGGTTCTCCCCAGTCGTGCCCTCGCGCTGGAACAAGTACGCCGCGGCGTCGAGGCGGAAGCCGTCGACGCCTAAGTCGAGCCAGAAGCGGACCACCGACAAAAGCGCCTCGCGGACCTCAGGGTTGTCGAGATTGAGGTCGGGCTGGAAATGGAAGAACCGGTGCCAGTAGTACTGCTGGCGGACGCTGTCCCAGGTCCAGTTCGACGCCTCGGAGTCCGAGAAGATCACCCGTATGTTCGAATAGCGCTGGTTGTCGTCGCTCCAGACGTACCAGTCGGCCTTCGGGTTGTCCCGTGACGACCGTGACTCAATGAACCAGGGGTGGGCGTCGCTCGTGTGGTTCAGAACGAGGTCGATGATGATCCTCATGCCGCGGTCATGCGCCTCGCCGATCAGGCGGACCATGTCGTCGAGGCTCCCGAACTCCGGCGCGACGTCGCAGTAGTCGGCGACGTCGTAGCCCCCGTCGCGCAAAGGTGACGGGTAGAACGGCAGCAACCACAGACAGTCGACACCGAGCCAGCTGAGATAGTCGAGCTTCTCGACGACCCCGGCGAGGTCGCCGATCCCGTCGCCGTTCGAGTCGAAGAACCCCCGCGCCGACAGTTCGTAGAAGGCGGCCTGCTCGTACCAGCGGGGATCGTCGGCCGAGAAACGCCATCCCGTCGGCGAAAGCGACTGCTGGCGGGCCGCGGGCAGACGCCCTGGATCTCGTCCGTCCATCTCAGCGACCACCGCTCGTCACGACTCGCCAGCCGGCTGGTCGTCCGAACGCCTGACGTCGGCCCCGAGGGCGCGGAGCTTGCCGTCGAAATCCTCGTAGCCCCGGTCGATGTGCTCGACCCCCGTCACACGGGTCTCTCCTTCGGCGGCGAGGCCCGCGAGCACGAGCGCCGCGCCGGCCCGGATGTCAGGCGCCCTCACCGGCGCGCCCGAGAGCCGCCCGACTCCGCGCACGACGGCGTGGTGGCCCTCGGTGCGGATGTCCGCCCCCATCCGGCGCAATTCATCGACGTAGCGGAAACGCCCGGCGTAGATGTTCTCGCTGACGATCGCCACACCCGAGGCGACGGCGAGCACGGTCACGAGCAGCGGCTTGTAGTCCGTCGCCACCCCAGGATAGGGAAGCGTCGACACGTCGACCGCGAGAGGCCGGCCGGCGAAACGGGCCGAGATCCCCGTCACCGTCGGTTCGATGTCGACCCCCATCGCAGCAAGCTTCTCGAGGTACATGTCCATGTGCTCGTGGTGCGCCCCGAGCAGGCGGACGTCGCCTCCGGCGATCGCGACGGCGGCGAGGAGCGTCGCGGCCTCGACGCGGTCGGCGACCGCCCGGTGCGACGCCGGATGGAGCTCGTCGACGCCTTCTATCTCGAGGCGCGACGTACCCGCCCCGGAGATCCGCGCGCCCATCGCGCCGAGCAGCTCGGCAAGGTCCTGGACCTCGGGCTCGCGAGCCGCGTTCTCGATCACGGTCGTGCCCTTGGCAAGGGTGGCAGCGGCGAGGATGTTGTCCGTCGCGGTGTGGCTCGGGTATTCGAGGACGACGCGGGTGCCGACCAAGCGGTCGCAGCGACCCTCGACGTAGCCGTGCTCCGTCGTGAACTCCGCCCCGAGCTCCGAAAGCGCCCGCAGGTGGATGTCGATCGGCCGGGAACCGAAGTCGTCGCCCCCGGGCAGCGACACCCGCGCGAAGTGATGCCGGGCGAGCAGCGGTCCGAGGACGACGATCGATGCCCGCATCCTCTCCACAAGCTCGTAGGGCGCGACGGGGTTGCAATGCGCCGGCGTGGTGACGAGGACGTCGCCAACCTCGTCCCGGCGGACCACGGCGCCGATCGCCGTTAGAACCTCCACCATCGTCTCGACGTCGGTGATGCGCGGGACGTTTCCCACCCGGGTCGTCCCCTCGGCGAGGAGCGACGCCGCCATCAGTTTGAGAACGGAGTTCTTGGCGCCCTGGACGGTGACCTCGCCCCGCAACGGCCCCGCCGACCGCACGATGAACTGCCGCATCGCCGCGACGCTACAGCCCCGCGGCTGCCCCGATGGGCGACCGCGGGCAGCCGCCGGGGCCCGATGAGCGGCGAGCAGTCAGCTGATCAGCCGCTCGAGCGTCACGCGGTCTTCCCCGTCTCGCCCTTTTCTCATGGCCGTGGGCGCGTACCCGAGGTGGGAGAGGAATCCGTCGAGCGGCCCGTCAGCGAAAGCGACGAAGGCGACCCGCGAGCAGCCTCGCGTCGCGACGGCCCGCTCGAGCCCCCGCACGAGCTGTCCGCCGATGCCCTCGTTGCGCCGGTTCTCGCCGACGCGCACCTTGTGGATCTCGACGGTCGGCCCGTGCAGTGACCCGACGACCGCGCCGACGGGCCGCTCCGCCTCGTAGGCGACCAGCACGAACGGATCCTCGGCCGATGGGGTCGTCGCGCCCTCGCCGATCGCGTCCTCGCCCGGGGTCAAAGCAGCCCACGCCGCCACCTCGGGGTCGAGGATCGTCGAGCCGACGAAGCTGATCTCGCGTCCTCCCCGCCCGACGGTCGATCCCGAACCGAGGACGACGTCGGCGATGACCCGCCAAGGCCGGCGCGGAGCGATCTCGTCCTGCTCGCAAAGGGCGACTGTCGAGAGCTCCATCGCCAGCCGGAACTCGGCGAGCATCGCCACCGCGGCGGCAATCTTCGGCCCGGCGACGCGGCCGCCGATCGTGACGTGCGGGACGAAGGGCCGTTCCGACCGGGGGACGCTCGGCACGAGCGGCGGGACGGCGAGCCGGCGCCGCAGGTCGGCGATCCGCGCCGTGTCCCCCGCCACCTCCAGGTAGACGACGGGCGTGCGCGGGGCGAATGTGCGCGCTGGACCGACGACGACCTCGGCGGGTTCCTCGGTCGCCACCGAACGGATCCGGCGGAGCACGTCGCCGAGGTGGCTGTCTGCGACGTTCACCGGCGGGACGAGCGTGATGTGCGGCGCGATGCGGCCGAGACCGGAACCGCCGAGCGCCCGTCGTAGGCCGTCGATCTCGGCGGCTCCGTGCCCGGCGACGGTCATGGCGACGAGCAGACGCCGGCGGGTCGTCGAGCGGACGGCGCACCGACGGGCGGCGACGTCCGATCGGACTTGGCCGGTCGTCACTTCCGGGAGGTGGCTCCTGCCGCTTCGAGCCGGACCTTGGCGCGGCGGATCGCGGCCTGCGGCGAGTTCGCCGCGGCAAGGGCGAGCGCCGAATCGCTGCTGGCCCGGGCGGGCTCCTCGGCACCGCCTGGCGGGGCGACCTCGCCCGCCTGTGGTGCGGTGCCGAGCTCGGCCTCGGCCGCGGCGAGGGCGGCACCGGCACGGGCGACGTCGATCTCGGAGGCGAGCTCCGCCACACCCGCCAGGATGACGACGCCCTCCCGGTCGACGTGTACGAGGCCGCCGTGGACCGCGGCACGCAGTTCGCCCGGAGGGCGTTCGTCGGCTTCGCCGCCGACCACGCTGATGCGCACGACGGTCACGTCGGCAACTCCGACATAGTCCTCGTGGCGCGCGAGGAAGGTGATCTCGCCCTCGAGCGTGCGCAGCGAGACCGCGTCGGCCTCGCCCGAGTAAAGCACCCGCTCGGGCGTGACCAGCTCGACGTGGAACGGGGTTCCCACGGTCTCCTTCTACGCGCTCTCGAACTGCTTGGACTTCTCGCGGACGTCGTCGACGCCGCTCGCGTTGAGAAATGCCTGCTCGGGGACGTCGTCGAGGTCCCCGCCGAGCAGCGCCTCGAAGCTGCGAACGGTCTCCTCGACGGTCACGTAGACGCCGGGCAGACCGGTGAAGACCTCGCCGACGAAGAACGGCTGCGACAGGAAGCGCTGGATCTTGCGTGCTCGGGTCACGGTCAGCCGGTCCTCCTCGGAAAGCTCCTCGAGACCGAGGATGGCGATGATGTCCTGGAGGTCGCGGTAGCGCTGGAGGACCTGCTTCACCGCGCTGGCACAGGCGTAGTGGCGTTCGCCGACGACCTCCGGGGCGAGGATGCTGCTCGACGAGGCGAGCGGGTCGACGGCGGGGTAGATCCCGAGCGCGGCGATCTGGCGGGAGAGCTCCGTCGTCGCGTCGAGGTGGGTGAACGTGGTGAAAGGAGCCGGATCCGTGTAGTCGTCCGCCGGCACGTACACCGCCTGGACGGAGGTGATCGAACGGCCCCGCGTCGAGGTGATCCGCTCTTGGAGCTGGCCCATCTCGTCGGCGAGCGTCGGTTGGTAACCGACGGCGGACGGCATCCGGCCGAGCAGCGTCGACACTTCGGAACCCGCCTGGACGAAGCGGAAGATGTTGTCGATGAACAGCAGCACGTCCTGGTGCTTCACGTCCCGGAAGTACTCCGCCATCGTCAAGGCCGAGAGCGCGACCCGCAGGCGGACGCCGGGCGGCTCGTCCATCTGCCCGTAGACGAGGACGGCCTTGTCGATGACGCCCGACTCCTGCATCCCGAGCCACAGGTCGGTCCCCTCCCGGGTCCGTTCGCCCACCCCTGCGAAGACCGACACCCCGCCGTGCTGCTTGGCGACGCGGTTGATCATCTCGAGAATGAGGATGGTCTTGCCGACGCCGGCGCCGCCGAAGAGGCCGATCTTGCCGCCCTGCACGTAGGGTTCGAGGAGGTCGATCACCTTGATCCCGCTCTCGAACATCTCGCGGCGCGGTTCGAGTGCCTCGAACGGCGGTGGGTCGCGGTGGATCTCCCAGCGGTCGGCGATCTCTCCGATGTCGTCGGTGTCGATCGGCTCACCGATGACGTTGAAGGCGTGACCGAGGACGTTGTCCCCCACCGGGACGGTGATCCCCTGGCCGGTGTTGCGCACGACGGCGCCACGCTCGAGGCCGTCGGTTGGCTTCAGGCAGATGCAGCGGACGCGTCCCTCGCCGATCTGCTGCGCGACCTCGGCGGTGATGACGACACCCACGCCCTCGAGCTCGAGGTCGATCTCCAGCGCGGTGTTGATCTCCGGGATCGCGTGCGGCGGGAACTCGGCGTCGATGACGGGGCCGGCGATCGAGACGACCCGGCCGTTCTCGAGCGACCCCGCCCCGCGGTTCGGCGTACTGGTCATGTCGACATCGCCCCTAATCCTGCCCGGAACTCGCGGTGAGCGTCAGGGACCCGTCCCCGCGTCCGGCGAGCCGCAGCGCCTCGGCCCCGCCGACGATCTCCATGATCTCGTTTGTGATCGCGTCCTGGCGGATCCGGTTCATCAACCGACGCAACGTCGTCGCGAGCTCGTCCGCGTTCTCGGTCGCGGCCGACATCGCCCGCTGGCGGGCGGTGTGCTCCGACGTCGAGGCCTCGAGGAGCGCGGAGTAAAGCGCCGCTTCGGCGTAGAGCGGCACAACGGATGCGAGGATCTCCTCGGCGGGAGGCTCGAAATCATAAAAGCCCTCGGCCGCGGGCGGAGGCGGAACTGCGGGGACGCCGGGAAGGGGGTCCTCGACCGCGAGCGGCAGCAGCTGGCGCACCTCGACGACCTGGACCCCGGCCGAAGAAAAGCGCGTCGAGACGAGCTGGACGAGATCGACCTGCCCGGTGAGGAACGGGACCACGATCTCTGCCGCGACGGCCGCGGCGTCGGCGTACGTCGGTCGCTCGGTCATCTTCGTGAACGACTTCGCGATCGCACGTCCGTGGAAGCGGAAGAAGCGCTGAGCCCGGCGCCCGACGGCCACGACCGTGTAGGCGCGTCCCGCCGCTTCCCCGGCCCGCATCAAGGACTCCGCGCACCGCAGGACGTTGGAGTTGTAGGCGCCGCACAGCCCCCGGTCGGCAACGATCGTGACGACGAGGACGCGCCGCGGGTCCGCCGGCGCGCCACGGAACGGTGCGGAGGGCCCGAGGTCGGACGCGGTGACCGCGAGGACCTTCGCGATCCCGTCGACGTAGGGGCGGCTCGCCTCGAAACGGGCCTGGGCGCGCACGATCTGGGACGCCGAGATGAGGTCCATCGCCCGCGTCAGCTGCTCGGTCGACTCGATGCTGTGGATCCGGCGTTTGAGAACGCGTTCCTGGCCAGACGACATCGCTCAGTCCCG
>JBEKLG010000101.1:0-6697 GCA_050010315.1 Acidimicrobiales bacterium
TAAGGAGGCTACAGTGGGTTCGTGACCCACTCCCTGGCGGCGCCGCCCCTGCAGATGTCCAACGATGATCGACGGACGCTCGAGCGATTCGCGAAGTCGCGAACGATGGCGCACCGCACGGTGCTGCGTGCTCGTGCGCTGCTGTTGGCAGCCGACGGTGTGGCCAACAACGAGATCGCGTTGCGGGTGAACGTGAATCCCAACTCGGTGCGTATGTGGCGACAACGTTTCGACGACGAAGGGATCGCGGGAGTGGGACGCGTGGCGCCGGGTCGTGGGCGCAAGCCGTCACTGCCCGAGGGCACCGTGGCCGAAGTGGTGGCCCTCACGATGAACGAATTGCCCGATGATGGTTCGACGCAGTGGAGCACGCGATCACTGGCCCAACGCGTCGGAGTCAGTCACGACACGGTGGCGCGCATCTGGAAGGACCACGGACTGAAGCCCTGGAGGCTCGAGACCTTCAAGGTCTCCAGCGATCCGCACTTCGAAGAGAAGCTCGTCGACGTGGTAGGGCTCTATCTGAACCCACCGGCGCGCGCAGTGGTCTTTAGTTTTGACGAGAAAACTCAGGTCCAGGCGCTGGACCGCACCCAGCCGAGCCTGCCCCTGAAGAAGGGCCGCGGCGCCACCATGACCCATGACTACAAGCGTCACGGCACCACGGATCTGTTCGCCGCGATGAACGTGGCGACCGGTCAGGTGCTTTACGACACCAAGACGAGGCACTCGTCAAAGGAAGTGCTCGACTTCTTCCGGTTCATCGACCTGCACGTTGATCGCGACCTCGAGATCCACGTGGTGCTCGACAACCTCTCAGCGCACAAGGCCGAACCCGTGGCGACGTGGCTCGCGCACGCGAAGCGCGCTCGTTGGCACCTGCACTTCACGCCGACGAGCTCCTCATGGCTCAATCTCGTCGAGGGATGGTTCGCCCAACTCACCAACCGACGGCTCAGGAAGGGTGCGTTCTCCTCGGTGCAGCACCTCGAAAACGAGATCGGCATCTGGGCCGAAGGGTGGAACGAAGATCCCAAGCCCTTCATCTGGAAGAAGCCAGCCAAGGAGATCATCACCAAGGTCCGGCGAGGGCGCTCGACATTGTCCTTAGTCAATTCAAAGACAGACCACTAGTGAGGTGAGGGAGCCGAGATGGCAAACCTCAAAGCGGCGTGTTGGGCTCTGACTAGTCACCAGATCTCGGGGCGCGTGCCGCGACGGCAGCTCAGCGCCACGAACGCCGCCACGACGCCCACGATGGCGGACAGATACGGATTCTCCCTTGGCCCGCTCGAACGAGGCCACTAGTCGCGTTTTCTGCCCTTCACCTGCGCTCTTCTAGTGGGCCGTACAAGACTTGAACTTGTGACCTCTTGCGTGTCATGCAAGCGCGCTACCAGACTGCGCCAACGGCCCAGGAAACGCGCACGTTATCACCGCGGAAGCGACACCAGAGACCATGACGGCGCCGAGTGCCGATCGGGTCCATCGGTAGGATCTCGCCCGTGCAGTCCCTCCCCGGAGCGGGTCGCGCGGGCGCTCGCAGCACGGCACCCCGCCGTGGCCAGCGGGCTACCGCCGGGTTCCGTCAGTACCTGGCACGGTTCTTTGAACCCGCCTCGCTCGCGACGTTCATCGTCATCGGGGGCGTCACCGCCTTCATCGTCGCCCAGCTACAACCGGGACTCATCCTCGGGCCGAATATGGACGTCGGGGGGGACACCGCCGCCCACGTCGTCGCCGTCGACTTCTTCATCCACCACGTCCTCGCCCACGGCCAGCTGTCGGGTTGGGATCCGGAATGGTTCGGCGGCTTCCCCCTCTACGTCTTTTACTTCCCGCTCCCGGCGGTGCTTGTCGCCATCGTCTCCGGGGTGACGACCTACGCCGTCGGTTTCAAGATCGTCACCGTCCTGGGCACGATCTTCCTGCCCCTCGCGGCATACGCGTTCGGCCGTCTCGCAGGATTCGCCCGACCGATCCCCGCCCTCATGGCCGCCGCGACCGTGCCGTTCCTGTTCAACTTCGCGCCCTCGGGAACCGCCGTCTACTACCCGTGGAACATCGACGGCGGCACGATCGCTTCGACCCTCGCCGGGGAGTTCTCCTTCAGTCTGGCGCTGACCTTTGCAGTGCTGTTCCTCGGTGCCTTCGTCTACGCCCTACGAACCGGACGCTATCGGTGGCTCGCCGCCCTGCTCTTCGCGTTGACCCTGCTGTGTCACGTGATTCCCGGTTTGTTCGCCGGCGGCGCGGCCATCATCATCATCGTCGCCCGCTCAAGACGGCGCGAAGCCGCCACCCTCATCGCCGTCGGTGCCCTCGGGGCCTTCATCGCGGCATTCTGGCTCCTGCCGTTCGCCGCGTACCTCTCCTACTCGTCGTCGATGAACTTCGGCCGTGTCGGTGACGTTTACTCCCAGCTCTTCCCGGCGAACGGCGAACAGGCGGTGCAGTGGATCGCGGCCGTCGGGCTGGTCGTCGCCGTCTGGCGTCGCGACCGGATCGCGCTCGCGCTCGGCGCGGTGGCTTTGGCGAGCGTCGCCGCGTTCTGCTGGCTCCCCTCTGGCCTCGTCTACAACGGACGATGGCTCCCCTTCTGGTACCTCACAACCGCCCTGCTCGCGGCATACGCCGTCGGCGAACTGGGCCGCACCGGGTTCGCGGCATTGGGCCACGAGAGCCTCAACCCGATCCTCACCGGCGTCTTCGGCGCCCTTGTCGCTGTCGGCGCCGTCGCCCTCTGGCTGGGCGTGCTCCCGTTTACGCCCTCGGATACTCCGCGCAACCCCGTCGACAGCTGGGCGAAATGGAACTACTCCGGTTACCAGGCGAAACCCGGCTGGCCCGAGTTCCGCCGCGTCGTGGCGATGCTCGAGCGTGCCGCGGTGGTCCACGGCTGCGGCAGGCTCGACTATGAGTACTCTCCCAACACCGAGCAGGTCTTCGGCTCGACGCTCGTGCCGATGTCCTTCCCTCTGTGGACGAACGGCTGCATAGACAGCGCCGAGGGTCTTTACTACGAGTCGTCGACCTCGAACCACTTCCACTTCCTCGACCAGGCAGAGCTCTCGCTCGAAGCCTCGAATCCCGTCGTCGGCCTCCCGTACCGCACGCTCGACGTGGCGGACGGGATCCGGCATCTGCAGCTCACCGGCGTGAAGTACTTCCTCGCCGACTCGCCGACGGTCGAGCGCGACGCGGCGGCGGATCCCTCGCTCGTCGCCGTCGGCTCGACAGCGGAGTCCGCGAGCGTCGTCGACGGATCGGCGCCTTCCCCAACGTCGCCGACAAAGCCGCGCTGGGTCCTTTACCTGATCCGCGACTCGGGGCTCGTCGTGCCGCTCCGCTACGAGCCGATCGTGGAAAGTGGCCTCACGAAGACGCAGTGGCAGACGACGACGGCCGTCACCTGGTACCAGGACCCCAGCTACTGGCCTGTGCCCATCGTCGGCCAGGGTCCGGCTACCTGGCCCCACGCCCCGCCGGGAACCCTCCTTCTCCCCGCGGCGTCACGGCGCGTCGCGGCGACGACCGTCTCGCACATCTACTACGGCGACTCGACGGTCTCGTTCCGAGTCAGCCGCCTCGGCGTGCCGATCCTCGTGAAGGTCCCCTACTTCCCCAACTGGACGGCGACCGGCGCCCTGGGACCGTACGAGGCGACGCCGAACCTCATGGTCGTCGTGCCGCAGGCGCACGATGTCGTCCTCACCTACGGAACAACCGCCGTCGACTGGGCCGGACGCGTCGCCTCGGGCATCGGTGTCCTCGGCCTGGTGGTGATCGGGCGATCCCCCGTGCCGGACGAGGCCGAACCGGCAGCCGGCGGTGGATCCCCGCCGGCGAGGCCGGCCGGGGGTGCCCCGTCGGCGCCCGTCGCCCAAGCCGGCGACGACGAGGACACGAATAAGGCATCCTTCGACCCGTGGAAACTGTGACGGGCGGCACGATGAACAGCGGATCGGACGCCCCGGCCAGCGAAGCGCCGCGCGATCTCGAGCCGCCTCCCGAGATCTCGGTAATCCTGCCGGCCCACAACGAGATCATGCTCGTCGGCTCGACGATCACGAATCTCGTTTCCGGTCTCGAGAGGCGCCGGCGCTCCTTCGAGATCGTCGTCGTCGAGAACGGATCGACCGACGGAACGCTCCGCCTCGTCCGCCTGCTCGCAGCCCAGCTGCCGCACGTGCGGGTGCTCTCACTCGCGGCCAGTGACTACGGCGCGGCGCTCGCGGCGGGGTTCCGGGACGCGCTCGGCGCGCTCATCGTCAGCTTCGATGTCGACTACTACGACCTGTCATTCTTTGACGCCGCGCTCCGCCTCCTCGACTCCGGGGAGGCGGACCTTGTCCTCGCCTCGAAACGCGCTCCGGGAGCCCGCGACCGGCGACCGCTCCTGCGACGGCTCCTCACCGCGGGCTTCGCGTTCGCGTTGCACCGGGTCCTCGACCTGCCGGTGAGCGACCCCCACGGGATGAAGGCGCTGAGCGCCTCCGCCGTCGTGCCGCTCATCGAGGAGACCGCGCTGCGCGGCAGCCTGTTCGACGTCGAGCTCGTGGCGCGGGCCGATCGCGCTGGTCTCGCTCTGCGCGAGCTGCCGGTGGCGGTGCGGGAGCTCCGGCCGCCGCGCACCTCGGTCGCACGACGCACGGTCGAAGCCGCGGTCGGCCTCGTCCGACTGCGCCTCCTCCTTGGCAGGGCGGACGGCTCCGAACACGGCGAGCCGAAGCACCGCGGCCGGGTCAGGCGCGCCCAGGAGGGCGAAGGGCCACGGCGCGGCGGGCGCGGGAGCGAACCAGCCGAGACCTAGGCACCGCCGAGGATCTTCACGATCCTGCGGACGTCAGCCCGAGCCGAGACAACCTGAGAACTCGCCGCGACGAGCGTCGCCGCCGACCCGGCGAAGGTCTGCGCGCCCTGGGCGTCGTTCTCCGGCGTGAGCGCCAGCAACGCCGCCGTGGAGTCCCCCAGCGAGGTCTCCACGGCGCTCAAGAGCGCGACGAGCTTCTCGTAGATCCGCTGCGCTGCCGCAGCCCCATGCCCGGACGACTTCTCCGTAGTGATCGCAGTCTGCAACGAGGGCTCGAGCGCGGCAAGGGTGACCACCTTGGCGAGCTTGCGGTCGGCGAGTACCACCGCCCGCACCTGGGGAGTAAGTAGCGAGAACACCCGGTAGTTAAGGACCATCGCGTCCGCCGTTAGGCGCAACTCGGCGATCGTCGTCTCGCCTTCGAGCCCGGCGAGCAGATCGCTGAGGCCAGACTGGTCCGAGGTGATGATCGCGTCGAGCGCCACGCGGTGCTGGGCCGTGAGGTTGCCCGCCACGCTGACGGCGAAGGCCGCTGACTCCAAGGCGTCGAGGCGCAGGGTCAAGGCTCTCCCGAGCCAGGTACGCACCCGGGCGACGGGTACGCCCGGCGGGATCGCCGGCGCCGCGTTGTCCGCCCGCGGGCTTGGCAGCGTGCCCGCGGCTCCGCCGACAGCGCTGGAAGTTCCCGCCGTACCGAGAAGGAGCGTGGCCACAACGAGCACGCCACAGAACGCCCGGCACAGCGGTCCCACGTCGTCTCGTCGCACGGCCGCAGTCACGCTTCCCCTTCCGCGGCCGGACCGGCCGCATCGGCAACCAGACGACATCGTCGCTCCATTGTGTTCGACATCGGCGTGGGAATTGTGAACAGTATGTGATGTCAACACCGTCGCCCCAGCGCCGGGGAAGGCGGTCGCGGGCGAAACGCCGGGGACCAGCCGGTGAGCTCTCCGCGGCGGCGTGGCCGGGGAAAACTCGCTGCGGGACATCGTCCACCTACACTCGAACCGTGACGATCGCGGCGAGCTCGCCGCCACCAACCGCGGGACGCGGAGACCGACTCGCCGAGCAAGCGGTGTCTCACGACGCCGAAACCATTCATTTCGCGGTCGTCGATGTCGAAACGACCGGGCTCGACCCCGCGACGACGCGCGTTCTCGAATGCGCAGTTGTCGAACTCGCCTCCGACGGCCGCGTCCTCGAGGAGTGGACGAGCCTCGTAGCGGTGCCGGGCAAAGGCGAGCTCGGTGCCAGCTGGCTGCACGGAATCACTCGGGAGATGCTCGAGCCGGCCCCCTCGTTCCGCGAGATCGCCGGGGAGCTGTCGGCTCACCTCGCGGGGCGCGTCGTCGTCGGTCACGTCCTCGAGTTCGACCTCGCCCATCTCGCCGCGGAGTACGGACGTTGCGGCCTCGTCCTGCCGGACCTCCGTGCAGTCGGCGTCTGTACGCGCGAACTCGCACGGGCGAACCTCCCTCCCGGGTCGCGATCGCTCATCGCCTGCTGCAAGGCCCTGGGGGTGAGCTGCCCCTCGGCACACACCGCACTCGGCGACGCCAGCGCGACCGCCGCGGTCTTCCGGGCGTTCCTGCGGCTGGGCGCCGTTCCCGACTTTGGCCCGGCGGGAAGACGCGCCGGCGCGCTCACCTGGCCAACTCTCACTTGCGGTCCGACCCGGGCTGTGCCACGACCAACTCGCGAGCAAAGACCCTAATGGGGATCGACCACCTCGCCTGATCAACGAGCGAGGCTGGTCAACCGGGCCACCGACAGGTGAGCACTGCGGGTCCCAGGGCCTCGAGCCCTACGTCTAGATCGTGCCCCGGTCGGTCGGTGAGGTCTCCTTCGACGGCTGGTGGGATGTCGTGCCTCGAGCACTGAACC
>JBEKLG010000102.1:0-6673 GCA_050010315.1 Acidimicrobiales bacterium
GCGACGTCACCACCATTCGCCAGCCCGCCTGCGGCGATCACGTGGACATAGAAGCCGGTCTCCTCGAGATGGCGGCGGCGCGCCCCGGCAGCATCGGCGATCGCCGTCGCCATCGGGACGGCCACGCCGAGCACGGCACGCGCCGATCCCCCCGACTCGCCGGGCCCGACGCCGACGAGGACGCCGACCGCACCGGTCCGCATCAGGTGGAGTGCCCCCTGGTAGGAAGAACAGCCGCCGACGATCACCGGCAGGTCGAGGGTGCGGATGAAGCGCTCGAGGTTGAGCGCCGCCTTCGCCCGCGAGACGTGCTCGGCGGAGATCGTCGCCGCCTGGACGACGAGGACGTCGAGGCCGCCCTCCACGGCGGCCGGCACGAGCTCCTCGGCGCGCCGCGGCGTGACGGCGCCGCAGACCACGGCACCCTGGGCGGCGATCGCCCGCAGCCGCTCGCGGACGAGATCGGGCTGCACCGGGGCGCGGTAGATCTCCTGCAACCGAGGCGTGACCCGCTCCGGCGCGATCTCGGCGATCTCGTCGAGAAGCGGCTGGGGATCCTCGTAACGGGTCCAAAGCCCCTCGAGGTCGATCACGGCGAGCCCGCCGAGCGAGTCGATCGCCAACGCCGAGTCGGGCCCGACGATGCCGTCACGCGGGGCGGCGAGGAACGGGAGCGCGAAGCGGAAGGCGTCGAGCTGCCACGTGATGTCGACGTCTTGCGGGTCACGGGTGCGGCGCGAGGGCTGGATCGCGACCTCGTCGAGGCGCCAGCCGCGGCGACCGAACTTGCCGATCCCGATCTCGACCTCGGTCACGCGGGAGCCTTCCCTTCGCGATTGCCGCGTCCCGACAGCGGGCAACGCCTGTGGACGCTAGTCGAGCCGCGAGTCAGGTCTCACCAAAGATCGCCGCGAGCAGCTTCCAGACGATGCGGGCGGTCAGGCCCCAGACGAGGTCGTCGGCGAGTTCGGGGGTGCCGGCGAAAAAGCACACGTCGCTTTCGGCGCCGACCGGGCCCCAGCGCTCCTGCCAGGAGACCCCCTCGGCGGCGAGTGAGGCCACGGGCACCTCGAGGATCGCCGCGACCTCGCTCCCGTCGGCGACGAGGCGAGTGCGTCCGGTGACGATCCCGACGAAGGGCACGACCCGCTCGCGCTCGCGGCCCCGCTCGAGAACCCCGAACTCACCGACGACCTCGACGAGATCCGGGTCGAGCCCGATCTCCTCGAACGACTCCCGCAACGCCGCCTCGAGTGCTTGCTCGCCCTCCTCGAGGTGGCCGCCGGGGAAGGCGATCTGGCCGGGGTCGCGGCCGAGCCCGTCGGAGCGCCGGATGAGGACGAGCGCTGCCTCCCCGCCCCGCTCGAGCACGGGAACGAGCACCGCCGAGTCGATCCGACCGGCGTTACGCGGCGCCGCCAGTCCGGCGAGCGAAAGCCGTAAGCGGTCGAGGGAGACCGAACCACGAGCGGCGGGCCGGCACGCCAGCCAGGGGGCGGGCGTTCCGGGGCGGGCGCCGCGGGGACGAGGGACCCGCTGACGATACGTCGTAGGCACGGGCGGAGCGTACCGGAACCCGCAACCGCCGCCGGCGAGCCCGGCGGCGTTGCGGGATTCGGAGGGACCTACATCAGCCCCGAGCCGTCGTAGCCCGTCGGGGGACCGGCGGGTTCCGGCTTCTTCTCGGGTTTTTCGACGACAAGCACGTCGGTCGTGAGCAGGAGAGCAGCAACCGAGGCCGCGTTCTGCAGAGCCGAACGCGTCACCTTCGCCGGGTCGATGATCCCCGCCATGACGAGATCCTCGAGCACACCGGTCTCGGCGTTCAGCCCGATGGTGCCCTTGCGCGCCTCGACGTCACGGACCATGACCGACCCCTCGAGGCCGGCATTGAGCGCGATCCACTTCAGCGGCTCCTCGAGCGCACGGGCGACCGCCATCGCGCCCGTCTGCTCGTCGCCAGTGAGGGAATGCGCCACCTTCTCGACCGCGGCACGGCTGCGGAGCAGCGCCGTGCCGCCACCGGCGACGACGCCTTCTTCGATCGCGGCCCGGGTAGCCGAGAGGGCGTCCTCGATGCGGTGTTTCTTCTCCTTCAGCTCGACCTCGGTGGCCGCTCCGACCCGCACGACCGCAACACCCGAGACGAGCTTGGCGATCCGCTCCTGGAGCTTCTCCTTGTCCCAGTCCGAGTCGGACTCCTCGATCTCGCGCTTCATCTGCGCGATCCGCGCTTTCACCGCCTCTTCCGAGCCGGCGCCCTCGACGATCGTCGTGTCGTCCTTCGTGACGACAACGCGCCGGGCCCGGCCGAGCACGTCGAGCGCAGCTGACTCGAGCTTCAGCCCGACCTCTTCGGCGATGACCTGAGCACCGGTCAATACGGCGATGTCGGCGAGCATGTCCTTGCGGCGCTGGGCGAAACCGGGGGCCTTCACGGCGACCGCCTGGAACGTGCCACGGATCTTGTTCACGACCAAGGTCGCGAGCGCCTCGCCCTCGACGTCCTCGGCGATGACGAGGAGCGGCTTGCCGGTCTGCATGACCTTCTCGAGCATCGGGATGAGATCGTGCACGGCGGAGATCTTCGAGTCGACGATGAGGATGCTCGGCTCCTCGAGCACCGCCTCTTGCCGCTCGGGATCGCTCACGAAATACGGCGAGAGATAGCCCTTGTCGAACTGCATGCCCTCGGTGAACTCGAGCTCGAGACCGAAGGTGTTCGACTCTTCTACGGTCACCGTCCCGTCCTTGCCGACCTTGTCGATCGCGTCGGCGAGCACCTCGCCGATCGAGGCGTCGGCGGCCGAGATCGCGGCGATCTGCGCGATCTCATGACGGCCCTCGACGTCGCGTGACTGGGCCTTGATCGAGTCGACCGCCGCGGCGACGGCACGCTCGATGCCGCGCTTCAGCGCCAGCGGGTTCGCGCCGGCGGCCACGTTGCGCAGGCCCTCGCGCACGAGCGCCTGGGCGAGCACGGTGGCTGTCGTCGTCCCGTCACCGGCGATGTCGTTCGTCTTCGTCGCCACCTCGCGGACGAGATGCGCGCCGAGGTTCTCGAACGGATCGTCGAGGTCGATCTCCTTGGCGATCGTCACGCCGTCGTTGGTGATCGTCGGCGCGCCCCACTTCTTATCGAGGACGACGTTGCGGCCCTTGGGCCCGAGCGTCACCTTCACCGTGTCGGCGAGCTTGTTGACGCCGATCTCGAGACCGCGCCGGGCGTTCTCGTCGAAAAGCAGGAGCTTCGGCATCAGCCACTCACCTTGGCGAGGACGTCACGGCTCGACAGGATGAGCAGGTCCTCGCCGTCGATCGTGATCTCCGTCCCGCCATACTTCGAGTACACGACCTTGTCGCCGACCTTCACGTCGAGCGGGATGAGCTCACCGGTGTTCTCCGCCCGGCGTCCGGGACCGGCGGCGAGGACTTCGCCCTGCTGGGGCTTTTCCTTCGCGGTGTCGGGGATGACGAGGCCCGACGCCGTCTTCTCCTCGGCCTCGCTCGGGCGAACGACGATGCGGTCGTCCAGCGGTTGCAGCTTCATATGCGCGGCCTCCTGTGGCTCCGTTGGCACTCTCTAGATTCGAGTGCCAACGATACCGGCAGCGGCGCGCCCTGGCAAACGGATGACCGCGGTGCTGACCAGGCTGCGACCGGAGAGACCCGGGCCGCCAGGTCAGTCGAAGATGACGCCTCCCCAGGCCCCGGCGGCCGCCGGGTCGCCGAGGACGGTCACCGTCGCCGCGTCGGATGGGATCCGGTGGAGGAGCCAGAGATACAGGTCCGAGGCCGGGGCCTCGACGGTCGTCGCCGAGGGCACCGGGGGGTGGCGGGTCACGCGACCGGGTGCGAGTTCGAGGTGCCAGCTCGCGCCGGCGTCGGGAGCGACGAGGGCGAGCGAGCCCACCAGTCCCTCGACGGGGTGCACCGCGACGAGATGCTCGGCAATCGAGAGGAACTCGTCGATGCCGTCGGCGGCGAGCGACACGTCGAAGGGCGTCGCGCGGCCGGCGGCCGCCTCGGCGTCCCAGCGGTGGACCGCGGTCTCCTGAGCCATGCGCCGG
Organism: Acidimicrobiales bacterium; assembly: GCA_050010315.1. Taxonomy (GTDB): domain Bacteria; phylum Actinomycetota; class Acidimicrobiia; order Acidimicrobiales; family Bog-793; genus Bog-793. The sequence goes on from JBEKLG010000102.1 coordinate 4,071, forward strand.
AACCAGAAGGCCGCCGGGGCTACCCCGGTGCGCCAGTTCCAGACGGGCTCGTCGGGATCCGTCGCTGCCAAGGCGGCAACGAGAGCGGAGAGCGCCGCGTCGTAAGCGGCGGCGAGGTCGGCGAAGGCGACCTCGGCGGCGAGCTCGGTGCGGGCCGGTCGTTCCGTCGCCTTTTCCCGCAGGATCCCGGTCACCCAGCGGTGGATCGCCTCGACGTGGGCGAGGAGCTGGCGCATGTCCCAGCCGGGACAGCTCGGCACCGGCACTCCCGGCGCGCCTTCCGCCGCCGCGGCGAGGCGGCCCCCTTCGAGGCGGACCATCGCGAGATGCGCCTCAGCGTCCATCGCCGAGATCCTCCCCGCTTTCCGCCCGCGGCGCCACCTCGTCCGACGAGCCGGCCCCGTCAATGGCGACTCGCGCCGGGGAACGCCAGCCCGGGCTCGGCGCCGGCATCGAGCCCCGTCGGGCCCTCGGCGAGCAGCTGGAAGTACGCCGCCGCGGCGATCATCGCCGCGTTGTCCGTGCACATCGCCAGGCTCGGGAGGTAGACGCCGAGGCCGGCTTCGCCGGCGGCGCGGCGGACCGCGGCGCGTAGCGGACCGTTGGCCGCGACCCCCCCGGCGAGGCAGACCGAGCGCGCCCGCGCCACCGCGGCGGCACGCATCGCCTTGGTTACGAGGATCTCGACGACGGCGGCTTGGAATGACGCCGCGACGTCGGCACCCGAGACGTCGGGGTGGGCACGCACGTAGTGGACGACGGCGGTCTTCAGCCCCGAGAACGACAGGTCCAGGCCCTCACGCAGCATCGGCCGCGGGAAGGCGATCGCCGCCGGATCGCCCATCGCCGCGGCCCGCTCGATCGCCGGACCACCCGGATAGGCGAGGCCGAGAAAACGCGCCACCTTGTCGAACGCCTCGCCGGCGGCGTCGTCGACCGTCTCGCCGAGCACCTCGTAATCACGGGGACCGGTCATTTTCACGATCAGGCTGTGTCCGCCCGAGACGAGGACGACGACGGCCGGGAGCTCGATTCCGGGATCCTCGAGCAGCGAGGCGTAGAGGTGGCCCTCGAGGTGGTTCACCCCGGCGTAGGGAACGCCCCACGCCAGGGCGAGCGCCTTGGCGAAGGACACGCCGACCAAGAGCGCGCCGATGAGGCCCGGCCCCGCCGTCGCGGCGACGGCGTCGACCGGGGGCCGTGCTGCCGGGGCGAGGCCGGCCGCGTCGAGCGCCTCGGCGACGACCGGGACGATCCTCTCGAGGTGGGCCCGTCCGGCGAGCTCGGGGACGACGCCGCCGAAATGGGCGTGCAGGTCGACCTGGCTCGACACGACCGACGAGCGGACCTTCCGGCCGCCTGTTACGACGGCGGCGGCCGTCTCGTCGCACGACGTCTCCACGGCGAGGATGGTCTCGGCCACCAACGGTCCTCGCCTACCCGGCCGCGCCGTCGAGGACCGCACCGATCGCGACGAGGCGTCGACCGTAGTCATCCGAGTCGACGTCGTGCACCCACATCACGATCCCGTCCTCGTGCGAGCGCGCGTAGTAGTTCCTGCGGATCCCGACGGGGGCGAAACCGAACCAGCGGTAGAGCCGTTGCGCGACGGCGTTCGAGGCCCTCACCTCGAGCGTGAGCGCCGTCGCCCCGGCGGCTCGCGCCTCGACGACGAGACGCCACAAAAGGCGCGCCCCGACCCTCCTGCCCTGCCAGGCGGCGTCAACCCCGAGCGTCGTCACGTGACCCTCGCCGGCGACGAGCATGCAGCCGGCGTAACCGACGACCTCGCCAGCCGCTCGCGCCACCCAGTACTGGCGCGTCGCGCGCTGCGCGAGCTCCGACAGGTAGAGAACGGCCGACCACGGCTCGGGGAAGATCTCCCGTTCGATCCCGACGACGGCGGCGACATCCTGGCGACGCATCGGCGCGATCTCGATGGTCTCGCCGTTGCGCGGCGGAAGCGGCCTCGCCCCCTTGGGCCCTCTCATCAGCCGCGCCACGGTCAGTCCCGCCCCCCGGTGGCCGGCGAATTCCGGGTCGCCCAGTTCGCCCGGGCGTCGGCGGCGCGCAGGTAACAGGGCGTTATCGCCACGGCGTCGGTCGTCGCGCCGGCGGCGAGCCGTTCGACACCGATCGCTCCGAGGGTGGCGACCGAGGGTGCCGCCAGGGCGTCCCCGCCGTAGCTGAGCGCGACGCCCCGCTGCGGTTCGCCGGGGGACGCCGCGACCTGCGCCGCCCCGTCGCCGACGAGCAGCACCCGACCCCCAAGGTCGGCGAGCCGTGCCCGCAGCACCGCTGGGGCGCCGATCGAAAGAGAGCCGTCGGGGAACTCCCAGGCGAGCTCGCCGCGGCGCACGTCGACGACAGCCACGACGGCGCGGTCCCGGGCAGCCGGATCGCCGCCGGCGCCGCGGCAGAGCACCTCGGTCGACCGCACGGCGACGAGGGGGATGCCGAGCGCGAACCCGAAAGCCTTGGCGGCGGCGATGCCGACTCGCAACCCGGTATATAGCCCCGGCCCGACGTCGACGGCGACGGCGTCGACGTCGCCAACTCCCACCCCGGCCGCAGAAAGGACCGAGGCGACCGCGCCATGGAGG
>JBEKLG010000103.1:0-6585 GCA_050010315.1 Acidimicrobiales bacterium
CGACCCGTTGCGGACCTGCTTTGAACGTGACCGTGACCGAGTGCTCCATTCCGCGGCTTTCCGCCGTCTGGCGGGCAAGACCCAGGTCTTCATCGATCCGCTTGACCACCAGCGGACACGCCTCACCCATGCGATGGAGGTCGCCCAGGTCGCCCAGGCAATCGCCCGTGCGACCAGGCTGAATGAGGACCTCGTCTACGCCGCGGCGATCGCCCACGACTGCGGCCACGGCCCGGGCGGCCACGCCAGTGAGGAGGCGTTCGGGCCCTACGTCCCGGGCGGATTCGATCACGCCTCCTGGGGGGCGGACGTCGTGCTCCGCTCGCTCAACCTCTGCGACGAGACGCTCGACGCCGTGCGCAACCACTCCTGGTCCCGTCCGGCACCGGCGACCCCGGAAGGCGAGGTGCTGTCGTGGGCGGACCGGATCGCCTACGTCTGCCACGATTTCGAAGACGCCGTCGCGGCGGGGATCGTTAGACCCGGGGAGCTGCCCCGCATCGTCGCCCGAAGCTGCGGGTCGACGCGGGCGGCGCAGATCTCACAGTTCATCTCGGCGGTGATCGAGGCGGTCGAGCGGACCGGCTCGGTGGGGATGACGAGCGAGGCTGCCGAGGCGCTGGCTGCGTTCCGTGCCTGGAACTACGAGCGGATCTACCTGCGGCCGGACTCGTTGGAGCAGGGGGAACGGGTGCGCCGCCTGCTCGAGGCGCTGGTCGAGACCTACGCTGACGCCCCGGCGCTCCTGCCGGAGGTCCGGGGGCAGGACCTTGGCGCCGGGTCGCGCGAGGCGCTCGCCGCCGCCGTCGAGTACGTCGCCGGGATGACCGACCGCTTCGCCGTCGAGGCCGCCTCACGCCTGCTCGACTGGCCCGAGGCTGAGCTCCCGGCGCGCTACCTCATGCGCGGTACTTAGGGGCCGGTTCAGCTCGCCTCGACGCGCCCCGTGCCGGTCGCGGCAGGCTCGGCAGCCGCGACGAGGTTGCGCAGCCCGTCGAGGAGCTGCATCGGCACGACGATCTTCGTCGAGGCAGACGTCCCGACCTGCTTCAGCGTGTCGAGGTACTGGAGGATCATCGTCTTTTCGTCGAGGGTCTTGGCGGCGACGAGGACCTTCTCGAGGCCCCGGGCGTAACCCTCGGCCCGCAGGATCGCCGATTGACGCTCGGCCTCGGCGGCGAGGATCGTCGCTTTCTGGCGGCCCTCGGCGAGGTTGATCGCCGCCTGCGCCTCGCCCTCGGCGGAGAGGATCGCCGCGGCCTTCTGACCCTCGGCCTCGGTGACCTGGGCGCGCCGGGTCCGCTCGGCCGACATCTGGCGGGTCATCGCCTCGAGGACCCCCGGCGGCGGGTTCACCTCACGGACCTCGACGCTCGTCACCTTCACGCCCCAGCGCTCGGTGACGTCGTCAAGCCGGACGCGCAGCGAGGCGTTCATGTCCTCTCGCTTGGAGAGCACGTCGTCGAGCGACATGTCGCCGACGACGCTGCGCAGCGTCGTCGCCGCGAGGTTGAGCGCCGCCCCGGCGAAGTTCTGCACGGTGAGGACGGACATGCTCGGGTCGACGACCTTGTAGAAGATGATGAAGTCGATCGAGATCGGCGCGTTGTCCTTCGTGATCGCCGTCTGATGGGGGATCTCGAGGTACTGCTCGCGCAAATCGACGAGGGTCGTGCGGTCAGTGACCGGGTTGATGAAGACGATGCCCGGGCCGCGCAGCCCGATCGCCCGGCCGAGTCGGAACAGCACGATCCTTTGGTACTCGCGGATGATCTTCACCGACCTTGCAACGGCGAGGACGACGATGACTGCGACGGCGATGACGATCCCGATGATCACGATTGGTTGGTCCCTTCGCTCGGCCGGGAGGTGTCGACGGACGGTGAGCGCTTGTCGAGCGCCGGCGGGTCCGCCGTCTCCCGGGGAAGTCCCTTATCGCCCCAGACCGACAGCCGGACGCCGTTGGCCTCGATTACCTGAATTCTCGCGCCGGCCGGGATCCGGCCGTTGAGCGACGTCGCCGACCAGTTCTCGCCGGCGACGCGCACGATGCCCGACGGCTCGAGATCGCTGACGGCCACGCCCTCCGCCGACACGAGCGAGCGGACCGCTCTCGCGCGCAGTCTCGGGTCGGTGAGCCCTTTCCAGGCGATCGTCGCCACCCCCGCCGAGACGACGACATCGGCGCTCAAAAGGAGGAAGACGAACGAGCGCGTGTCACCGGTCACGGCGATCGCGATCAGGAACCCCGCCGCGGCGATTCCCGCCACGGCCGCGACCGCGTGGGCATGGGGCCCGATGTGGAATCCGAAGATCGAGGAGAAGACCACGAGCCCGAGGAGCACTCCTGCGACGATCCACATTGGTCCTCCTTCCAGCGACGGCACGAGGTGCCGCCCGGGAGCCGCTGCGCAAACGAACGCACGCCTCTGCCCCGAGCGTACCCGCAGTTCGCCGCGCCCAGCGCCGCGGGTGCTGGCGCTCCTCCTTCTACGATGGTGGCAACCTGACGAGGAGTTGACGCGTGGACGTTCGGATCGGGATCATCCAGTCGACGAAGGAACTCGACGTCGAGGTCGGCGACGACGTCACCCGGGAACAGGTCCTCGCCGACATCGAGGCGGCGCTCGCCGACTCAGGCGGCGTGCTCTGGCTCACGGATCGGCGCGGCCGACGCGTCGGCGTGCCGACGGCCAAGGTCGCCTACGTCGAAGTCGGCGGCACGGCGGAGGACCGCCGGGTCGGCTTCGGGGCGCCGTAGCGGCGAAGCGCGACCGACTGGTGGCCACCCCGATCGGCGCTGCGCCTGTCCGCTCCGCCCGGCTGGCGGGCGGGCGGGCCTACCATCGCTAGGGCAGGGGAGATTCCGTGATCGACTACCACGTCCACCTCTGGCCGCACGCGCAGCGCGCCGAGGCCTCCGAGCAGCGTCTCGAGCGTCTCGCCGTCTACTGCGAGCAGGCCGCGGCCGAGGGCGTCGGCGAGATCGCCCTCACCGAGCACTTCTTCCGCTTCACGCAGGGACGGGCGGTGGTGGGGGACTTCTGGCTGGAAGAGCCGTCCTCGCCGTTTGCGGCGACGATGGCCGCCTACTTCGACCACCACGCCACCGCCGATCTCGACGCCTACGTCACGGCCGCCGTTGAGGCGCGTGCTGCCGGCCTGCCGGTCGTCGTCGGCCTCGAGGTCGACTACTACCCGGGGAAGATGGATGCCGTGGCGCGCCTGCTCTCCGGTTACCCCTTCGACGTCCTTCTGGGCTCGGTGCACTGGCTCGGGACGTGGCAGTTCGACCTGTTGCACGACGAGGCCAGCCTGGCGGAGTGGGACCGGCGCGACGTCGACGAGGTCTGGCGCCGCTACACCGACGCCCTCGCCGAGCTCGCCGGGACGCGGACCTGCGACGTCCTCGCCCATCCCGACTTCGTGAAGCTCGCCGGTCGTCGTCCGGCGGCGGCGGCACTCGACGAGTGCCACGAGCGGATGGCCGAGGCCGCCTGGGCGAGCGGGATGGCGGCGGAGATCTCGTCGTCCGGCTTCGGCGCCCCCGTCGGCGAGCAGTACCCGGCCCCGGCGCTGCTCGCCTCCTTCGCCCGGCGCAAGGTGCCGGTGACGACCGCCTCGGACGCCCACGGGCCAGGCCGTGTCGGCGAACGCGCCGGCGAGCTCGGCCGGATCGCCGCGGCCGCCGGCTATACGACATTGCGTGCCTTTCGCGCCCGGCGCGGCCACGACGTGCCGCTCGGGCTGGCGGCGGGTGCCGCCGGAAAAACCGAGCGATGACCTCGGCGGAGCTGGCGCGCCAGCTGGACGACATCCCCGACGGTGCCCGCGACCACCTCGAGCAGCTGATGGGGTCGTGGGGCATGCTCGCCGACCTGTCGTTCTCGGACCTCGTGCTCTATCTCCCGCGCCGTGCCGGGCCGGTTGATGCCCCGGCGGCGCCGGGGCAGGCGGGAGACACCGAGCTGCGGTTCGTCGTGCTCGGCCAGATGCGGCCGACAACGAGCCAGACGCTGTTTGCGCTCGACCTCGTCGGCGAGTACGCCGACGACAACGCCGAGGGCGTGCCCTTGCGCGCCGCCTGGCGAAGCGGCGAGATCTTGGTTGGGAACTGTCCCTACAGCGGCGAAACCGGTCCGGTCCGCTGCGAGTGCATCCCGGTGCGCTGGCAGGAGATGGTCGTCGCCGTGCTCGTCCGGGTCTGGTCGCCGCGCACCGGTCGGCGCACCGGGGGGCTGGAGCGCGTCTATAGGCGGATCTTCGAGCGGCTGGCTTCGATGGTCAATGCCGGGCTCTTCCCATTTTCCACCGCCACCGCCGTGGTCGAGGACGCGCCCCGGGTCGGCGACGGCGTGATCGTCCTCGACGAGAAGCGCCGGGTCACCTTCGCCTCGCCGAACGCGGTGAACGCCCTGCACCGGATGGGGGTCGTCTCGGCGATCGTCGGCTCGGACCTCGAGCAGCTTGAGGCCGTGACCCACGCCATCTCGACCGCCTTCGGCTCACGGCTTCCCGTCATCGAGGAGATCGAGCGGCGCCCCGAGGTCGTGGTGCTGATCCACTGCATCCCGCTCATCGAGTCCGACGCCGTCGTCGGCGCGGCGGTATTGCTGCGCGACGTGACCGACCTGCGGCGGCGTGACCGGCTGCTGCTCTCCAAGGACGCCGCGATCCGCGAGGTGCACCACCGCGTGAAGAACAACCTCCAGACGATTTCGTCGCTGCTGCGTCTGCAGTCCCGGCGCATGGGAGTGGGCCCCGGCCAGGTCGCCCTCGTCGAGGCGGAACGCCGGGTTCGGGCGATCGCCGTCGTCCACGAGGTGCTCGCCCGCGAGCCCTCGGCCCAGGTGCCCTTCGGCGAGATCGTGCCCTCGCTCGTCCAGCTCGCCGCGGACGCAGCCGTCGACGCGAAGGAGGTGGTCATCCGGGTGACAGGCGACGCCGGCGACCTCAACGCCGACATCGCCACGCCGCTGTCGCTCGTGATCGCCGAGCTGTTGCAGAACGCCGTCGAGCACGCCCGCCCGGGGGTCGATGCGGCCCCGCTGCTCGTCGACCTCACCTTCCGCCCCGGGAAAGGGGGCCTCGAAGTCGAGGCGCGCGACGACGGCGTCGGGTTCCCGCCGGGATTCGACATCGACAGAACGGGCGGCCTCGGGTTGTCGATCGTGCGTGACCTCGTACGCTCGCAGCTCGGAGGATCGATCTCGGTCGCGAACGACGCCGGCGCCGTGGTGCGCCTTTCGATCCCGGCGGCAGCCGATCAGGCGGTCGCGGGTGCTCGCCCGCCAAGCGACTGAGGACCTTTCGGTAATGAACTGACACATTGGTCATCAAGGCCGCGGTGCCGCAGGAAGAAAGCACAACGTCGCGTCGTTGCCGAACTCGCCAGCCCTTCAGCGGGATCGGGCCGGGTCGTCGATCGAGTCGGGGCAGAGGTTGGCGAGCTCTGCCCCCAACGTTCCCTGCACCTCTCGACGGGGTTGAGGTCGGGCGCCTCGGCCGGAAGCCGTTCGGGGAGGAAAAAGCGTCGCTGGCCTCTCACGAGGGCCCCCGCCCGGCTGCGGTGCGGGGCTGCGTTCACGTGCTCCGGTATGAGCCGTACTTCTTGGCTGACTCAACGAGCACATGAATGTTCTCGGCCGGGGTGGTCGGGGCCATGGCACACCCCGGGCCGAGGATGAAACCGCCGCCCGGCTTGCAGATCTCGATCAGCTCGCGGCAGGAGGCGTCAACTTCGTCGGCCGTCCCGAGTGCGAGGAGGTTCGTGTCGATATTGCCCAGCAGGCACGTCGTGGCCCGCGCTTTCGCCTTGAGGCGTGCCGCGGCCTACAAGACCAACCGCGGGGCGACGTGCCGGGTCTGTGGCAAGGCGGTACTGGCGCCTCCGGGTGGACCGGGACGGTGGGCCCGTGGCTGGCCGACTCAGGAAAGGTTGTTTCCCCCGAAGATGCCGGAGACGGACGTGTCCTCGAAGACCGCGTCAATGGCGGCCGCGATCAACGGCGCCACGGAGAGCACCTGGATCTTGTCGATCAGGCGCTCCTTGGGCAGAGGAAGTGTGTTCGTCACGATCACCCGGCTGATCGTGTCGCCGCGCAGCCGCTCGAGGGCCGGATCGGAGAGCACGGCGTGGGTCGCCATCGCCCAGACGTCGGTCGCCCCCGCATCCCTCAGACGCTCGGCGGCGCCGATGATCGTGCCGCCGGTGTCGATGAGGTCGTCGATGATCACGCAGCGCCGGCCCTTCACGATGCCGATCACCTCACGGGCCTCGACGCTGTTCGCCGTGCTCGTCAGATGCCGCTTGTGGACGAAAGCGAGGTCGGCGCCGAGCTGCTGGCTGAATCGCTCGGCGACCTTCACCCGTCCGGCGTCAGGCGACACGATGGCGAGCTTGCGCGGGTCCTGCTCGGCGAGGTAGCTGCACAGCACCGGCAGCGCGGTGAGGTGGTCGACGGGGAAGTTGAAGAAGCCCTGGATCTGGCCCGAGTGCAGGTCGACGCTGACGACGCGATCGGCACCCGCGGCGGAGAGCAGGTCAGCGATGAGCTTCGCCGTGATCGGTTCGCGCCCCGTCGA
>JBEKLG010000104.1:0-6543 GCA_050010315.1 Acidimicrobiales bacterium
TGCCGCGTAAAGGACTACCGTCTCAAGGTCGTGCTCCCCGAGAACGTCTCGGTCGAACGCCGCCAGCTGCTCGGCGTCTGGGGTGCGGAGGTCATTCCTTCGCCGGGCGCCGAAGGCTCGAACGGGGCGGTTCGACTTGCCCGACGGCTCGCCGTGGAGCACCCGGAATGGGTCTTTTTGTACCAGTACGGGAATCCGGCGAATCCGCGGGCGCATTACGAGACGACCGGGCCGGAGATCTGGCGCGATCTCCCGGAGGTGACCCACTTCGTCGCGGGGCTCGGCACGAGCGGGACGCTGCTCGGGGTTGGGCGATTCCTCAAGGAGCAGAACCCCGACATCAAGGTGTGGGCGGTCGAGCCCCCGTCCGGAGAGATGGTCGAGGGCCTGCGCACCCTGGACGACGGGTTCATCCCGCCGATCTTCACCGATCTCGGTGGCGAGAAGTTGCTCGATCGCAAGATGGTGGTTGGCCCGGCGGACTCGGTCGTCTGGACGCGCCGCCTCGCCGATGTCGGCATCTTCGCCGGGCTGTCGACGGGTGCGGCTGTCGCCGGCGCCGTGCGGTGCGCGGCGCAGATCTCCGCCGGCGTGATCGTCGTTCTCTCGCCGGACGGCGGATGGAAGTACCTCTCCGCCGACGTGTGGGCGGGCGATCTCGAGGCGGTCGTGGAGCGGGCGCGGCGGAACGTCTACTTCTAGGAAGCCGCGAGGTTCGGGACGATCGGCACTGGGCTCGCGCCTAGCCTGGGTCGGAAAGATGAACGACCGACCCATCGGGGTCTTTGACAGCGGTTTCGGCGGTCTCACCGTCGCGCGCGCCCTCATCGATCTTCTCCACAATGAACGGATCGTGTACATAGGCGACACGGGCCGCTATCCGTACGGTCCGCGCCCGACCGACGAGATCCGACGCTTCAGTCGCGAGATCGCCGAGTACCTCGTTGCTGCCGAGGACGTGAAGATGATCGTCGTTGCCTGCAACACGGCAGCATCCGTCGCCCTCGACGAACTTCGCTTCGACTTCGTCGTGCCGGTCGTCGGGGTCATCGAGCCTGGCTTGCGTGCCGCGGTCGCGGCAACGCGCAACGGCCAGATCGGCGTGATCGGCACGACGGGCACGATCGCCTCGGGCGCCTACCAGCGGGCCGCGACCGGCTTCCACGTCGCGGAGAACGTGCACTGCGCCGCCTGTCCGGGATTCGTCGAATTCGTCGAACGGGGCGAACTCGACGATGACCAGGTCCATGTCCTCGCCGAGCGGATGTTGTCGCCGCTCCGGGACGCGGGGGTCGACACCTTGTTGCTCGGATGCACGCATTATCCGTTCCTCGCCCGGACGATCGCGGACGTCATGGGCCGAGACGCCGTCCTCGTGTCGTCGGGCGAGGAGACGGCGTTCGACGTTCGGTCCATTCTCGAATCGACCGGACTTGGGCGCAGGAACCCCTCGAAAGAGCCACACCGGTTTTTGTCTTCGGGCGACCTCGAGTGGTTCGTCACGGCGGGACGTCGTCTGTTCGGTCCTGAGCTCTCCACGGCGGAACCGGTCGTGTTCGGCGGATGAGCCGTGGCGCCCGCCCGCGGGATACGTTCATCGGAGGGCTCACTGCCGTGGAGGGCGAGTCGCCGAGACGAATGAGGGGGCTGGTCGACGATGACAAATGGGATTCGCCGCGACGGGCGTCGGCCGGACGAGATGCGGCCGTTCGAGATCGTCCGCGACTTCACCGAATTCGCCGCAGGATCGGTGCTCGTCACGATGGGTCGAACAAAGGTGCTGTGCACGGCTTCGTTCGATTCTGAGGTTCCCAAGTGGTTACGTGGATCGGGTAGAGGCTGGGTGACGGCTGAGTACTCGCTGCTCCCGGGCTCGTCGGCGGAGCGCGTTCCGCGGGAAGCAACGAAAGGCCGCCAGTCGGGGCGAACCCAGGAGATCCAACGGCTCATCGGGAGGTCGTTGCGGGCGGTGTGCGACCTGTCGGCGTTCGGTGAACGACTAATCATCCTGGACTGCGACGTTCTCCAGGCCGATGGTGGCACTCGGACCGCCGCGATCACCGGTGCTTTCGTGGCACTCCATGATGCCTGCACCCGCCTCGTCGCCAACGGCGCGCTCGATCGGTTTCCCCTTGTCGGATCGGTCGGCGCCGTGTCCGTCGGGCTGGTCGACGGCGTCGTGATGGTCGATCTCGACTACGCCGAGGACTCCCGCGCCGGAGTGGACATGAACGTCGTCATGACGGGATCGGGCGAGTTCGTCGAGGTACAGGGGACGGCCGAAGGCGGTCCTTTCTCGCGGTCGACGCTCGACGAGATGCTGGAGCTCGCGGCCAGGAGCGTCGCGAGGCTGCTCGGGGACGACGCGGTCGCGCCCTCGAAGCCTCCTCCACCTCGGGGCGAGCGGTGAGCGGCCAACCGCTCCCGTTGCGGCTCGTCGTGGCGTCGGCCAACCAGGACAAGGCGCGGGAGATCTGCGAGATCCTTGGCCTCGTCCTCGGCGGCAAGGTCGAGCTCGTGGCGCGACCGGAAGACATCGGGTCCGTCGAGGAGGACGGCCAGACCCTCGAGGACAACGCCCGGCTGAAGGCACGAGCGGTGTCCGCGGCGACAGGACTTGGTGCGATCGCCGACGACACGGGTCTTGAGGTGGACGCGCTCGGGGGATTGCCGGGTGTGCACGCCGCGAGATACGCGGGACCCGAGGGGCGCTCCGCCGACAACATCGCGAAGCTTCTCGCCGAGCTCGGGAGCCGTCGCGACCGGCGGGCCCGCTTCCGCACGGTCGCCCTGGCGATGCTCAGCGACGGCACTGAGCTCGTCGCTTCCGGAACCCTCGAGGGGACGATCACCGAGGCCCCGAGCGGCGAGGGCGGTTTCGGCTACGACTCCGTGTTCGTTCCAGACGTCGACCGAGGGCGGACCCTCGCCGAGATGGACGCCAGCGAGAAGCACGAGATATCGCACCGTGGCAGGGCACTGCGTGCCCTCGCCCGACAGATCGAGGAGTACCTGTCGAGATCGGCGCTCCCGTCCAGCTGCTAGGTGGCGGGGGTCCTTGCTTGCCGACCCCCGGGCCGCGCTAGGTTCGCACCGTGTCCGTGCGCTACCGCTGTCCGGGCTGCGGCAACCGAACTCGTTTCGACGTCACGTCGACGCGCCGGACCCGAGAGTTCTGGCATTTCACGCTCGGCGGGGAGTACTCAATCGAGGAGGAGGAAGTCCTCAACGAGGTGGTGGAATCCGTGACGTGCCGGTGGTGCGGGAGGTCGTCGATCGACGTGATCGAAGACGCCGTGCCGCCCAGAGCTGCTCCCGCGGGCGATCCATCGCGAGAGTCGCCCATGCCGCGTTGATACACCCATCGGCGAAGATGGTCCCCGTCGGACGAGGTGCGACGCACGAACCTGACCTGAGGGAGCGACGATGGCCACAGGTGCGATCACGATCAGCTGTGATACGTGCTGCCACAAGGGAACCGCCGCCTGCAGCGATTGCGTCGTCAGCTTCGTACTGGGCCGTGACCCCGCTGACGCAGTCATCATCGACGCGGCCGAGGCACGCGCCGTGCGTGTCTTCGAACGGGCCGGCCTGCTCCCGGCGCTCCGCCACGAGGCGCGTGCTGGCTGAGCAGTCGCCTGCGACGAGCACCAGCCCCCACGAGGTGCACGCCAGATGACGCACCTGCTTGTCACCAACGACTACCCGCCGAAGGTCGGAGGCATCCAGACCTACCTCTGGGAGCTCTGGCGCCGGCTTCCCCCCGGGCGGGTCTCAGTGCTCACGATCGAACACGCCGGAGCCCGCGAGTTTGACTCCCGGGCGCCGCACGAGATCGAGCGCGTCGCAGTCCGGATGCTCTGGCCGACACCGTGGCTTGCGGCGCGGATCCGACGGCTGGCGCAGGACAAGGGCGCGTCGCTCGTCGTGCTCGACCCCGCTCTGCCCGTCGGGCTCGTCGGCCCGAAGCTCGGCATGCGCTACGCGGTGGTCCTCCACGGAGCAGAGGTGACGGTGGCGGCGCGCCTGCCGGTCACGTCTCGGCTTCTCCGCAGGGTTCTTGTCGGAGCGGAACTCGTGATCGCGGCTGGCAGCTATCCGGCCCAGGAGGCGCGCCGGCTCGCTGGCGGGGATCTGCCCGAGGTCGTCATCGTCGCGCCGGGCGTCGACGTCCAGCGCTTTCACCCCCTTGCTGCCGTCGAGATCACCAAGGCGCGGCGGCATTTCGGGCTCCCCGAGACCGGTCGGCTTGTGGTGGCCGTCAGTCGACTCGTGCCGCGCAAGGGCATGGACGTCCTGATCGAGGCGGCGGCGGAACTCGTCGGCCGGCGTCCGGACCTTACCGTGGCGATCGCCGGTGCCGGGCGTGACGCTCGACGGCTGGAATCGCTCGCGCGACGGCTGCAGGCGCCGGTGCAGTTTCTCGGCCGGGTGCGCGACGAGGATCTCCCGGGACTCGTCGGCGCGGCGGATGTCGCCGCGGTACTCTGCCGTACCCGTTGGGGAGGACTGGAACAGGAAGGATTCGGGATCGTCTTCCTCGAGGCCGCCGCGGCCGGCGTGCCCCAGGTGGCCGGGAGGAGCGGGGGCTCGCACGAGGCGGTCGTTCACGGCGTGACCGGGCTCGTTGTCGACCGGCCAGGTGACGCCGTCGTCGCGACGAAGGCACTGGCCGACATGCTCGACGACGAGGCACTGCGGCGCCGCCTCGGCGCCGCAGCGCGCCTGCGCGCCTGTCAGGAGTTCAACTGGGACGAGCTGGCGGCCCGCCTCGACGCTGCGCTGCGCGCCGCGGAAGCCTGAGGATCACCACGCAGTGCCGAGCGGCCTGCTACACAAGCGTTGGCGGTCGTGAGAGGCTGGAAAGGGCTCCGACGCGGCCGAAAGGAGAGGACCGTGGAGCACACGGCCCAGAAGATGACGATCGCGGGGACGCCGGAGCGCTGCTTCGTGGTCGTGACCGATCTCGAGCGGTACCCGGAATGGGTCGCCGACGTGAAGGAGGTCCACGTCCTCGAGCGCGATGCCGAGGGCCGGCCCTCGCTCGTGCGCTTTCGCGCCGGGGCCTTCGGTCGGAGCACGAGCTACGTGTTGCGCTACGACTACGAGGATGCCCCCTTCGCCGTTTCCTGGACGCAGCAGGACGGCGATCTCACGGACCGGCTCGACGGGCGCTACGAGTTCCATGCCGGCCCGGACGGGACGACCGAGGTGCACTACGAGCTCTCGGTCAAGCTGCGGGTGCCGATCCCAGGTTTCGTCAAGCGGCGGGCCGAGGGCCACATCCTGCACGCCGCCGTGCGCGATCTGAAAACCCGCGTGGAAAGCGGGTCCTGAGCGCTTCCGGCTTCGCCCATGCGCCTCGGCGTCATCGTTCCCTCCTTCGACTCGACGGCGGCGCCGGCGCGATCCTGCGCCGCCGAGGCGGAGGAGGCGGGGATCCACGGCGTCTTCGCCTACGACCATCTCTGGCCCCCGGGCGCGCCGGGCCGCGCCGCGATCGCGCCGTTCCCGCTCCTCGGGATGCTCGCCGCGGCGACGTCCTCGATCGTGCTCGGCACGCTCGTCGCCCGGGTCGGTCTCGTGCCCGACGACGTGCTCGTTGGCGAGTTCCGGACGCTGGACCGCCTGAGCGGCGGACGGCTGATCGCCGGGATCGGGACGGGTGACCGCCGGAGCAGCGCCGAGAACCTCGCCTACGGGCTCGCCCCCGGCAGCGCGGAGGTCCGCCGGCGGGCGACTCGGGCGGTCGGGTCGGCGCTCGTCGCGGACGGCATCCCGGTGTGGATCGGTGCCGGCAGCGCGGCGACGAACGCGATCGCCCGGGCGATTGGCGCGACGCTCAACGTCTTCGGCGTCGGGGCCGGACGGGTCGGCGAGCTCGCCCGCCACGGCCCGGTCTGCTGGGGCGGGGCGCTGGCGCGGGATTCAGCTGCGGTCCAGCTCCGATCGCTGGCGGCAGCCGGCGCGAGCTGGGCGGTTCTCGGGTGGCCGGGTTCGGTGACGCCAATCGTCGCCGCGGCGCGCGAGGCCGGCATCACCCTCGGCTGGTGACAGCGGCTCGTGCCGGTAGGAGAGGTCCGATAGGGTCGGCGGCAAACGGGTCAAGGCGACCCGTCGTGGCCGGGGAGGATGGAGTTCGGGCGGCGGGCAGCCACGGGGAGTGAGCCGCTCCGGTCCACGCGGCGCCGTGAGGCCCTGGGCGTTCGTGAGGCTCGGTGCGAGAGTTGTTGACACATCTGTAACTACAGTGCTGTACTTGTCTCCTCATCTAGTGGTATCAGCTCTGAGAACCACTACATGTTGTGTGTACAGGGCGCTTTCCGGGAGGGATTGCCCGGTTGTGGGCCGGGGGGACGGCCGAAAGGCCCGAGACGACGCAGAGAGGGACCGGGACGATGGCGGTAGCGGACGAGCGGGTCGAGATCGGGTTGCGGCGACACTTCACGACGCCGGGTCGCCCGCCCTACGACACCGTCGAGTGGGAGCGCCGCGACTCGGTCATCTCGGACTGCCGGACGGGGGAGGTCGCCTTCGAGCAGC
>JBEKLG010000105.1:0-6520 GCA_050010315.1 Acidimicrobiales bacterium
GGACTTCACCGACGTTCGCGATGTCGTCCGGGCCTACCGACTCCTCGCCGAGTTCGGTGCCGGCGGCGAGGTCTACAACGTCTGTTCCGGCGTGGCGGTGCCGATCTCCAAGGTGTTCGCCGAGATCGTCGCCCTCGCCGACCGGCCGCTCGCGCCGGTTGAGGATCCGCAGCTCATGCGGCCGGTCGACCTGCCGGTCCTCGTCGGCGACGGCAGCCGGCTCGCGGCCCTCACCGGCTGGAAACCCGAGATCCCGCTGCGCCAGACCCTCGTCGACGTGCTCCGTGCCACCCGGGCGGGCGCCTAGCGGCCGCGATTTGCGGCCACGAGCGGCGCGGGACCGCCCCGGCTAGCGTCAGTCCGATGCCGGAGGAGCACGCGCCACCGGTCGTCGCCGTCGTCGTAGCCTCCGATTCTGGACCGTGGTTCGAGAGGTGCCTCGCCGCGCTTGAGGCGCAGGACTACTTGGACCTGACGACGCTCGTCGTCGACGCGGCCAGCAGCGAACCGCTCGCGCCCCGCGTCGCGGCGGTCGCGCCGGAGTTCTACCTCACCCGCCTCGAGTACAACGCCGGATTTGGCCCGAGCGCCAACGCCGTCCTCGACGTCGTCCAGGGCGCGGCGTACTACCTGTTCTGCCACGACGACGTCGTCGCCGATCCCGATGCCGTCCGGGTGATGGTCGAAGAAGCGGTCCGTTCGAACGCCGGGATCGTCGGTCCGAAGCTCGTCGACGAGGCCGAACCGGACCGCATCCTCCAGCTCGGACTGGACATGGATCGGTTCGGGGCGCCGGTGCGCCGGGTGGCGCACCGCGAGTTCGACCAGTCCCAGCACGACGAACCCCGCGAGGTGTTCGCCATCCCGGGCGGATACATGCTCGTGCGGGCCGACCTGTTCGCCGCCGTCGGGGGATTCGACCCGGAGATCTCGATGCTCGGCGAGGACATCGACCTGTCCTGGCGGGCCCGCATCGCCGGCGCCCGGGTCGTCGTCACGCCGCTCGCGACCGTCCGTCACCTCGAGGCGACGGCGGCGCGGCGCCGGCCGCTGCCGGAGGCCCGCGCCCTGCAGTGGCGCCACATGCTGCGCGCCGTGCTGAAGAACTACGGGCCGACCCGGCGGACGCCCGTCGTCGCCGAGCTCGTCGTGATGAGCGCCATCGAGGTCGTGTACTTCACGCTCGTCGGCCGACGCCGGCGGGCCCGTGAGGTGATCGACGCCTGGGTCTGGAACCTCGCTCCGGCGCGGGACCTCGCTGGCGCCCGGGCCGCCGTCGCCGCGACCCGCCAGGTGCCCGACCGGGTGGCGCTCCATCTCATCGCGCGCCACTCGTCGCGCCTTGTGCGGGCGGCGCGCCCGCGGGTCGAAGGGTTGGTGCTGCGCTGGACCGGCCGGCGCAAGGCGAGCTCGCAAGGCGTCGGGGAAGCTGTCCACGGACAGCGCCGCCCGCGCTGGACGACGATCTGCGCCGTAGCCGCCGGCTTCGTCGCCGTCGCCGGATCGCGCCTGCTGCTTTGCGGCCACCTGCCACTCGTCGGGGGCTACCTCCCGATTCCGGAGCCTTTCCACCTGATCGCGACCTACCTCGGCGGGACGACAGACCGGGGGACCCAGCCGACGGGCCCGGCCTCGCCGGCGTTCGCGATCCTCGGGCTCGCCGGGCTCGTCGCCGCCGGGTCGATGGGGGTGGTCTTGAAAGTTGGGATGGTCCTCGCCGTCGTGGCCGGGGTGTTCGGCGTCGTGCGCCTCGTCCGCCCGCTCGGGGGGAGTCCGGCCTCGCTCGCCGCGGGGATCACCTACCTGTTCCTCCCGCTCGCCTGGAACGACCTCGCCCGGGGGGATCTCCAGGCGCTCGTCGTCTACGGGGGAATGCCCTGGATGCTCGGCCGCGTCGCCCGGGCGACCGCCCTCCCGCCCTACGGCGACGAGTCCCTGCCGGTCGCAGGGCGCGCCACCGCCGAGGAGTGCGTCAGCCTCGGGGTGATCGTCGCCGTCGTCGCCGCCTTCGCGCCGGCGGCGGTCATCGGTCTCGTCGTCGCGGCGGCAGCGATGGTTGCCGCGACGTTCGCGGTCCGGGGCGCGGCTCGGGGGATGCAGTCGCTGCGCGGGCTCGTCGTCGCCGGTGGCTCGGTCGTCGTCGCCTTCGTGCTCTGTTTCCCGTGGTCGCTGACGTTTCTCCAGCCGGGGGCGCGTTGGAGCGCGGTCGCAGGCGTCGCGGCGACCGGGTCGGGGGTTCCGAATCTCGCCACGCTCCTGCGTTTCAACGTCGGGCCGATCGGGCGCGGTCCGCTGAGCTACGCCTTTGTCGCCGCGGCGCTCTTCGTCCTCGTCGTCGGGAAGGCCGAGCGGTTCGCCTGGGGCGTGCGCTGGTGGGGCGCCTTCGCGGCGTCTCTCGCCGTCGCCTGGGCCGCGGGTGAGGGCTGGCTCGGCGCGGGAGGCGGCGCGGCCCGCGAGTTCGACACCCCGGCGGGGGTGTGCCTCGCCGTGCTCGTCGGGCTGGGGGTGGCCTCGATGGCGCGCGAGGTCTCGGTTGCGCGACTCGGCTGGCGGCAGGTCGCGACGGCCGGGTTCGCCACCGTCGGCCTTGTCGGCCTGCTGCCCGTCGCCGCCGAGGCCTGGGGCGGCCGCTGGGGGCTGCCGGAGATCGGCTACGAGTCGGTCCTGCCGGCCGGGACGGCAAGCACCGGCCCGTCGGGGCGCGAGCTCTGGCTCGGTGCGCCGCTCGCCTTGCCGCTGGCGGGGTGGCAGATCCGGCCGGGCTTCGCCGAAGCCCTGACGCCCACCGGGCTGCCGGACGCCACGGCGCTCTGGTTGAACGCCAACCCCGGCACCGCGGCGCCGCTTGGCGCGGCGGTCAGCGACGCCGAGCTCGGGCGCACCGTCGAGCTCGGCCGGCTCCTCGCGCCGGGCGGGGTCTCGCTGATCGTCGTCCCGACGGCCTTCGCGCCGGTGCTCGCCGGTGTCCAGACCGCGCCGGCGGCACCGCCGCCGAAAGACCTCCTCGCAGTCCTCGGAAGCCAGCTCGACCTGCGGGAGCTGCCGAGCGAAGGGGGCGTGTACTTCTTCCAGAACGTCGACTGGCAGGGGTCGGCGACGCTCGTGCCGGCGGTGCCGGGCGGGGCGACCCCGGCGCCGTGGCGCGCCCTCGGCGTCGTCGCCGCGCTCGCTGCCTGGCTCGGCGCCGCCGGCCTCGCCGTGAGCCGGCGTCGCCGGACCCGCCGTCCCCGGCGAACCGGCCCGTACGGGGCCCGCGGCCTCGTGCCTCCCCCGCCAGGGGCGATTGGCGGGCAGCGGTGAGCGGCGCGGCGATCGCGGGGAACCTCGGCGAACGCCGCCGTCGGGCGGTCGTCGCGGCCGTCCTCGCCGCACTCGCTCTTGCCGGCGTGGCGAGCGTCGCCATCCACCCGACGAGGGCGCACCCACCTTCCGAGTCGTTCGCGGCGACGGTGCAGGATTTGCCGGGGGCGAGCTCGACGGCGTGGTTCTGTGCGGGCCCGTTGCCCGTCGGCACACCGCACGAGGCGCCGTCGCTCGCCATCGTGAACGACGGCGCCGTCGCCGTCGCCGCCACCGTGACCGTCGCCCTCGCGAGCGGCGGATCGCTGAGCAAGGGGATCTCGGTCCCCGGGGAGGCCGAATCGGCCGTCGGGTTCGTCCGGGTCCACGCGACGACCGCCGCCGCGGCACGGGTCGTCGTCGACGGCACGACCGCCGAGGTCGTCGAGCTCGTCCACGGCCGCATGGGGCCTGACGCCGCGCCGTGCGTCCGCCAGGTGGCGGCGACCCAGTACCTCGCGGCCGGGAGCACGCGGGCGCGCAACGACGTCGCCCTGGCGCTCTACGACCCCGGGGCGACCCCCGCCGTCGCGGCCGTGTCCTTCGCCACGCCGGGCGGGCCGCAGTCGCCCCCGGCGCTGCAAGGCGTGCTCGTCCCCGCCGGCCACGTCGTCGTCCTCGACGTCGCCCACGCGCTGCCGTTCCAGCGCTATCTCGCCGTGCGGATCAGCTCGTCGGGGGGTGGAATCGTCGCCGGCGCGCTCGACAGCGTCGTGAACCGCGGCGTCTCGTTCCAGGCGCTGGAAAGCCCCGTCGCCCAGCCTGCGGCGCAGTGGCTCTTCCCGGCCGCCCCGGCGGGGGCTTCGGCCCAACAGACGTTCGACCTTTTTAACCCCGGGCGCCGCCCGGCCGAGGTCGAGCTGCGTCTCGGCGGCCCGGGCGGGGTCGGCGAGATCACGCTGTCGCTCGCCGCCGGGGCGACGACGCGCTACGCGCCCGCCCCGGAGGTCTCGCCGGCGGGGGAGCGCTGGGCGGCCGTCACCTCGACGAACGGCGTGCCGATCGTCGCCGCCCGCGAGTTGCTTGTCGCCTCCGCCATCAAAGTGCGGGTCCCCGGCAGGAGCGCCGCGGCGCGCCGTCGTGCCGCCCTGTTCCAGCTGCCGTCGCTCCCGGCGGGGTTCACGATCACCTCGGGGGTGACGGCGCCGGCGAGCCTCTGGCTGCTCCCAGGCGGTCAGAGCGACGCGCGGATCTCGGAGTTCGTGACCGTGACGAATCCCGCTTCGGGGCCCGCCAAGGTCTGGATCCGCCCGATGCGGGGCTCGTTCGCCGGTCTTATCCCGTCGACGGTCGCCGCCGACTCATCGATCGTCGTCGACCTCGCCGACCTGCCGGCGGCCTGGGGCCGGCTGTCACTGCGGGTGACGAGCGACCGGGCCGTCGTCGCCGGCGGAGAGCTCTACGTCAGGGGCTCGGTCGCCTCGGCCGGCTTGACCGCCCCGGCGGCGTTTGGGGTCGGCTGAGCGCTCCCGCCGGACTCGCCGTTCGCCCCGGCCCCGGTGGCGGCGGGAACGGGCTCGGGCGGCGGTCCCGAGATGCCGCCGACGATATGGACGGCGTCGGGTTCTTCGCCATGGACGGGCCGGCCGTAGGCGCTGTCGATGAGGCGGGCGACCTCGGCCCCGTCGATCGACTCGCGCTCGAGGAGGGCCTTGGCGACGGCCTCGAGGCCGGAGCGGTGCTCCTCGAGGATGCGTCGCGCCCGGTCCTCCTGGTCACGCAGGATGCGGGCGATCTCCTCGTCGACGACGCGGCTCGTGTCCTCGGAGTAGTCCCGGGTGTGCATGAGATCCTCACCCAAAAAGACCGTCCCCTGTGAGCCCCAGGCCATCGGACCGACGCGGTCGGACATCCCCCATTCCCGGACCATCTTGCGGGCGAGCTCGGTGTTGCGCTGGAGGTCGTCGCTCGCGCCCGTCGACAGGTCGCCGTAGACGATGAGTTCGGCGACGCGACCGCCCATCCGCACGCACAGCGAGTCCTCGATGTACTCCCGCCGGTAGATGTGCTTCTCGTCGACGGGGAGCTGCCACGTGACGCCGAGGGCGAGGCCCGTCGGGATGATGCTCACCTTGAGAAGCGGGTCGGCGAAGGGCAGGACGTAGGAGAGGATCGCGTGCCCGGTTTCGTGGTAGGCGACGCGGGACTTCTCGGCGTCGGAGAGCACGAGCGAGTCGCGCTGCTGGCCCATCAAGACGCGGTCGCGCGCCGCGTCGAAGTCCTGCATCTCGACCGCCTGGCTGTTGCGTCGGACGGCGTGGAGCGCGGCCTCGTTCACGAGGTTGGCGAGGTCGGCGCCGCTCATCCCCGGCGTGCCGCGTGCCACGACGTCGAGGTCGACGTCGGGTCCGATCCTCTTGTCGCGGCAGTGCACCTTAAGGATCGGCACGCGTTCTGACAGGTCGGGCAAAGGGACGACGATCTCCCGGTCGAACCTTCCGGGCCGCAAGAGCGCCGGGTCGAGGATGTCCGGCCGGTTCGTCGCCGCCATCATGACGACACCCTCGGCGGCGTCGAAGCCGTCCATCTCGTTCAGCATCTGATTGAGCGTCTGCTCGCGCTCGTCGTGGCCGCCGCCGAGCCCGGCGCCGCGTTTGCGGCCGATCGAATCGATCTCGTCGACGAAGATGATCGCCGGCGCCTGCTTGCGGGCGGTCATGAACAGGTCGCGCACCCGGCTCGCGCCGACGCCGACGAACATCTCCATGAAGTCCGAACCGCTCACCGACAAAAACGGCACACCCGCCTCGCCGGCCACCGCCCGGGCGAGGAGCGTCTTTCCCGTGCCCGGAGGACCGACGAGCAGGACGCCTTTGGGAATGCGGGCGCCGATCTCCCGGAAGCGCCCCGGCGACTTCAGGAAGTCGACGATCTCGCTGATCTCCTGCTTGACGCCGGTGTAGCCGGCGACGTCGGCGAAGGTCGTGCGCGGCCGCTCGGTCGAATACACCTTGGCGCGCGAGCGACCGATTGACATGATCCCGGTCATCTGGCCCTGGGCGCGCCGCTGCAGCCAGATGAAAAGCACGGCGATCAGCGCGATCGGCACGAGGTAGATAATGAGGGTCGGGAGGATGCTCGAGCTCGGGGTCTCGAACTTCACCGTCGCCCCTGAGGCGCCGAGCTTGGCGATCTCCGCGGCCGACAGCGCGAGCGGGCCGGTCGTCGTGTAGTCGGTGCC
>JBEKLG010000106.1:0-6453 GCA_050010315.1 Acidimicrobiales bacterium
TGCCGGCCGAGCGGATTCAGAAGATGGGGGACGACAACTTCTGGAAGATGGGCGAGACCGGCCCGTGCGGCCCGTGCTCGGAGATCTACTACGACCGCGGCGAGCGCTTCGGCCCGGCGGGCGGCCCCGCCCGGGGGGGCGCCGAGCGCTACACCGAGATCTGGAACCTCGTTTTCATGCAGTTCGCCCGCGCCGCCGACGGGACGCTGACCGAGCTGCCGAAGAAGAACATCGACACCGGTGCCGGCCTGGAACGGATCCTCACTCTGCTCCAGGGGGTGGAATCGCTTTTCGAGACCGACGTACTGGCGCCGATCGTCGACGCCGCGGCGGCACTGACGAAATCCGCCATCGGCCGCGACGGGCCGACCGACGTCGCTCTGCGCATCCTCGCCGACCACGCCCGGGCGATGACCTTCCTCGTTTCCGACGGCGTCTTCCCTTCGAACGAGGGGCGCGGCTACGTCCTGCGGCGCGTCCTGCGGCGTGCCGCGCTGCGCGCCCACCGGCTCGGGGTCTCGGAGATTGTCCTGCCGGATCTCACCGACGCCGTCGTCGCGACGCTTCGCGCCGCCTACCCGAAGCTCGGGCGCGACTCCTCGCTCGTGCGGACGGTCGTCGGCCACGAGGAGGAGGCCTTCCGCCGGACGCTGCGCGCCGGGTCGCAGCTCATCGACTCCGAGCTCGCCCGGGGCGGCAAGGTGCTCGCCGGCGACGTGGCCTTCAAGCTCCACGACACCTACGGCTTCCCGATCGATCTCACCGTTGAAGTCGCCGGGTCGCGGGGTGTCGAGGTCGACCGCGCCGGTTTCGAGGCCGAGATGGCCGCCCAGCGCGACCGCGGCCGGGCGGCGACGCGCCAGGTCGCCGCCGAAGGCGGCAGAGCGAGCCGGCGCGAGATCCTCGAGGCTTTCGGCCCAACGGTCTTCGTCGGCTACACCGAGACGGCGTGCGAGGCGAGGCTGCTCGGGATTGAGGCCCGCGACGACGGGGCGTTCGTCAACATCGACGGCGAGCGCGCCCCGGATGGCGCCGAGCTCGCCGACGTCTTCCTCGACCGGACGCCTTTTTACGCCGAGAGCGGGGGCCAGGTCGGCGACACCGGCACAATCGCCGCCGCAACGGGGTCGTTCCGCGTGCTCGACACGACGACGGCCGACGGGATCACGTGCCACACGGGCTACGTCGCCTCGGGCGTGCTCGCCCCCGGCGCCGAGGTCACGGCGACGGTCGACGCCGAGCGGCGGGAGGCGATCCGGCGCAACCATACGGCCACGCACCTGCTGCACTGGGCGCTGCGCAAAGTGCTCGGCGAGCACGTGAAGCAGCAGGGGTCGCTCGTCGCGCCCGACCGTCTGCGCTTCGACTTCAGCCACTTCGCCGCCGTGACGCCCGACGAGCTGGCGCGAGTCGAGGACCTCGTCTCGGCGGCGATCCTTGCCGACTCGCCGGTGCGGGTCCGTGAGACGGCGCGCGCCGAAGCGGAGCGGGCGGGCGCCATCGCTTTTTTCGGCGAGAAGTACGGCGAGACCGTCCGCGTCGTCGAGGCGGGGCCGGAGTCGATGGAGCTCTGCGGCGGCACCCACGTCTCGGCGCTCGGCACGATCGGGCCGTTCCGCATCGTCTCGGAGAGCTCGATCGGCGCGAACACCCGGCGGATCGAAGCGACGACTGGTACGGGGTCGCTCGCCGAGATCCGCAAGTTAACCGCGGCAGTCGGCCGTGCCTCAGCCATCCTCCACACCGCGCCCGACGAGCTCGCCGAGGCGGTCGAGCGGCTCGTCGAGCGGGAGCGCGCCCTTGCCGAGGAGCTGCGGCGGCGGCAGTCGCAGGCGCTCGTCGCCGAGGCTCGCGAGCTTGCCGCGGCCGGTTCAGGGACGGTCGTCGCCCGCCGCGACGGCATCGACCCGGCGGGGCTGCGGGAGCTCGCCCTGGCGACGCGCCGCGCCGGTGGCGTCGAGGCCGTCGGGCTCGTCGGTGCGACCACGGACGGACGCGTCGGGATTGTCGTCGCCGTCGCCGCGGCGAGCGGTGTCGACGCCCGCGAGGTCGCGTCGGCCGCGGCGGCGATCGTCGGCGGGGGCGGCGGCGGGTCGCCCGAGTTCGCCACGGCGGGAGGACGGGACGTCGCCGCCATCGACGAGGCGTTGGCGACGCTGCGCACGCTGCTCGGATCGCGGTGAGCGAGCCCCCGTCCGAGGGCGAGCCGGCCGAGCCGGGGCGTTGCATCGGGCTTGATCTCGGCACGGTGCGTATCGGCGTCGCCGTCACGGACGCGGCGCGCACCCTCGCCGTGCCGCATGGGGTCATCTCCCGCTGCGGCGACGAGCGGGCCGACCACGAGGGCCTGGCGCAGCTCGTCGACGCCGTCGGCGCGACCCTCGTCGTCGTCGGCGTGCCGTTCAGCCTCGACGGGACGATCGGGCCGGCGGCGGCGCGGGTGATCGCCGAAACGGCACGGCTGCGTCTCGTCCTTGCCGTCCCGGTCGTGACGGTCGATGAGCGGTTCTCCACGGTCGAAGCCACCCGCCGGCGGCGGGAGGCCGGGGGGCGGGGCGGAGCGGGTCCGCGGACCCGCTTCAGGCGGCGCCCGGGGGGCGCCCCGGCCCGAGCCCCGGTCGACGCCGCCGCGGCGGCGCTGATCCTCCAGTCGTATCTCGACCAGGAACGGGCGATGTGAGGGATTTTGCGGCGGCGCCCGGCGCCAGGTGGGTCGCCGCCGGCGTGATCGGCGATCCGGTCGCGCACTCGCTCTCGCCGGCTATTCACAACGCGGCCTACGCCGCGCTCGGCTTGCCCTGGGGCTACGCCGCCTTGCGGGTGCGCGCCGGCGAGGTCGCCGAGGCGCTCGCCGCCGCCGCGGCGCAGGGCCTGCGGGGTTTGTCGGTGACGACGCCGCATAAGGTCGCCGTCGTCGCCGCCTGCGACGAGCGCTCGGCTACCGTCGAAAGGATCGGCGCGGCGAACACCGTCGTCTTCGCCGGGGGCCGCGCCCGCGCCGAGAACAGCGACGGCCTTGGGCTCCTTGACGACCTCGCCGACGCCTTCGGGTTCCGCCCGCAGGGAAGCATCTGCGCCGTCCTCGGCGCCGGCTCGACGGCGAGGGCGATCGTCGCCGCGCTCGGCGACGCCGGGTCCGGCGAGGTGCTCGTCGTCGACCGGACCGCACTGAGGGCGGTTTCAGCCGCTGCTCTCGCCGGGGCGGGGGGTCGGGTTGCGGCGCCCGGCGACCTCGCCGCCGCCGAGCTCGTCGTCCAGGCGACCTCGGTCGGCTTCGGCGGCGCCGGGCCGGGGTACGCCGGGGGGTGGGAGGCGATCACCCGGCACCTGCGGGACGGCCAGCTCGTCGTCGACGTCGTCTACGAGCCGCCGGTGACCGAGTTCTCGACCCTCGCCGCCCGGCGAGGCGCCCGAGTCCGCAACGGCCTCGGGATGCTCGTGCACCAGGCTGCCCGTCAGGTGGCGCTGTTCACGGGCGAGACGCCGCCGCTCGACGTGATGTTCTCGGCGGCAGGGACTCCCCGTCGCGCCTGAGCCGGGCGCTCCCGGCGGCGCAATTCCGCCGCCGTGACCGGCCGGTAACCTTGGTGACCGTGGCGGTCGATACCTTGGCGCGGCGCGGTCGCGTCGCACACCGCCGGGAGGAGAACGCCGCGCTCGCCGTCCTGCGCCACGTCGACTACCTCCTCGTGCTGGCGGTCCTCGTCTTGGCGGCCATCGGGGCGGTGATGGTGTACTCGGCGACGCGCTCGGCCTACCCCTTGGAGCCGACGTACTACCTCAAACGGCAGCTCGCCTACGATCTCGTCGGCGCGGGCGCGATGGTCTTGTGCGCCCTCGTCGACTACCGCCGGCTCGAGGAGTGGGGGTATGTGCTCTACGGCGCGATCGTGCTCGCCCTCGTCGCGGTGAAGGGCATCGGCCATTCCGCGAACGGCGCCCAGCGCTGGATCTCGTTCGCCGGCTTCCAGTTCCAGCCGTCGGAGTTCGCCGTCCTCGCCGTGATCTGCGTCATCAGCGTCTACCTCTCGCGCCATGAGCGCGTCCTCAACGCCTCCTCGATTGCCGCGCTCGTCGGCCTGGCGGGCATCCCGCTGCTGCTCATTCTCGTTCAGCCGGATATCGGCACGGCGATCCTGCTCGCCGCGGTGCTGTTCGTGATGCTCTACGTCGGCGGGGTCCGCCTGCGCTTTCTCGCCGCCCTCGTCGCCCTGGCGGTCGCCGCCTTCGCCTGCGCCGTGGCGATCCACATGCTCAACCGCTACCAACTCGACCGGCTGACCGCGTTCTTGCACCAAGACTCCGGCGGTTACCGGACGCTGAACTACAACGTCATCGAGTCCAAGACGGCGATCGGCGACGGACGGCTGGGTGGCACAGGGCTCTTCCGCGGGCCGGAGACGAACCTCGCCTACGTGCCGTTCCAGTACGCCGACTTCATCTTCTCGGCGATCGGCGAGCAGCTCGGCTTCATCGGCTCGGCGATCGTCGTCGGGCTCTACGGCGTCGTCGGCTTCCGCGCCTTCCGGGCGATCCAGGTGGCGCGGGACTCCCTCGGGCGCTTGCTCTGCGCCGGCGTGCTGGCGTTCCTCGTGATTTCGGTCTTCGAGAACATCGGCATGGCGACGGGGATCATGCCGATCACCGGGATCCCCCTCCCGTTCATCTCCTACGGGGGCTCGGCGCTCATCGCCTTTCTCATCGCCGTGGGCGTCGTCGTCAATGTCGAACTGCACCAGAGCCGGCCACGATGACCCCGAGACGACGCAGGGTCGCCGCCGAGGCCCGGCCGCCGGCCGACGAGGCAGCCGAGCAGCGCGGGACGACGGATGAGGGCGCAGCGGGCGCCACGGAGGGGCAGGACCCCGTCACCGAGGCCGCGGAGGACGCCGCGTCGGCGGCGTCGGCCATCGAGGAGAGCTACGTCGCCGTTCGCGTCGTCGAGGTGGCGATGGTGCTGCCGAACCCGAACGCCTACCTCATCCTCGAGGAGATCCCGCCGCCGCGCCGGCGGCTGTCCATCCCGATCGGCCTCGCCGAGGGGACGGCGATCGGCTACATCCTGCGGGGCCGGCCGACCCCGAAGCCCCTCACGCACGAACTGTTCGTCGAAGTCGTCCACCGCCTCGGCGGCTCGATCGGAATCGCCCGGGTCACGCGCTACGCGCAGGGCGCTTACTACGCCGAGATCGTCGTGCTCGCCGATGCCGGCGAGCTCGTGTTCGCTTGCCGGCCCTCGGACGCCGTCGCCCTGGCGCTCCGTCAGGCGACGACGACGCCGGTCGCCGTCGCCTCAACGCTGTTCGACCAGCTCGGCACCGGCGGCTCGGCGACGGGCTGATTGCCCTCGTTCGAGATCCGCATCACGAGGGCCAGTAGCGCGTAGTTGGCGACGAGCGAGGAGCCCCCGTAGGAGACGAAGGGGAGCGTCACGCCCGTCAACGGGAGAAGTCGGATGTTGCCCGCCATGATGAGGAAGGCCTGCAACCCGAGCGTCGCGGTGAGCCCGGCGGCGACGAGGCGGGCGAACTCCGAACGGGCGCGGCGCGCGGCGCGCAGCCCGGCGCCGACGATGATCGCGAAGCAGCAGACGACGGCCGCCGCGCCGACGAGGCCGAGCTCCTCGCCGATCACGGCGAAGATGAAGTCGCTCGATGACACCGGCAGCACCCGGGCGGCGAGCCCGAAGCCGATCCCCGTGCCGAACCACCCGCCGCGCCCGAAGGCGAGCTCGCCCTGGACGGGCTGGTAGCCGCTACCGAGGGCGTTCGCCCAGGGGTTGAGCCAGTCGGTGATGCGCTCGTTCACCTGGCCGAGGGCGTGGCTCGCGAGGTAGGTCGCCGCGACGAAGACGACGAGGCCGAGGGCGACGTAGGTCCAGCGCCCTGTCGTGAGCCAGATCATGAGGAGGAAGACGAGGAACAAAATCAGCGAGAAGCCGATGTCGTGCTCGGCGAGGATGATGAGGAGCGCCATCGCCCCGGCGACGACAAGTGGCCCGAAGGCCCGCAGGTCCGGGAACAACCGGCTGCCGAGGCGCTGGGTCGGGACCGTGAGGAGCTCGCGCTTGTCGATGCAATAGGAGGCGAAGAAGATCACCAAGAGCAGCTTGGCGAACTCGACGGGCTGGAACTCGACCGAGGAGACGTGGACCCACAGGCGCGCCCCGTTGATCTTCTCGCCGATCCCCGGCACGAGCGGCGAGACGAGGAGGACGAAGGCGCACCCGGCGATCAGGTAGCGGTAGCGTTCGAGGTCGCGGCTCCGTCTGACGAGGACGAGCACAGCCGCATAGACGACGAGCCCGACGACGGTCCAGGTGAGCTGCTGGCCGGCCCGCCCGGGGTCCCCCCGCTCGATCATCACGTAGCCCAGGCCGTTCAGAAACAGCGCCAGCGGCACGATCACCGGGTCGGCGTGCGGCACGAGGAGGCGGTTGACCACCTGCACGCC
>JBEKLG010000107.1:0-6341 GCA_050010315.1 Acidimicrobiales bacterium
GCCCTTGAGCGTGGAGCCGTGCTGCATCGTGACCCTCGGCTGGCCCAAGGGCCACTACGGCCGCAAGGCTCGCAGACCGATCGGCACGGTCGTCCACCTCGACCAGTACGGCCACCAGCCTTGGCGTGACGAGGCGCCGGGCTGATCCTCCACGTCGCCGAGGGAACACCATCTCCTGGTCCCAGGTGGAGTGCTCCTGACACCGGGCCAAGCCATTCAGGCGCGGAGACCAAAACCACGTCGGGACCGCACAGATTGTTCTGCCGAACTGCCTCCGGAGCCCGACTTGGCCGCGCCGGAGTCGGCATTACGCGTCCGTGTGGCTGTCTCAGAACGCGTGCCCGCGTAACCCGGCCGGACTCGCCCCGAGGTGCCGTACTGCCGCACCTACCCAGCGATCAGAGACGGCGCGGCCGACCTTTTGGGGCGCGCGGTATGAGTCAGCGTCCCGAGAGCTCGTCGACCGTGTCGAGGTCCGCGCATGGCGAAACGATGAGAGAGCGTTCACCGTTCTAGCGTCGGTATCCTGGGTTCGTGCTTCACAGACGGAGCGCCACCTTCAGCCTCGTTCTCGCGGGCGCTCTCGGTTTCGGTGCCGCGATGTCGGTGATCCACGGAAGCCAGGGCGGCGTCAGGGCGATGATCGGCAATCTCAGCGCGCCGTGGCTTCTGATCGCGTTCGGCGCCGGCGCCGCTCTCGGGAAACGTGGTGTCTGGCGAGGCGCCGGCGCGGGACTTCTCGTGACCGTGCTTGCGCTCTGCGCGTTCTATATGGCGAACATCTACGTCCTTGGTCTCACAGGGCACGGCCCCCTGGGAGACCTACGGTTCGCCCTTGAAAGCGGTGCCTACTACATCAGACTTGGCCTGCTCACCGGGCCGGCCATGGGCGTACTCGGAGCGCTGTCGCGTCGGCGAAGATCGATGGGCATTGCCCTCGCGGCTACGGGTCTGCTCGTGTTCGAGCCTCTGGCTTGGTTCGCGTACTTCCACGGCCATCTGAGCTCGACAACATATGACTTTCCTGCCGTGGCCATCGTCGAGATGGCTGTCGGCGTCGTCCTTTCGGCCGGGCTCGTGCTTTCGCAACGCCGATCGGCGTCGGCGTGACGGCGGACCGTCTCGCTGACGCGTTTCATGTGTAACTGTCGCATAGACCGATCGCAGCCACGGCATTGACCAGAACCGGCGTTTTGGAATGGTGACAGATGCCTGACTCCTGGCGCATTAGGGGATGAGCTTTCTACGAAGCACCGATCGTCGCCGGCTGCCGGGCAACCGTCCGTCGACGCCGGGTGGTCGATAGCGGCCGTTTGTGAGGCGGCGTGCCGTTCTGAACGCTTTTCGGCTCCGTTTGGCAAGTAGAGACTGAAGGCAACGGAGTCGAAGGAGAGCCGTGGCGTCCGATGCGGAGTTGATCAGTTGGTCGCTTGCCGGCGACGACATGGCCTTCGTCGAGATGATCCAGCGCCACAAGGCGGCAGTATGGGCCTACCTCGTGCGGCGTGCCGGTCGATCTTCGGCTGAGGACTTGCTGAGCGAGGTGTGGCTGGCGGCATTCGATTCGCGAAGCTCCTATGACCGCTCGTATCCCGAGGCCCGTCCGTGGCTGTTCGGGATCGCGCACAACACCCTCCGTCGGCACTGGCGGTCCCAACCGAGCGAGGACACCGTCGCGGACGTGGCGGACCTCTCCGCGAACTCGGACCCCTGGCCTGCAGTCGACGAGCGGATCGACGGAGTCGCCGTCCTGCGGGAAGCCCTCGAACACCTTGCACCCAACGAACGGGACGTGCTGCTGCTCATGGTTTGGGAGGAACTGAGCATCGCGGACGCGGCGAGGTCCCTCGACATGCCCGCTGGGTCGGCTCGTCGTTGCCTCCACCAGGCCCGCCTCGCGCTTCGCGCCGCGCCGGGAATGGTGGCGCTGCTCACCCAACTCAACACCGTAAAGGAGACGAAGTGATCGTGGACGAGATGGAACTGCTCGGACGGGTACGGGACGTGGACCCGCTCCCTGAAGAGGTGGCCGAGAAGGCAGAAACGGTCCTTCGCGCAGCGATCGTCGTCAGCCGGAACACGGAGCCGCTGAGGATCGAGGTTCGACACCACGAGAGGTGGTCAAGACGACGCACGTTGACCGGCGTCGCTGCTGCTGTGGTGATCGCTGCCAGTGCTGGCGGTGCGCTGCTGGCGGCAGGATCGGGCCCACGCCGACCCGCCCCCGGCACCCGCGTCGCCATCGTGCTCACCGCAGCCGAGGTGCACCACATCGCTGCGAGCTCAGTGTTGGCTGCCGCGTCGAGCGGGACGGCAGAGGTCACCGAGACAAGCTCGATGAACGGCACACCGCAGACGAACGATGAGATCGCAGTGACGTTCGACGGGTCGAACATCGACGAGAAGATCACGGTCAACCCCGAACCGCCAGGCTCGGCAAAGACCTTCACCACCGACGACCGCCTCGTCGATGGCCAATTCTACATCTACACGCCCGGGCCGGGCGACGTGCTCGAGTGGCTGCACGACACGAACAGCACCAACGACACCGCCTCGATGCAGTTCCCCGATCCCCGCACCCTCTACGGCGCGATCAACCCGAGCGCGAACTTCGAGGTGACTGGGACCTCGACCTCGGACGGGACGACGCTTACCCACCTTGTCGCCCTCGACCCTGTTGCGATCGACATGAGTGCGCTCGGCAACCTCGTGCAAGGTGCGCTGACGTCGTTCCAGATGACCGTCAACCAGAACGACGTCGTGCAGCAGATGACCTTCGCGTCGTCGTCGACCGAGCACGGTTGCACCTTCGCCATCGCCTCCGGGAAGTCCCTCGCGAACGTCAAGGCCGAGCTGCAAAAGGAGGGCGTGAAGCTGAAGGAGATCGCGGGTCCAGGTGGCAAGAAGCTCGCCGTGGTCTCGACGCCAGGAAACCGCTGGGCCGACCAGGCCGCTGGCATCACCTCGACTTGCGGGCCGCAGATGGCGACCTCTCAGGTGAACGTCGCCTTCTCGAACCTCGGTGTCCCCGAGTCAGTCACTGCGCCACAGGGTGCGGTCGACTTCGCCGGCAAGGGGTAGGACCTACTGCTACGGCCTCAAATCCCCCGCCGAAACGGGTCGGCGGGGCATCTATTAGTCACGGGGGATAAGCGCGACCTCTACATTCCATACACTGAGGTCACAAGAGCCATCTCGCCGCCGCACCGGGGGCCTCATTTCGCCCGCCCCTCGCGCGCGCCCGAGCCATTTTTCGAGAGTGCCACAGGCTTCCCGAATAGCCTCTGACTTGGGAGTTCTTTGGTGGAGGTGAGCGGACTCGAACCGCCGACTTCCACGTTGCGAAAATGGATCGTCACAACCCTGTGAACAGGACTTACGCGAATTCACCTCTTCTCACTTGCGGCAGCACGCGGCACCACGCGGCAGCACGCGGCAGCACGCGGCAGGATGCGGAATTTCAGACGCGCCCGTTCGCGCCCGTGACACGCCCGAAACGAGGGTCAATCCATCCCAGTCGCGACACTCAACTCAGTCGCCTGGTCTGCCGCACCTACCCGGCGATCAGGGGCACCCTCGCCGTAGTTCGTCGGCTCGCATTCTGGGGCAGTTGACGGAAGCGCTGTCCACGTGAAGGTGCGTTTAGGGGTCGGCCGGACCAACTTGCTCGCCCTTTGCGGGCGTCGACCCATGCGAGATCGCTCGGCGAGCCGCCCACAGTTCAGTACTCGAAGCCCTCCGCAACTTCGGCGTACTCATCGGCGCGGAACTCTATCGACTGCACGTATACGCTAAGAGTATTCTCTCAGGTATGAGTGTACCTATGGCCCTCCTCGGGCTCCTCGACCGTGAACCGAGCCACGGCTACGACCTAAAGCGCGACTACGACGGCTACTTCGGCCGCGGCAGACCCCTTCCCTTCGGCCAGGTGTATGCCACCCTCGCCCGTCTCGCGAGGGACGGAAAGGCGATCGTCGGAGAAGCTGAGCCCGGAGCCGGCCCAGACCGCAAGCGCTACACGATCACCGAGACGGGGAAGAGCGAGGTCGAAGCGTGGCTCGCCGAGCCGATCCCGGCTGAGCCATACCTGCAGACCGAGCTCTTCGTGAAGGTCGTCCTTTCCCTCATGCTCGGCCGCCCCGCGGAGGAGTACCTCGACGCGCAGCGGGCCGCGCACCTCCGGCGGATGCGCGAGCTCACCGAACTCAAACAGCGCGGCAACCTCGTCGACGCCCTCCTCGCCGACCATGGCCTGTTCCAGCTGGAAGCCGACCTGCGCTGGATCGACCTCACCGCGGCGAGACTC
Source organism: Acidimicrobiales bacterium (assembly GCA_050010315.1). Classification (GTDB taxonomy): domain Bacteria; phylum Actinomycetota; class Acidimicrobiia; order Acidimicrobiales; family Bog-793; genus Bog-793. The sequence continues at coordinate 4,307 of JBEKLG010000107.1, forward strand.
GCGGCGCTCGCGGAGGAAATGGCGTCGTGAACGGCGCCATCGCTTCCTCAGCGGTCAAGGTCGGAGGGATGATCATCGAGGGACGAGACCTCGTGTTGTCCTTCGGGGAGATCCCGGCGCTTCGCGGAGCGAGTCTCTCTGTGAATCGTGGCGAGATCATCGCCGTGATGGGCCCGAGCGGCTCGGGCAAGTCGACGCTGCTCCACTGCCTGGCGGGCATCCTCATTCCGGACTTCGGTGCGGTCTGCTTCGACGGCCAGCGCCTCGACGCGATGCGGGAGCAGGAGCGCTCCAAGCTGCGGCGGGATCGCTTCGGCTTTGTGTTTCAGTTCGGCCAGCTCGTGCCGGAGCTAACCGCCGAGGAAAACGTCGCGCTGCCGCTGCTGCTTGGTGGCACGCGCCGCGACGAGGCCCTCCGTGCAGCGCGGGGCTGGTTCGAACGGCTCGACCTTCAAGGCATGGAGCGCCACCGCACCGGTGAGATGTCCGGCGGCCAGTCGCAGCGCGTCGCGCTGGCACGTGGTCTCGTCGCCCAGCCCGACGTGCTCTTCGCCGACGAACCGACCGGGTCACTCGACTCGCTCAACGGGGAACTGGTCATGGGCTTTTTGACGCGCGCTGCGCGCGAGCAGGGATCAACGGTGATCCTCGTCACTCACGAATCCCGCGTCGCCGCTTACGCGGATCGCGAAGTGATTGTTCGCGATGGCCGGGTGACCACGACCGCGGCGGCGGCCGGATGATTCGGCTCGGCCTGCGCCTGACGCTCGGGAGCGGACGTGAAGCCGCGCTGCGCGTCCTCGTCACCGCGGCAGCGGTCGCCCTCGGCGTCGGCCTACTGCTGGCCTCCCTGGCCGGAGTCAACGGGCTACACGCCCAGACCGACCGTGGCGCGTGGCTCGGCACCTCGGCGCAGGCGTCACGACCGACCTCGACATCCGACCGGCTGTGGTGGCTGTCGAGCACCGACCAGTTCGGCAACCAGGCGATCGACCAGATCGACGTTGCCGCGACCGGGCCGAACGCACCGGTCCCGCCGGGGCTTCCCCACCTGCCCGGACCGGGGCAGTTCTACGCATCCCCGGCCCTCACAACCCTCCTCAAGTCCGTGCCGGCGAACGAACTTCGCGACCGGTTTCCGGGGCACCAGATTGGGACCATCGGTGCAGCGGCGCTGCCGTCCCCGAACTCGCTGATCATCGTCATCGGCCACACCGCGCGCCAGCTCTCGCAAGCACCTGGTGCAATCAAGGTCAGAGCCATCCAACGCACGCCGGCCAGTTGCTACGCCTGCCAGAGCACCATCGGGAGTGGACCCGTTCTGCAGTTCATTCTGGCCGGCGGAGCCGTAGCGCTCTTGCTGCCAGTCCTGATCTTGATTGCGACCGCGAGTCGGCTGTCAGCCGCGCGGCGCGAGGAGCGCTTCGCCGCGATGCGGCTCGTCGGCGCCACGCCGCGTCAGATTTCTGTGGTCTCCGCGGTGGAGACGGTGGTCGCGGCGGTCGCGGGAGTGGCGGTCGGCTTCGCCCTCTTCTTCTTGTTCCGGCCGCTGCTCATCCACGTCCCCTTCACGGGAGCGCCGTTCGCCCAAGGCGACCTCTCGCTGCACTGGATCGACATCGTGCTCGCCGTGATCGGCGTCCCGGTCGCCGCTGTCGTGTCCGCGCGCCTCGCGCTTCGCAGGGTCCAGATATCACCGCTCGGCGTGAGCCGACGAGCGTCGTCCCGTCCGCCGCGGATCGTACGGATCATCCCGCTACTCGCCGGCATCGCCGTGCTCGCGTACTTCGACGCAGTCGGCAAGCCGAGCGCCATCGGCGGCCAGCTTCTCGAGCTGTTCGTGGGCTTCATGCTCCTTGTCGTGGGGCTGGTTCTCGCTGGACCGTGGTTCACGACCGCGGGTTCTCGACTCATGACGAAGCGGGCCACTCGCCCCGCCACGCTCATCGCCGGCCGCCGGCTCCTCGACAATCCCAAGGCGGCCTTCCGGTTCATCAGTGGGCTCGTGATCGCCCTCTTCGTTGCGAGCGCCGCG
>JBEKLG010000108.1:0-6288 GCA_050010315.1 Acidimicrobiales bacterium
ACGTCGATCGCCGCGCCGACCTGGGCCGCGATCCTCGCGGACATCGCTTCGTCGCCCGGTGCCTGTAGCTCGCTCGCCGTGACAGCCGGCGGACATGACCTCGGGTTCGTCGCGCCCGAGTTGTACGCGGTGGCGGCCTCGAGCTACGCCACGTCGTTCAACGACATCACGGTCGGCAACAACGACGTTTTCCACCTGGGGCTCGGCTACGACGCCGGTGTTGGGTACAACCTCGCCTCGGGTCTCGGTTCTCCGATCGTCACCGGCGCTTCGGGCAGCGGCGGACTGGCGACCGCGCTGTGTGCCGTCGCGACCGAGAGCGCCGGCGCGCTTCCCGCTCCGGTCGTGACGGGGGTCACCCCCGCCTACGGACCGACGGTCGGCGGCAACCTCGTCACCTTGACCGGCAGCGGGTTCTCAACCCCCGGCTCGTCTCTCCACGTCGAGTTCGGTGTGTCACCGGCGGTGGTCGACACCGTCTCGCCGGCGTCGATCACGGTCACCGTGCCCTCCTCGGCCGTGCCCCCGCGCACCGCGCCGGAGGGCGCCGCGGGCGCTGTCGACGTATCGGTCACGGTCACGGACGGGTCGAATGAGGCGACGAGCGCGGCAACGGCCGCGTCGCTCTACGACTACGTCGCTGAGAACGCGGCCAGTCAGGCGATGCCGAGCGTTGCAGCGATCAGCCCGCCCGCGGGGAACGTCGCAGGGGGCCGTTCGGTGACGATCTGGGGGAGCGGTTTCTCCATCAACCGCCCACCGTCGGTCAGCTTCGGCGGGATTGCCTCACCCGCGGTCACCGTCGTGCACGACTACGAGATCAGGGCGCGTGTGCCCGCCGAGTCGCCAGCGACGGCGTGCGCTGCCGGGGAGGGCTTCAGCCGTTCAACCGTTTGTCAGGTCGAGGTCACGGTGACGACGCCGGAGGGGACGAACGCGACGGCGCCGATCCTGCCGTCTCCGGTCGGACCGGTCGTCTTCGCACCGCAAGGCGTGATCGAGCGAAGATCGGGGAGCGAAGTCGCCCCGGCGGCGACGGAGTACGACTACGTTCCCACCCCGACGGTGTCGCTCGTCGTCGCCGGCCGGAATAACAAGTCGCCGGTGCGCATCTTCGGGTCGGGTTTCTCTGTTCTCACCTTCGACTGGGTGAACCTCGGACCGGCATCTTTGGTCGAGAGCGAGCAGACGAAGATCGACTACCTCACGCCCACCTCGATGGTCCTCACGCCGACCGTGCAGGATCCGAGTGGCCGCTCGTCGGCGGTGCTCGCGGGCGGCGTGAGCGTCCAGACCGCTGGCGGGCTGAGCAACACCGTCGCTTCGCCAGGTGCCGGAGCGCCTGCGGTGCGAAGGCTGTCGGTCCTCGGTGGTCCGACGGCGGGAGGGACGGAGCTCCAGATCATCGGTTCCGGGCTCTCGGGCACCAGGTTCGTCGCCTTCGTCGGCGAGCTCTCGCCGGGGGAGCTCGCGGTCGCCCCCCGCTCGACGCTGACCCGGGTCTCCGCCGATGTACTGACGGTGAGAACCCCGGCGCATCTCGGCGGACCCGTTGACGTCGTGCCGTGCTCGGCGAGGCAGTGTGCTCTCGCCCTCTCATCGGTCGACACCTTCGTCTACGTGGGCCGGGAACCGCCCTCGCTCGTGGCGGTGTCCCCGGCGACGGGCCCCGCCTCCGGCGGGGCCGAGGTGACCCTTTTCGGCCAGAACGTCGACGAGGCTTCGGCAGCCCTGTTTGGCCCGGCCGTTTCCGGTCCGGTGGCAACGGCGCCCGCCTATCCCCGGGGCGACCCCTTTGTCGCGCGGGTCCGTACGCCGCCCGGCGTCGCCGGGTCGCGCGTCGCCGTCACCGTGGTCGTGTCCGGTCGCCGTTCGGCGGCGCTGACGGGAATCTCGTATCGCTACGTGGCGAGCGCCCCGAGCCCGCCGCGCTCGCTCAGCTTCGTGCGCAAGGGAACCGTGGTCGACTTGACCTGGAAGGTGCCGGCGAGCGACGGCGGCTCGCGGATCACCTCCTACCTCGTGGTTGCGTCGACGCCCGGCACGGCGGCGCGTACGCGGCACTTCGGTCCACGGTCCCGCGCGGCGCGGCTGGTGGGGCTTTCGCCCCGGCTCAGCCACGAGTTCACGGTGATGGCGTCGAATGCGGCACACGGACGGGGATTGCCGGCAGTCCTCGTTGTTCCCGCAGAAGAACCGAGCTGAGACCCAGCGCCGTAGCCGCGCTTGCGTTGGACGGTTATCGCCCCGGCGCCTTGGTGCCGGCGCGAGACGGCGATACCGGCGGAGAGCGGACCGGAGAGGGGCTTTTCTCCGCCACGGCGGGACCGTGGCGGCTCGAGGTAGCCGGGTAGCGCGGCGGTACACTGCCAACGCTCGATCTCGAAGGGGCGATTTCCCGGGCGGCTCCGTTCGGAGCGGTTGGACGAGGAGGGTGTGTCTTTCATGCCAGACGAGATCTGCTCTGAGGTCGTGACGGTCGTCGGCCACAACGGAGACCCGGTCGAGGCGTACTTCACGCGTCCTGTCGGCAGCGGGCCGATCCCCGGTGTTGTCGTCGTCCACCACATGCCGGGATGGGACGAGTGGACGCGTACGGTGACGTTCAAGCTCGCCGTCCACGGTTTCGCGGCGGTGGCGCCGCATCTCTACTCACGCCTGGGACCGGGGCGATGGGACGACCTGGCCGCGGCGGCGCGGGCACAAGGGGGCGTTCCTGACGCGCAGGTCGTCGGTGACATCGAGGGGGCAGCCGCATATCTCCGCTCCCAACCCGAGGCGAACGGCAAGGTCGGGGTGATCGGCTTCTGCTCGGGTGGTCGCCACGCCTACCTCGCGGCGTGCACGAGCACCGAGCTCGATGCCGCCGTCGATTGCTGGGGAGGGCGCGTCGTCATGCCCCCCGGGGAGCTGAGCGCCCTGCAACCGGTGTCGCCGATCGAGCTGACCCGGGACATGCACTGTCCGATCCTCGGCATCTTCGGCAACGACGACCAGTTCCCCGCTCCGGAAGAGGTCGACCAGATCGAGGCCGAGCTCCGCCGTTGCGGCAAGGACTACGAGTTCCACCGCTATGACGGCGCCGGGCACGCCTTCTTCGCGAGCGAACGTGCGTCGTACCGTCCCGAGCAGGCGGTCGACGGGTGGGGGAAGGTCTTCGCCTTCTACCGTGCCCGCCTCGGCGAGCCCGGGGGCACCTGACCGGGCGCGCGCCGCCTCGCCACGGGGGAAGGTGCACGGGGCAGCCGCGCGTAGAAGGGTCGAAAAGCGACGGGAAAGGCCCAGAGGGCTGGATCCGTCTCAACTCCGCCGGGGCGTTCAGCGACCATCGCGCCCGGTCGAGGGCGGCCCACGTCCTGGTCGTCGGCTTCTCGGGTGACAACGGAAGACGTCGGCACGCGTCGCGGCCGAATTGCGCGCGACAATCGCTGGCGAGCTCGCCCGGGCGAGCTCGGGCCACTCGCCAACTCCCGGGCGCGACAGGACCGCTCCGACATCTGAGGAAGGTCTTGGGCCGGAGCCTCCCGATGTCTGGCCGGCCCGGGTCGGCCGGGAGGATCAGTGGCGGACGACGACGACGGGGCAGCTGGCGTGGCAGACGACGTGCTCGCTCACCGACCCGACGAGGAGCCCCGTGACCTCCCCGTGGCCGCGGCAGCCGACGACGAGCAGGCTGGCCTCGTGCGACATCTAGATGAGCGTCGTCGAGGCGTGGCCTTCGACGACGACGCGGTCGAGCGGGATCCTCGAGTCGTCTCCGAGCGCCTCGGCGATCGTCGCGTCCTGTACGGCGCGGGCATCCGCTTCGGGGTCGAAGTCCTCCGGGTACGGCGGCACCCAGCCGACCGTGGCAGGAAACGCCCAGGTCGTCACCACGCGCAGCCTCGCGCCGGTGAGTTCGGCCTGACGAGCCGCCCAGCGCAGGGCGTTGACCGACGAAGGGGTTCCGTCGATCCCGACGACCACGACGTCCTTCGTAGCTCCCTCTGAATCCACACCACTAGCTATACACCTGCGGGCGGCGCGACCCAAGGCTTGCGACACAGACCGGGCCCTATGGTCTGAGCCGAAGAGACGACGAAGGAGCGCCCTCGCATGGAGCCAGTGATCACCACCGAACTGTTGAGCAAGCACTTCCGCCGCACGATCGCCCTCGACCGGCTGAGCCTCGAGGTGAACAGGGGCGAGATCTTCGGATACCTCGGCCCGAACGGCGCCGGCAAGACGACGACGGTGCGCCTTCTGCTCGGCCTGCTGCGGGCGACCTCGGGAAGTGCCCGCGTCCTCGGTCTCGACTCCTGGGGGGATCCGACGCGGCTCCACGCCCGCGTTGCCTACGTGCCGGGAGAGTTCGCGATCTGGCCGCAGCTCACCGGCGGCGAGACGCTCGAGCTGCTCGGGTCGCTCCACGGCTCCGCCGACCTCGCCTACCGGGACGAGCTGTGCGAGCGGTTCGACTTCGACCCGACGAAAAGGGCGCGCTCGTATTCGAGGGGCAACCGCCAGAAGATCGCCGTGATCGCGGCGCTGATGACCCGGGCGGAGTTGTTCGTGTTCGACGAGCCGACGGCCGGCCTCGACCCTCTGATGGAGGCGACGTTCCGTGCCTGTGTCGGTGAGGCACGCGAGCGGGGCCAGACGGTCTTCCTCTCGTCGCACATCCTTGCTGAGGTGGAGGCGCTCTGCGATCGCATCGGAATTCTCCGCGGGGGGCGTCTTGTCGACGTCGGCACGCTCGCCGAGCTGCGCCACCTCGAGACCCACGCGGTCGAGATCCGTTTCGAAGGTGAGGTGCCCGATCTTTCGGGAGTCGAGGGCGCGTCGAACGTCGTCTGGACGGGCCGCACCGCGCGCCTCCAGGTACGGGGGAGCACGGCGCCGCTCCTGCGCGCGATCGCGCCGTTCGACGCCGTCTCGGTCGAGAGCCGGGAGCCGACGCTCGAAGAGGTGTTCCTCTCGCACTACGGGCCGGACGAGACGTGAGCACGCCGCTCGTCACCTGGACACGGGCCTTCCGGCACTCGCTGCGCCTCCAGTGGCACCAGGGCGCGTCGTGGACCGTGGTGTTCGCGGCCGGAAGCATTGCGGCGGCCAAGGCGTACGAAGCGGCGTATCCGACGGCCGCCTCGCGTGTACTGCTCGCCCGCAGCGTCCAGGGAAACTACGGCCTGCAGGGGCTCTACGGTGTCGCCCGCCGGATCGACACGGTCGGTGGCTTCACGACCTGGCGAATGACATGGATGATCGGCCTGCTTGCCGGGGCGTGGGGACTCCTGTCGAGTACCCGGGTCCTGAGGGGTGAGGAACAGGACGGGCGCCGGGAGCTCGTGCTGTCCGGCGTGATCACCGCTTCCGGCGCGCTCCTCGCCGACATGACGGCGACCGCCTCGCTCCTTTTTTGCAGCTTCATCGTCTACGGTGTTTCGCTGGCCGGAGCGGGGCTCCCGGCGGGTGGTGCCTTCGCCCTCGCCGCGGGGACACTCGCCGTGGGCGGATTCTTTGCCGGTGTCGGGGCCGTCACCTCGCAGCTCTTCGCGGACCGGCGCCACGCGACGGGATTGGCCGGTGCTCTCCTTGCTGCCTCGTTCCTCGTCCGCGTCGTCGCCGACGGGACCCGCACGCTCGGCTGGGCCCGCTGGACGACACCGCTCGGCTGGCTCGAGAACATCCGGCCGTTCTCGGGGACGAACCTCGTGGCGGGGGTTCCCCTTCTCGGAGGGGCCTTTTTCTTCGTTGCCATCGCCACCTGCCTCCTCGCCGCCCGAGATCTCGGAACTGGACTCGTCGCCGAGCGCGACAGGACCCGTGTCCGTTCGCGCCTTCTCGGGGGGATGGCCGGGTTCACGCTGCTCACCGAGCGCGCCGCGGTGGTCACCTGGGCGGCGGGGATCGGTCTGTACACGTTTGTCCTTGGCCTGCTCACCAAGGACGTGACGAGCTTCATCCGCCAGCAGGCGGCGATGCAGGCGATCCTCCGGCTTCTCGGGATCGCGAGTTTCAACCGGCCGGGGGACATCCTCGGGATGATGTTCGTCTTCGCCGCGCTGCCGATCGCGCTCTTCGCCGTGGTTCAAGTGGGCGCAATGCGGGAGGAGGAGTCGAGCGGGCGGCTCGATGCGATCCTCGCCCGCGCCATCGGACGGAGTCGCTGGGCGCTGACCCGGCTCGCGGCCGCGATCGTCGGCGTGGCACTCGTTGCCATCATTTCCGGGGTGTTGGCCTGGGCCGGTGCCGCGGTCCACGACAGCGGTGTGCCGCTCCCGTCGATGCTGACGGCCGCGGCGAACT
>JBEKLG010000109.1:0-6261 GCA_050010315.1 Acidimicrobiales bacterium
GCATCTCGCGCGACGTGACCGCGCAAGTCGAAGCGGAGCAGGCGCTCACCTATCAGGCGCTCCACGATTCCGTGACGGGCTTGGCCAACCGGGTTCTCCTGATGGACCGGCTCTCCCAGGCCCTGGCTGCCTTGTCCCGCCACCCGGGGCGCGTCGGGTTATTGCTCGTCGACCTCGACGACTTCAAGGCGATCAACGACACCCTCGGGCACGAGGTCGGTGACAAGGTGCTCGCCGAAGTCGGGAAGAGGCTTAACCGTGCCGTGAGACGGGCCGACACCGTCGCCCGAATTGGCGGTGACGAGTTCGTCGTGCTCTGCAACCTCCGTGATGACGACGATCCCCACGTCCTTGGTGCTCGGGTCGTCCGGGCGCTCCACAGATCAATCACGAGCCACGGACTCGACCTCACCGTGACGGCGAGCGTCGGGGTCGTCGTCACCAGTGACCCAACCGCCGGACCTGGCGAGATCCTGCAGGACGCCGATATCGCCATGTACCGGGCGAAGGACGCGGGGAAGAACCGCTTCCAGGTCTTCACCGCCTCGGGCCGCGGTCGCGTCGCCACGAACAACTTGCTCGAGCGGGAGCTGCGAGCGGCTCTCGACGCCTCGGAGCTGTTCGTTGTCTACCAACCGCTCTTCTCCCTCAAGAACGGGGCGCTGTTCGGTGTGGAGGCTTTGGTCCGGTGGCGTCATCCGACGCGAGGGATCGTCCCCCCGGTCGAGTTCGTCCCCCTTGCCGAGGAACTGGAACTCATCGGGAGGATCGACGCCTTCGTCCTCGACGAGGCTTGCCGCCAGCTTGCCGCGTGGCTGGCTGAAGGCGGCTGGCCGGATGACTTCACGGTCGCGGTGAACATCTCCGGCAGCGAGCTCAACGACCCGAACTTCGTGGCACGGGTCGATCGAGTGATGCGCGACCACGACGTCGACCCATCACGGCTCTGCCTTGAGATCACCGAGTCCAGTCTCATCGGCGAGGACAGCGATGTCGGGTCGACGCTCTCGGCACTGTCAGACCTTGGGGTGAAACTCGCCCTCGACGACTTCGGGACCGGGTACTCGACCTTGTCGCGCTTGAAGCTCCTTCGGGTCGACATCTTGAAGATCGATCGCAGTTTCGTCGAGCACATCGGCCGGAGTCCGCGTGACCGCCAGATCGTCGCCGCCGTCACGGCGATGGCTCATGCGCTGGACACGCTGGTCGTCGGCGAGGGGATCGAGACCGACGAACAGCTCGACGAGCTCGCTGCGCTCGGTTGCGACGTAGGTCAAGGTTTCCTGTTCGCCCATCCACTCACCGCCGAGACCGTCGTCGAGCTGCGACGCGTCAGGCCACAGGTGCGCGCTCGTCAATCTCGTCAATCGAGCGGAGTCCGGATTCTCGCCTTGAAAGCGAGTCAGGTCGCCGGCGCCGCCGCGGCTCCGGGGGACGCCGCTGGCCGAGGTCGATCGGCGACAGTCGCCTGAGCGAGCATTCCCCCACACCTCCCGCCGGTCCCGTCGACGCGAAGCCGGCCGACGCGGCCCCGGATCGCGATTCCGACGCGAGCTCACCCGAGGACGGCGCGACGGGTGCGGGCGTCTTGCGAAGCGGGACAAGATTGCGTCATGGAAAGTTTCGAGATCGAGGTCCTAAGCGGTTCGAGCATCGTGACCGAGCTGACAGACGAGCTCGAGCAGTTCTGCCGCGGGCGTGGCAACGGCCTGGCGAGCGTCTTTGTGCCGCATGCCACCGCTGGAGTCGCGCTCATGGAGACCGGCTCGGGAAGCGAGTCCGACCTCGCGGCGACGATCGACGAGCTCTTCCCGCCGACGAGGTCCTACCGGCACCGGCATGGGTCGGCGGGGCACGGCCGCGACCACGTCCTTCCCTGTTTCATCTCTCCCTCACTGACGATCCCCGTAGAGAACGGGAGGCCCCTCCTCGGGACCTGGCAACGTCTCGTGCTCGTCGACACGAACCGCGACAACCCTCGGCGCAAGGTGCGGCTGAGTTTCCTTCCCGCCTAGATCGGCGCCCAAGGGCGCCCACGGTCGCCCCGGTGGTCGGTCAGAGCGTCGGTGCGGTCGTTGGGGAACCGAAGGATCCCCTGTTTCCGGACAGGACGACGACCTGTGTCGCTTTGATCGTCGACCCGCTCGACGAGCCGAAAACGAGGACCCTGGCACCGTGGGTGACCGCGGCGGCGGAAGCCGGGGCCGTCCCCTTGCGGTAGGTGGTGGAGGACTGCTCGTCGACCGTCCAGGTCTCGCCGGTGGGCGTCGCCAGCGTGAACCTTGAGGCGGAGATCCTGGCGACGGTGCCCGTCACCGGCCGCGAACCGACGCCGGACCTGCCGCCGAACACCCCGCCGCTGTACGGGAATCCACCTGGCGCCGTTGTGCCCGAGCGACCGGGAACGACGGCTCCCGCCGGGAACCGTGTCACCGGCGACGGCGTCGAGGCCAGGGCGACCGAGAGCCCGACGACAGTGCAGGCCAACACCCCGGCCACGACCCAACCGGTCGCCCGGCTGGCGAGGAGGTGCCGAGACCGGTCGCCGCGGGCTCGTCCTCGTGACGGGACCGCCGCCCGCCCATCCGGCGGCGCCGGGTGGTCCGAGGGGAACTCACGGCCGCGATCGGGGGCTTCGTCGCGGCCGTGGTTCCCGACCTGGGGAAGTCCGGCTGATGGCGTGGCCATCTCTGGGGAGGGTTGCTCGTATTCGTCCATGTCACGGGCCTTCCTTTGGCGTCGCTCGTTCCACCGTGCCACCGTCACCTGTGATCTTCCTGACAGCTCGTTGAAAAGATCGAAAGAGCCATGTCCGTCACGCCGCCCGAGGTCCCGGCGCCCTCGGCTTCTACCGGCCGGGAATTCCCGGGACCGTTCGAGCCCCGGTGGGCTCGCAGCTCGGGTGGGCGGACCCGCGGTCAGGCGTCGGGCGTGCCCTCCGCCGGCAAGCGGCAGGCCGGGTCCGCCGACACGGGTCGTGAGCGGTCATCCCGGAATGAGGCGCGGGATGACGAGGTGCCAATGGGCGACCGGCGGCGCATCCTCAGTGGTGGAAGCCCGAGCCCTCCGCCGGGCTCTGGCGCGGTCCGACCTGGCGGTCGAGTTCCGGGAGCAGCCGGCCGAGATCCGCGGCGAACAGCGAGGCGAGGTCGGGGGAGAACCCGTTGGAACCACGACCCGGGGCACGCTCAGGTCGAGACGGTTCTCGGGGAAGATGTGGGTGGGCACGAGCCGGCCCCGCTCCCGCAGCCGGCGCGAGACGTCGAAGACGTTGTAGGCGGAGACCTCTCGTCGGGTGGTGAAGCCGAACACCGGCAGCTCGCCTCCCCGTGTCATGAGGTCGAAGGGTCCGAGCTCGCCGGCCCGTTCCGCGAGCGCGGTGGCGACGTCACGCGAGGCCTGCTGAACGGCCCGGAAGCCCTCGAAGCCGAGGCGGGCGAACGTGTAGTACTGGGCGACGACCTCGGCTCCCGGCCGGGAGAGGTTGAGGGCGAAGGTCGGCATGTTCCCGCCCAGGTACTTGACGTGGAAGATGAGCTCGCCGGGCAGCGCCTCGTGGTTCCGCCAGAGCACCCATCCCACCCCAGGGAAGACGAGCCTGTGCTTGTGCCCCGAGGTGTTGATCGAGGCGACCCGGGCAAGGCGGAAGTCCCAGTCGAGGTCCTCGTCGAGGAAGCGGGCGACCATCGCGCCCGAGGCCCCGTCGACATGCATCGGAACGTCGAGCCCGCTGCGGGCCTGGAGGTCGTCCCCGACGGCCTCGACCTCGGAGACCCGTTCGAAGTTCTCGTCGAAGGTGGAGCCGAGGACGGCCACGACGCCGATCGTGTCCTCGTCGCAGCGGGCGACGGCCTCCTCGGCCGAGAGGTGGAGCCGGTCGCCCTCAACGTTGCCGAAACCGTCAGGAGCTGCAGCCTTTCCTCGCTTGCACCTCGAGTCTCGCCATCTGCACGCGGGCCTTGCCGGCTGCGTCCAAGGGGTGTTCGGCGAGGTAGCCGTCGAGGACCGTCTCAAGGAGGTCGCGCCGCAGCTCTTCCGGCACCCGCTGCAGGTACGGGAGCCAGGTCGTGCGGAGCCAGCCGGCGAGGCCGTCGCGACCGGCGTGCACCATCTCCTTGGCCGACAGCTCGACGCGGATCGGGTGGAGCGACGCCTCCTTGAGCCAGGCCCGGTACTCCGCCGGGCCGTAGAAGCCGTAGGGGAAGGCGAAGCCGGCGAAGTGGTCCCGCCAGCGGGGGAGCGCGGTCACGTCGTCCAGCACGCGGACGACCTCCGCCGCGTTCCCTCTGCCGCCCATTTCGAGGAGCACCCGGCCGCCGCGTCGGAGACTGCGCGAGATGCCGGCGAGAACGGGCCGGTGGTCCAAGACCCAGTGCAGGGTGGCATTCGAGAACACGACGTCGAAGTCTCCGTCGAACGGGAGCCGCGAGGCGTCACCGACCGCGAAGCGGAGGTTGGGATGCCGGGCCGCGTGGCGCTCACGGGCGGTGCGGACCATGTCCGACGAGAGGTCGACGCCGAGCACCGTGCCGCGGGGGACGAGCGAAGCGATCTCGGCCGTGACCTTGCCGTCGCCGGAGCCGATGTCGAGCACGGTCTCATCGCCGCAGAATTCGATTCTCGCGAGCAGATCCCGCGCCCAGAGCTGTTGTTGGGAGGAGTTCTTCTCGTAGTCCTCGGGGTTCCAGGTGAACTGTGCCATGGGAACGGTGGCAACTCTGTCTCGGATCCCGGCGAGGGGCCAGTTCGTGGGCACCACGACCGCTGACCGAGCGGCGCTTCGCTCCGGCCTACCGCCACGCTGACCCGGTCGCGGCGTCGGATAGGCACAGGCGCGCCAGGGTGGCGACGACGACTGGGCGCGTGGTGACGATCCCGAGCTCGCGGTTGTAAGACAGCGACGACACCGAGAAGTTCTCCGAGCCGACGAAGGCCCGCCCGTCGGCTCGCTCTGGGTCGACGACGACGATCTTGGCGTGGATGTAGAGGGCCGTTGGCGAGTCCGGGTAGGTGCGGACCTCGGCCCCGGCCGCGGCGAGGGTATTCAAGGCCGGGCGCCACTCGGGGTCCGCGGTCATGACGACGACGACCTTCACGCCGCGTCGCGCCGCCGTGGCGAGCGCGTCGGTGACGTAGGTGTCGGCCATCTCCTCGTTTTCGAGCTCGATCGAGGTCCGCGCCGAGTCGATGAGCCGGACGAGGGCCCCTTGGGAGCCTGGGCTCCACAGCAGGTCCTCGCCGGTCGGCGGCGACAGCGCCCCAACGGTTTCCCAGTCGCCGGTGAAGGTCGCCTCGATCGCTGCGACGTCGGCGGGCTGGGTGTCGATGACGACGACGTCTCGGGTCGTCTCGTAGTAGCGAGTGGTGAAGTTCATCGTCATCACGAGCGCGGTCGCGTCGTCGATGACGGCCGCCTTCTCGTGGTCGAGGTGGAAGCGCGCCGGTGCCCAGCGCACGGCGACATGGTGGGCGACAAGGTAGGCGAAGGCCGCCGCGTTCTCGTTTCCCACATAGGCCTTGTCGAGGATCACCCGGACGCGGACGCCGCGGGTGGCATCGGCCGCGAGGATCGACTCCACCACCGGGTCGGCGAGTTCGTAGATCTCGAGGTCCACGCTGCGGCGAGCCGCCCGCAGGATTGTGTCGATCCCGGCCATGCCCGCCAGGGGCTCGACCAGCAGGCGGAGTGACCCGACCCCGGCCGCGACCGCATCGACCGGTTGGGGCACGGCGATGCCGACACAGAGAAGGGCGACCACCACGGCCAATCGCAGGACCGCTCGCACGTGCGCCCCCTATTGCTACGACGGTCAGATTATGACGCTCGGCTGATCGAACGAGGGAGGCCCTCGCGTCTCGGCTCGAGCGGCCACCAAGCCGGGCGGTCGCGGCCTGGGGTGGTGACGGTTGTCTGGATGTCGGTGCTTTCGGCACCTAATATCAATGGCAATGATTAGTCCTGGTCATTTCCCCTGGCGCGGCTCCGCGGGCGGTGGTCAACCGGCCGTGGGCCGGTGAGGAGGTGGCGATGGCGCGACTGGGAACGGGCGCGCGGCGCAGGCAGCGGTCGGCCTCGTACTTGCTCGCCGGGCGGCTGCGGGTCTCGATGATCCACCTCAGCCGCCAGCTTCGTCACCGTGACCCCTCGGCGCTGACGATCGCCAAGCTGTCGGCGCTCGCCACCGTCGTCCAGTCCGGTCCCTTGAGTGTCGGCCAGCTCGCCGAGATCGAAGGACTGCCATCTCCGGCCGCGACGCGTCT
>JBEKLG010000110.1:0-6134 GCA_050010315.1 Acidimicrobiales bacterium
GATCCCGCTCATCTTGAAGCTCAACCACAGCGAGCTGCTCACCTATCCCAACCGCGGCGACCAGGTGCCCTTCGCCTCTGTCCGCCAGGCCGTCGACCTCGGGGCGCTTGGCGTGGGGGCCACGATCTATTTCGGTTCGGAGGAGAGCTCGCGCCAGTTGCGTGAGGTGACCGAGATGTTCGCCGAGGCACACCGCTACGGGCTGTTCACGATACTTTGGTGCTACCTGCGCAACCCGGCCTTTAAGACCAAGGAGGCCGACTACCACCTGGCGGCCGATCTCACTGGGCAGGCCAACCACCTCGGGGTGACCATCGAGGCCGACATCGTCAAACAGAAGCTGCCCGAGAACAACGGCGGCTACACCGCCTTGAACTTCGGCCGTACCGACCCGCTCGTCTACGAGCAGCTGACAAGCGATCACCCGATCGACCTGACGAGATGGCAGGTCGTGAACTGCTATTCGGGGCGCGTCGGGCTCATCAACTCCGGCGGGGAATCAAAAGGCGCCGGCGACCTCGCCCAAGCCGTGCGGACAGCTGTCATAAACAAGCGGGCGGGCGGCATGGGCCTCATCGTGGGACGCAAGGCCTTCCAGCGCCCCTTGGCCGAGGGGGTCGGGATCATACGGGCCATCCAAGACGTCTACCTCGACGATTCGATCAGCGTCGCTTAGCTATCGGTAACCGGCCGGTCGCCGACGTCACGGTGAGCCGTATGGCCGCTGCGTCGGAAGCGTTCAGATAAGGGCTATCGCGAAAGCCAGTCGCCCTACACCGGGCCGGTTCGGGAAAGTCCCCCGTCCGTGGGCTCTGCGGGGTGTCGCTCACGGGCCCTGGAGGAGAACAGTCCCTATCTCGTCGTCGGCAAACTGCGCGCTGACGAGCAGCACGACCTCGTCTCCCGCATCGAACGGCGCATCCGATCGCGGTGACCGCCTGCTCGCCGTCGTGGATCTCGGAGCAGGGGAGCCGGGAGTAGGCGTCGATCGCCGAGTGGATGACGGCGTAGCCGACCTGGTAGCGGCGACAAGGGCCCCTCCCGTGCACCCGTCAGCCCCCGCCCGGCGGGATCTTGCCGAGCGACTTCACGTCGAGGCGAACGAGCTCGCTGACATGGTCGGTAGGGATCCGGCGGACGACCCGCCCGTGGGCCGATCCATATAGGCGAGACGGCTGCAGCCGTGACGCACGAGCACGCGGTGCACGGTCGAGGGCGGCAGGCCGACGATCGGGCCGAGTCGGGCCGGTCCGAGCTTGCGGGACTGGCGCGGCGCCATGACGCGGCGCTCGAGAGGCGGGCCCGGGTCTGCGCCGGACTCGTGTGCGGCCGGCACGGTCGGTCCTCGAGCCGGTGAGGCCGCCGGCCCGGTAGCGGTTCCACCACTTCGAGACGGTCCAGCCGAGATGTACATCGACGTGGCCGCCTGGGCGATCGTGAAGCCGTCCTGTTCGATCCGCCGGCAGAGCCGTCTCGTTCCTCGACGGTGAGTGCGGCGTTACGGTGCATGTGAGCCTCCAAGGAGTGTGGTTATGTGACAGCTCCACGCTGCACCTGGGGGCTCGCTTCACGGCTGGATCCACGTCAACAAGGTCCGTGGACAAAAAAGCTAGGGCCCCGGCCCAGTCGGGCCCAACGGCTGTCAGCGAAGGCGAACGAGTGCATTAGGTGCCGAGAGCGGCTCTCTTGCCGGAACTGACCGCGCGCCCGAGCCCCGATCGACCGCCCGGTTCCAGACGAGGTCCCACGGCGGGCGGCCGAGCGCTCCTGTGAGGGAGCTACCGGGCCGCGGGAATCTCGCGAGCGGTGACGCCTGCTCGTGCCGCTCGCTCACCCTCTTCGGGGGCGCTCGCCGCCCTGGGGGGAGCCTCGGCGCCGTAGCGGGCAATGACGTGCACATCGACGCCGGCCTGGCGGGCGAAGCGCAGCACCCGTTGCACGAGCGACACCCCGCTCATGATCGGCTCCCATGGCGACCGGCGTGAGGCGCCAAGCGCGATCTGGGTGATCTGGTGGTCCTTCGCGAACTGCACCAGGGCTTGGGCGGGGTCGTCCGCGACTATGTCGTGCCAGCTCGCGCCGAGGTCCTCGGCCAGGTGCTTGACGGACGCGAGCGCCTCTTTGGACGCCGACCACGAGCTGTCGTCCGCGACGACGTGGACCACCTGCAGGTCGGCGTGCACACGGGCCGCGATGCGCGCCGCGCGCCGCAGCACCCTGTCGGCCCCCGCCGAACCCGTCACCGCCACCATGATGCGTTCCGCGGTGTCCCAGACAATGTCCGGATGCCGGGCGACCAGATACGCCAGCAGATCCTCCTCGGTCTCGTCCGCTACGAACCTCAGAGCGAGCTCGCGTAGTGCCGAGATGTTCTCGCTGCGGAAGAAGCTGTTGAGGGCTTGGGGGATCTTCTCGGGGGGATAGATGTGGCCGTGCAGCATCCGTCTGCGCAGCTGCTCGGGCGACGAGTCGATCAGTTCCACCTGGTCGGCTTTTCGAACGACCCAGTCGGGCACGCGCTCGCGCACGGCTACGCCGGTGATCTGCTGGACGGCGTCCGCGACACTTTCGAGATGCTGGATGTTGACCGTGCTGATGACGCTGATGCCCGCCTCCAGGATCTCCAACACGTCCTCCCACCGCTTGGCGTGGGGCCCCGAGCCCGGCACGTTGGTGTGGGCGAGCTCGTCGATGAGCGTCACCCCGGCCTTGCGGGCGAGTACCGCCTCCAGGTCCATCTCCTCGAAGCGCGTGCCCCGGTACTCCACGGACTTGCGCGGCACGATGGGCAGGTCGCGTATCTGTTGGGCGGTGAGCTGCCGGCCGTGTGTCTCGACGAAGCCGATCACGACGTCGGCACCGCGCTTGTAACGGCGCCAACCCTCGTCGAGCATCGCCCACGTTTTGCCGACGCCGGCTACCGCCCCGATGTAGACGCGGAACTTGCCGGTCGGCTCGACCAGATTGTCGGCCGCTTCGCTGCGCTCAGATGCCTCAACCACCGATCGTCCCTGCTCCTCGATTTCCGTCCCGATCCGTGCCGGAGACGACGCTAGCTCTGCTTTGGGGGCGAAACGCTTGACGCCGTGACGGGTTTCACGCGGCAGCTCGAAGGCGCGCGTTGGTAACGCAGTCCGGGCCGGCCTGCTCGATCGTCCGGAGCTCGGCTCAGGGTCCGACAGACGCCGGTGGCGCGTGCGCGGCGAGAAGCGGCCGGAGAAGCTGGGCTTCGAGCTTGGTGGAGAAGACCGCGAAGCGGATGCCCTCTTGGGTGGTGACGTAGGTGTTCGTGTGCGGGATCCGTTCGATCAGCCCGTGGAGGCGGAGGCGACGCAGGTCGTAGGTCACCTGGCTCCCGGAGTACTACGCGCCGAGGAGTCCGGCCGCCAGCCCGGGATGGCTCTTGTTGGTGAAGCCGATGACGGCGTGGACGAGAAGGCAGATTGCACCGGCCAGGGCCATGGTGCGTTGGTGCCCGAAGCACACTGCTCCGCTTCGTTGGCCCTCTCTGTTGTAGGGCTGGCGGACGCGCTCGACGAGCGCAGAGGCGATGGCACAGCCCTGGCTGGCACGTTCGATCCTAAGGAGCCGCGCGTAAACCTGCGAAGCGCTCGACGAACTCGGGCAGGTGCTCGAGTCGTGCCCGGCGCCACAGCTCGCTCAACCACCTGACACCCAGCGAATACGAAGCCCTGCACTCAACGAAAACCCAGGCCACATTCTCATAAGAGCCGTCCACCCAACGGGGTCAACCGCATTTGGCACCCCCAACGGGATTCGAACCCGTGTTTCCGCCTTGAAGGGGCGATGTCCTCGGCCGCTGGACGATGGGGGCCCGTTCCCTATGGGGGAGGGAGATTACCAGTGACCCGAGTGATGCCGTCGCCGGTCCGAGTCCGGCCGCGGCGAGCGAAGCGGGACGCTCGAAGGGTCCTCGGTCACAGGTCCGGGGGCACGGGGGTCCCGTCCCAGCGCAAGCCGCCTGGGGGGTCCCCCCAGGGGTCGTCGGGGGTCGCGTTCCCAGTCGGCGCTGGCGGGGGCAGGAGCTCGGCGAGCGAGTCGACGACGAGTGACTCGAGGTACGTGAGGTAGTCGTAGCAGAGCCATTCTGAATACCTTGGGTCGTCCGACGCCGGTTCGACCATCTCCTCGGTCACCCCGAGGGATTCACCGAGAAAGATCCGCAGGTCGTTCAACGCCGCGAGCCATGCCTCGAGTTCGTCTTCGGCGAGGTGCGTCGCCGAGGCGGTCGCGCTGAACACGGCGAGGGCATGCCGGTGGTGCTCGACAAGGTCAGCACGCACGAGGCTGACGTAGTTGGCCTCGGCCATCTCGTCTGTTGGATACGCCGCGGGGAAGAGTCGGCGCAGCCCGCGTGGAACTTTTCCGGTCTCGCCGACTTGAGCGAGCAGCTCCGCGAACCGGCTCGGTATTGCCGCAAGTAGGGCGCGTTCGTCCGCGGTGAGCGACAACGCGAAGCCGGCGTCGGTGCGGACGAGGACGGGCGGACGTCCGGGGCTGATCAACTCTGGTGCTCCATGGTGGCCCACAGTCCGTGGTGGTGGAGGCGGGCGACGTCGAGCTCGGCGCGCTCGCGCGGGCCAGACGCGACGACGGCGCGACCCTTGTGGTGCACGTCCAGCATCAGGCGGGTTGCCTTGGCGAAGGAGTAGCCGAACAGCTTCTGGAACACGTAGGTGACGTAGCTCATCAGATTGACGGGATCGTTCCAGACGATGACGAGCCAGGGCCGATCGACGTCGAGCTCACCCCCGCTGCGAGGTGCCACGTCGACCGAGGGAACGGTCGCCATCCGAGCGAAAAGGCCCCCATCGGCCCGGAAGACCGTGGACATGAGGCGCGAAGCCCCCGATTGTTCCCGGCAGGGATCGTTGGTGTAAGTGAGCTTGCCGCCGAGTCGGGGCGACCAGGGTCGCGCGCCCCGAGCAGGTCGTCGCCCGTTGTCCACGGCTCTAGTGGCGCCGAGGCGTCTCGAAGCGGTAGCCGAGGCCGCGGATGGTCGTGATCAGCTTCGGCTGGGCGGGGTCGACTTCGATGTGGGCACGTAGCCGCTTGACGTGGACGTCGAGCGTCTTGGTGTCGCCGACGTAGTCCACGCCCCAGACCCGTGAGATCAGCGTGTCACGGGTGAGAACCCGACCTGCGTTCATGAGGAGCAGTTCGAGGAGCTCGAACTCCTTCAGAGGCAGACTGACCTCTGTACCACGGACGGTGCACTCGTGACGGTCGAGGTCGAGCGTGACGTCGCCGACCTCGAGCACGTTGCGCGGGGGTATATCCGGCGTCGGCGGCGTCGGGTGTTCCACCACCCCGCCGGGGCCTCCCGCGAGCGCGGTCCGTGGGGCTCTGCGGAGGACGGCGCGCATCCGGGACACGAGTTCGTGCAGGCGGTAGGGCTTGGCCACGTAGTCGTCGGCGCCAATCTCGAGGCCGACGACGGTGTCGATTTCGGTCGTCTTCGCCGTGACCATGATGATCGGGACCGACGAACGCGTCCGGATCGTCCGACAGACGTCGAGCCCGGAGATCTTCGGCAGCATGATGTCGAGCAGGATCAGGTCCGGCTCGCCCCGGGCGAAGCACTCGAGCGCCTCGGCACCGTCGCGGGCGACGGTGATGGCGAAGCCCTCGCGTTCGAGACCGACGACGAGCGCGTCGACGAAGGACTCCTCGTCCTCGGCAAGGAGTACCTGGACGCGGCGATCCGCCCCGAGTTGCTGGGAGTCCTCCTGGGTGCTCATTGATCGCTTCTCCTTTGCAGAGGGAGCCGGAGCGTGAATGTCGATCCCTCGCCTTCCCGCGAGTCGACGTAGACACTGCCGTGGTGGCTGTTCGCGACGTGACGGACGATCGAGAGGCCGAGCCCCGTCCCGCCGGTCGACCGGCTCCGCCCGTGGTCGACGCGGTAGAAGCGCTCGAAGATCCGCTCGAGGTCGCGGGTCGGTATCCCCAGTCCCTTGTCGGCGACGGCGATGACGACGTCGTCGCCGTCGAGGTGTCCGACGAAGTCGACGACCCCTCCTTCGTAGGAGAACTTCACGGCGTTCTCGAGCAGGTTGTAAAGGGCGGAGGTCAGCTGGCGCCGGTCGCCGAGTACGGCGACCGGCGGTGAG
>JBEKLG010000111.1:0-6128 GCA_050010315.1 Acidimicrobiales bacterium
GACCTCCTCGGCGGCCTCGGGCGCGGGGGACGAGGGCGAAGGTTAGCAGTCGATGGCCGCGACCTGGACTGCGGCTACGCCCCGGCGCGCACGATGGCGGCGAAACGCTGGGCGTCAAGGCTCGCGCCCCCGACGAGGAAGCCGTCGACGTCCTCGCCGGAAAGCAGCTCCGCCGCCGTCTCCGGCGTCACCGACCCCCCGTACTGGATGCGGATCGCCGCCGCGGCCGAGGGGGCGAAGCGGCCGATCTCCGAGCGGATCGCGGCGCACATCTCCTCGGCGTCGGTCGGCGACGCCGCCCGCCCCGTGCCGATCGCCCAGATCGGCTCGTAAGCGAGGACGATCGACGCCACGACTTCGCCCGGGCGGCCCTCGAGGACGGCGCGCACCTGGCCTCGCACCTTCGCCTCGGCAGCACCGGCATCACGCTCGGCGAGCGTCTCGCCGACGCAGACGATCGGCAGCATCCCGTGGCGCAGGATGGCGTCGATCTTCCTCGCCACGATCTCATCGGTCTCGGCGAAGTGCTGGCGCCGCTCGGAGTGTCCGGTGATCACGTAGCGCACATCGAGCTTGGCGAGCATCTCGGCCGAGACCTCGCCGGTATAGGCGCCCCGGTCCTCGAAGTGGCAGTTCTGCGCGCCGAGCGCCACCGGGATGTGGTCTGATTCGACGGCGGTCTGCACGGTCCGCAGCGACGTGAACGGCGGGTGGAGGCTCACCTCGCGCCCCGGCGGGATCGTCCCCGCGGCCAGCAGGGCGGCGAGCTCCTGGACGAGCTTCAGCGCCTCGAAGTGGTTCTCGTTCATCTTCCAGTTGCCGCTGATGAGCACGCCGCGCCCGGACACCACCGCGATCAGGACCCCTCGGGGGCGTTCGCCGTGCCGCGCAGCGCGGCAAGGCCCGGCAGATCGCCGAACTCGATGAGCTCGAGCGAGGCCCCCCCGCCGGTCGAGACGAAGTCGATCGACCCGGCGAGCCCGAACTCGTCAATCGCCGCGACCGAATCCCCCCCGCCGACGACGGTGAACCCCTCGCAGGCGGCGACCGCCTCGGCGACGGCCCGCGTCCCTGCCGCGAAGCGGGGATCCTCGAAAAAGCCGAGCGGACCGTTCCAGAACACCGTGCCCGCGCCGGCGATCACCTCGGCAAAGCGCTTTCGGGTCGCGACGCCGATGTCGACCCCCTCCCAGCCGTCGGCGAGGTCTCCGGCGAGGGTCTCGACCGGGTCGCCGGCGGCGACGTCTTCCGCCCCCGGGTGGAGCGTCCCGCCGGGTCCGATGGCGACGACGTCGGAGGGGAGCAGGATCTTGCCCGTCGATGCGAGCAGCTCCCGGCAGGCGTCGACGTGCCCGGCGTCGAGAATCGACGAGCCGACCGTCCGGCCCTGGGCGGCGAGGAAGGTGTAGGACATCCCGCCGCCGATCAGCACGGTGTCGGCCTTGGCGACGAGCGTCGCCACGACGCCGAGCTTGTCGGCCACCTTGGCCCCGCCGATCACGGCGACGAACGGATGGCGGGGGGCATCGAGGAGGCCCCCGATCACCTCGACCTCCCGGGCGAGCAGCCGGCCCGCCGCCGAGGGCAGCCGCGCCGGTGGCCCGACGATCGAGGCGTGGGCGCGGTGCGAGGCTCCGAAGGCGTCGTTCACGAAGCAGTCGTGGCCGGCGACGAGCCGGTCGACGAAGGCCGGGTCGTCCGCCTCCTCGCCCGGGTCGAACCGCAGGTTCTCGAGCAGCTCCACGCCGGGCACGAGGGCGGCGAGACGCTCCCGCACCGGTTCGACGTCAAATCGCGGGTCGGGTGCGCCCTTCGGTCGGCCGAGGTGGGTCGCACAGGTGACCGCCCCACCGTGGTCGAGGAGCCAACGCAGCGTCGGAATCGCCTGGCGGATCCGGAAGTCGTCGGTGACCGCACGCCTTCCTTTCTCCTCGCCGATCGGCACGTTGAAATCGACCCGCACGAGGACGGACCTGCCAGCGACCGGCGGCAGGTCCTCGAGGACCGGGAGGCCCCTGGTCACGACCCGACCAGGGCGACGAGCTCGACGAGGCGGTGCGAGTAGCCCCACTCGTTGTCGTACCATCCGAAGACCTTGACGAGGGTCTTGGCCCCGTCGAGTCCGAGAGCCAAGGTGAGCGCCGAGTCAAAGGTGCACGAGGCGGGCGAGCCGACAATGTCCGAGGAGACGATCGGGTCCTCGGTGTAGACGAGGACCCGGCTCAGGGGCCCCGAGCTCGCCGCGGCGGCGAAGGCGGCGTTGACCGCCCTCGCGTCGACCGCCGCGTTGAGAATCCCGGTGAAGTCGGTGATCGACCCGACGGGCAGGGGCACGCGCAGGGCCGAGCCATCGAGGCGGCCCTTCATGTTCGCCATCACGAGGTTCGTCGCCCGCGCCGCCCCCGTCGAGGTCGGCACGATGTTCACCGCTGCCGCTCGGGCGCGCCGGAGGTTGTCCCGGGCGAAGTCCAAGAGCTCCTGGTCGTTCGTGTAGGCGTGGACCGTGGTCATGAGGCCCTTGTCCACGCCGAAGGCGTCGTCGAGGACCTTCACCATCGGCACGAAGCAGTTCGTCGTGCAGGAGGCGTTCGAGATGACGAAGTGCCTGCCGGGGTCGAAGTCGCCCTCGTTCACGCCGATGACGAAGGTCGCGTCGGCGTCGCCCGACGGGGCGGAGATGACGACCCGTTTCGCCCCGCCGGTGAGGTGGGCGGCAGCAGCCTCGCGCTTGGTAAACCGGCCAGTCGACTCGACGACGACCTCGACGCCGAGCTCGCCCCAACGCAGCGCCGCCGGCTCGCGCTCGGCGAAGACCTTGACCACGTGGCCGTCGACGACGAGGTCGGAACCCCGCACCTCGACCGAGCCCGG
Organism: Acidimicrobiales bacterium; assembly: GCA_050010315.1. Lineage (GTDB taxonomy): Bacteria > Actinomycetota > Acidimicrobiia > Acidimicrobiales > Bog-793 > Bog-793. The sequence continues at coordinate 2,872 of JBEKLG010000111.1, forward strand.
GAAGCGCCCGTAGGTCGAGTCATAGCGGAGGAGGTGCCCGTTGATCTCCGGGCTGAGGAGGTCGTTCACGGCGACGATTTCGATGTCCGCGCTCGACTCGCGCGCGGCACGCAAGAAATTCCTCCCGATCCGCCCGAACCCGTTGATCCCGACCCGTACCGTCATGTCCTAGCTCCCCCTTCCATTCCTCCCGGCGGCGCGCCACCGGGACGAGTCCATCGATCCGTTGCGGCCGAGGCAATTTCGTCCGAGCTGCGGATCACCGTCACCCGGGCCACAGTCAAGAGGCTAGCGGCCCGAGAGCGCCCCCTCAGTTGACGCCGGCGCCGCGACACGCCCACCTCGGCGGCTCACCTAGCGGTTGACGTCGCGATGGTGGACGGCTGGGGCGAAGCCGCGGGAGCGGAGCTTTCCGGCGAGCTCCTCGACGAGGACGACCGAGCGGTGCCGCCCACCGGTGCAGCCAATCGCGACCGAGACGTAGGACTTGCCCTCCCGGACGTAGAAAGGCAGGAGGAACGAGACGAGGTCGTCGATCCGGGTGAGGAACTCGACCGCCTCGGGCGAGGACATGACGTAGTCGCGGACGTCGGCATCGAGGCCGGTGTGAGGGCGGAGGGCGTCGATCCAGTGCGGGTTCGGCAGGAATCTCGCGTCGAAGACGAGGTCGGCTTCGAGCGGCAGGCCGTTCTTGAAGCCGAACGAGACGAGCGCGGTCTCCATCGCCCCGGTCGCCTCCCGTTCCGCGAACGGCTCGACGAGGCGGTCCCGCAGCTCGTGGACATTCGTCTCGCTCGTGTCGATGACGAAGTCGGCGTCCTCGAGTAAGGGCGCGAGCAGCTTTCGCTCAGACCGAATCGCCCCGAGCACGTCGGCGGCCTCGACCGGGTGACGCCGGCGCGTCCCGGAGAACCGCCGGACGAGCACTTCGTCGGAGGCGTCGAGGTAGAGCACCCGGACGCGGGCCCCCGAAGCACGCAGGTCCTCGATCGCCGGGACGATCTCGGCGACCGTCTCCGAGCCACCCCGGCCGACGACGAAGCAGAACCGGTCGAGCTCGTTGCCCGGCAAGGCGGCGAGCTCGGCGACCTTGCCGACCAGCGCCGGCGGCAGGTTGTCGATCACGAACCAGCCGAAGTCCTCGAGCGCCGCGGCCGCGGTCGACCGCCCCGCTCCCGACAGCCCGGCGACGATCAGGTACTCGGCCATGTCCCCCTCGACCCTCCCGACGATTCTTCCACCCCGATCAGTCCAAGCAGGGAATCGGCCCGCTCAGTCGGCAACCCGTGGGCGGTGCTCGAAGCGCATCGCGCACAGCCGCGGGATCGTCGACTCGAACTCCGGGTCGACGGAGTCGGCGAGCAGCTCGAGCCGGGGCGCCGGCTCCTCGAGGTGGACGAGGACGAGGTCGAGCTCGGCCAACGGGTTGACATAGCGCGAGAGCGGTCGGTGGTTGAATGCGAGCGAGACCTTGGGGTCGACCTCCTCGACGTCCCACTGCTCGACAAGGTAGGGACCGACCCGCCAGTAGCGCTCGTCAAGGATCTGGTCGTCGACGAAGCCACTCCCGGGACCCTGGAAGACCGGATGGTTGACGACGAGGAGGAACGTCCCGCCCGGAGCGAGGACGCGCGCCGCCTCGGCGAGGAGCGCGTCGGCGTCGGCGACGTGCTCGATGACGAGACAGCAGAGCGCACCGTCGACGGACCCCGTCGCGAGCGGCAGGTGCTCGCCCTCGGCGTGGACGTAGCTGATCGCGAGTTTCGGATCACCGACGGCAGCGCCGTTGGCGAGCTGGGCACCCGAGGGGTCGACGGCGACGACCCGGCAGCCGTGCGCCGTGGCGACAGCGCGGGCGACCTGGCCTTCACCACAACCGATGTCGACGACGACCCGGCAGCCGGCGAGCTCGCGGACGACGAGCGGGATGATCTCGACCTCGTACTCGCGGTCCGCTCCCCCGGTGAAGGTCGCCTTCCACCAGGCTGCGTGCTCGTCCCAGCTCCCCGGGAATGGCGGCGGACCCGCTCCCGCGGCATTGGCGGCGTGGCCCAGCTCGGTCATCGTGCCGCCTACGGGACGCTTCCCGCGGTCCCCCGCCCGGCGGGGGCGGCGGGATGGAGCTTGGCGAAGACCGCGGCGGCGACGCCGTCCGGGAGCCAGGTCAGGCGCCGCAGCTCCTCGGCGTTCGCGGCGCGCAGGGCCCGCAGCGAGCCGAAGGCGGCGAGGAGACGCCGGCGCCGAGCCTCACCCAGGCCGCGCACGCCAGCCAAGGGGTCGGGACGCATCCGCCGCCCCCGCAGCTCCCGGTGGTAGGAGAGGGCGAAGCGGTGGGCCTCGTCACGCAGTTCCTGGAGAAGGTAGATCGCCTCGGAGTCTCGCGGGATCCGCACCGGATCGGATCGGATCGGCACGAAGACCTCCTCGAACTGCTTGGCGAGGGCAGCGACGGCGACCCTGCTTTCGAGTCCGAGCGCGGCGAGGACCCGCATGCCGACCCCGAGCTGCCCTTTACCCCCGTCGAGAAGGAGGAGCTGCGGCGGATAGGCGAAGCGCCGATGACGAGGGGCCGCCCCGTCATCGGCTGGCGTCGTCGGCTCGGCCAGCCGCCGCAAGCGCCGGGTGAGCACCTCCTCCATCGCCGCGTAGTCGTCGTTGCCGACGACGCCAGCCACCTTGAAGCGCCGGTAGTCGCTGCGCTTGGTCAAGCCGTCCTCCATCACGACCATCGACCCGACGTAGTCGCTCCCCTGGAGGTGGCTCATGTCGTAGCACTCGATGCGCAGCGGCGCCTCGGCCAGCCCGAGATGCGCCTGGAGCTCCTCGAGCGCCCGGGCGCGGGCCGCGAGGTCGGTCGCCCGCCGGGTGCGGTGCCGGGCGAGCTGCTCGGCGGCGTTCTGCTCGGCGACAGCGACGAGGGCGCGCCGACGTCCCCGTCGCGGTACGTGGATCACGACCCTCGAGCCCCGCCGACCTGCAAGCCACGTCAGGTAGGCCTCGTGCTCGGCCGGCAGCTCCGGGACGAGGACCTCCCGCGGCACGCCGAGCGGCGTCTCGGCGTAGTGCTGGCCGAGCGCCCGGGCGACGAGGTCAGCGGCGCCGAGATCCTCGACCTTCTCGAGGACGAAGCCCTGGCGGCCGACGACCCGCCCGTGCCGGACGTGGAGGATCTGGACCGCGGCGTTGAGCTCGGACTCGGCGATCCCCATGACGTCGAGGTCCTCGTCGGCCGCGCCGACGACGTCCTGGTGCTCGCC
>JBEKLG010000112.1:0-6111 GCA_050010315.1 Acidimicrobiales bacterium
AGGAGATCGGCGAACAACGGCCGCGGGATGCGGCTTCCGTCTTCGGCCCACGCCGCGCCGGCCAGTTGCCTTTCCTTCCCGCGCGACTCGGGCGAGTTCCTCAGGCGGAGGGTGAGGTCGCGTCCATAGGAGTTCACGTTCTGGCCAAGAAGCGTCACCTCGGTGGTCCCGCGCCCGGCAAGGTCCCGCACCTCGTCGACGAGTTCACCAAACGGCCGGCTCTTCTCGGGACCGCGCACCGAAGGGACGACGCAGAATGAACAGGAGTTGTCGCAGCCGGTCTGGATCGTCACCCATGCCGCGTAGGCCAGTTCCGGACGGACGAGTTGCGCCGATGGGAAGGCGTCTTTACCGTCGCCGGGCGCATCGACGACCTCGACCACCGGCCGGCCGAGGCGACCGGACTCGTCGAGGAGTTGGGTCAGCTTCCCGGCGTTGTGCGTGCCGAAGACCACGGAGACATGCGGCGCTCGGGCAAGGATCGCCTCCCGCTCTCTCTGCGCGAGGCAACCCCCGACCGCGACCTGGAGACCCGGTCGCCGGGCGGCAAGCAACTTCAGCTCGCCGAGATGGCCGTAGAACCTCGTGTCAGCGTGCTCGCGGATACAGCAGGTGTTCACGATGACGACGTCCGCCTCTGTGAGGTCGCTCGTCCGCTCGAGACCGTTGGCGACGAGATCGGCGGCGATCTGCTCGGAGTCGTGTTCGTTCATCTGGCAGCCGAAGGTGCGGACGAAGAACTTGCGGGCCACGCGCCAAGGCTAGGCGCGCCAGGAGTGGCTACCCTCCCGAAGTGCTCATCGGCGCGCACGTCCGCTCGTCGGGCGGTCTACAAACGGCGCTTCGCCGCGGCCACGACCTTGGCGCCGACGTCATCCAGATCTTCACGCAGAACCCGCGCCGCTGGCACGGCCCCTCGCACACGCCGGAGGAACTCGCCGCGTACCGCCACGCACAGCAATCCGGGGCGCAGGTCCTGGCGACCTACTGCCACGCCCCATACCTCGTCAACCTGGCGTCGCCCGCGGCCGAGCTCGCCGAGCGCTCGCGGATCTGTCTCGTCGAGAACCTCGTCGCGGCATCGACTCTCGGTGCCTCCGGTGTGATCGTCCACGTCGGGAGCCATCGCGGCGCTGGCTTTGCGGCCGTGGCCGACGCCGTCGCGGCGCGGCTCACCTCGGCTCTCGACGGGGCGGAGATGATCTTCGGCTCCGCGACCTGCCCGCTCCTGCTCGAGAACGCCGCTGGAGCCGGCGGCACCGTGGGGCGGACCTTCGACGAGCTTGCGGCCCTCATCGCCGCGACGGGCGGCGATAGCCGGCTCCGCATCTGCCTTGACACCCAGCACCTGTTCGCGTCGGGCGTCCCGTACCGGGACTTGGGGGAGGCTGACGCTGTCGTGTCTGCGCTCGACCGGACGGTCAGCGTCGCACGGCTTGGCTGCATCCACCTCAACGATTCGAAGGTCCCCCTCGGATCGAATCGGGACCGCCACGAGAACCTCGACGAAGGCGAAATCGGTGCCGTGGCGCTCGCTTGCCTCCTCAGCCACCCCGCCTTCGACCGGGTTCCAGCGATCGTCGAGGTCCCGGGATCTGGCAGCGGACCACGCAGCGAAGACGTGACCAGGGCACGATCGATCCTCGCCGAGGGACTTGCCCGACGGAGGCGGTGCGGGGGGGCGTTGGATCGCTGATGTTGCATCACGGGCACCCGCAGGGCACGATCTCGATGTGACCGCACCTCTCGGCGTCCATCGCGCCCGTATCGGCTCACAGGATCTGGAATTGCCGCTGATGGCCGTTTCCAACGATCTGGCGATCGCCTTATTGATCAGCGTCGACCAGGGCGTGCATTTCGCCACGCAGGCCGGACGCGAGCTCGCCGACCTGCTCAAACCGCTCGGCGTGGAGGTGATCGCCTCGGTCGCGACGATGGGGATACCGATCGCCATCGAGGTGGTCCGGGCGCTCGGCATCGATGACTACCTCGTGTTCCAAAAGACGCAGAAGATCCATCTCGTCGATGCGCTCTCGGAGCCAGTCCGCTCGATAACGACTGGCGGCACCCAGCGGATCCTCCTCGACCGGAATCGGGTCGACGTCGTCACCGGTCGGAACGTCGCGCTGATAGACGACGTCATCTCGACTGGCGCGTCCGTACACGCCGCGCTGACGCTGCTGCGGCGCGCCGGCGCGAATCCCGTTGCGGTCGGGGTTCTCGCGACCGAGGGCTCCGCCTGGCGCGAGACGCTCGGCCCCGACGCCGATCTCGTCCGGTCCCTAGGCTCACTTCCGCTCTTCCGCCGCGGGACGGACGGCACCGTCTCGACGATTGCCTAAATGAGCGCGTGACCCGAGGCGTCGGCGGTCGGTGCGCCTTCTCGCATGACCCCGCTCACGGGAAGATGGATTCCGGCCGACATCGGTCACGACGCTCCCCGCACACTGCGCTGGACGCGTCGCGTGGGCGAGCGAGGCCGGCGCCGCCCGATCGCCGATCCGTAGCCCCAGAGCCTCTTTCGCGAATTGTCGCCGCCGCTGAACGGGCAAGACAGCCGGCACCTGGCGCCCCGCAGAGCTCCCCGACCGTCATTGCCGATCCCCTACGCTTCAGGGTGAATCGACGTGCGAGCGGAGGAACGTTGTCGCAGGTCCTGAGTCCGACGAGGTCGAACAGGCAAAGAGAAGGGCTCTCGCTGTTCCAACGGATTGCTGACAAAGTGAGCTACGGCATGGGGACGCCGACGAACATCATCATCTGGATCCTGCTCGTCGGGACGTGGATCGCCCTTGGTCCGCACCTCGCCAAACACGACTTCCTGCCCGCGTGGTTCACTTCGAACGGTTTCAACCTCCCTCTGAACACCATCACGACGATCGCGGAGCTCTGCATCGGCTTCCTCGTTGGAGCGTCATCAAATCGATCGGAACGCAACCTCGAGCGCACCCTTGCCAGGATCAGTGCGCAAGACAAGCAGATCAGCGGCGTTGAACACACGCTCTCGCTGGCGCTCCAGGAGAACACCGATCTCACCACGGAGGTGCACAAGCTGGCCAAGCTGATCCACGACAGGGTCTTCGCCGTCGCCCCACCCGAAGCGTCGTGAAGCGGGTCGCGCCCGCTGGGCGCGCAGGAGCCACCATGCCCCGCCGAGTGCGCCCGCGGGAGAGATACCCCCGCGTTGTCGTCTGGCGATCAAGCCGGCGCGGGGTTGACCACACCGTGGACCGGATTCGGCAAGCTGCGACGACTTGGTGCCCCCCTGACTTTCGGCCTGGTGATCGCCTGTGCCGACAGCGTCCTCGCGGCTAGCGCAATGCCTCGTCCGAAACGAAAAACGAGTCGACAGCGGAAAAGAAGTCCCGTTCTCCCCGCGCCCAAGCCTCCCGCCAGGAGAGAAACCGACTCGACCCCGGGCTCAACGTTGCTCTCCCGGTTCGGACCGGCTGGGCTCGTCCTCGCACCCATTGTCTTCAGCGCGATCGAGCTGCGCGCCGAGTTCAAGTACGTTCCGCACCTGAACGACTCGGCCATGCACTCAGAAATGGTCCGCTACGCGACCGCGCAGTTCCAGGCCGGTCATCTCCCGCTGGACGGTTGGTTCCCCTATCTCGGACTCGGGTCGCCGCTGTTCCTCCACTATCAGAGCCTCGGCGCGATGCTCGCCGGGCTACTGGGAGCCGCAATCGGACCGAACCAGGCCTTCAGCGTGATGCTGTACCTCCTCGTCGTCGCCTGGCCCGTCAGCGTCTATCTCGCGGCAAGGCTTCTCGGGTGGTCGCGATGGGAGTCGGCGTTCACGGCGTTGCTGGCGTCCTTCGTCGTCAGCGCGACCGGTGTCGGGTACGAGCAAGTCGCCTATCTCTGGAAGGGCTACGGGGTCTGGTCGCAGGCCTGGGGGATGTGGACTCTGCCACTTGCCTGGGGTTTCACGTGGCGAGCGATCAATGACGACCGGAACTACCTCCCCGCCGCGCTGTTCGTCGCCTTGACTACCGCGTTCCACTTCGAGACGGGTTATCTCGCCTTCATCCCGATCGTCCTGTGGATTCTCGTGAGACCATCACAGATCCTCGAGCGTGTCCGTCGAGCGCTCGTCGTCGGCATCGGCGGGTTCTGCCTGGTGGCCTGGGCGGTTGTCCCGCTGGTCATCTACCGCGGTTGGAGCTCGATCAACGAGTTCCTGCAGAACGGTCCCGACGTCCGGTCCTATGGGGCGCGACGGGTCCTGAGCTGGCTGTTCAGCGGGCAGATCTTCGATTATGGACGGTTCCCCGTCATCACGATCCTCGCCGGCGTCGGCCTTCTCGCCTGCCTCGTCCGCTGGCGGCGCGATGCCAAGTCGCGGGCGCTGATTCTCGTGTTTCTCGTGAGCCTTGTGCTCTTCTTCGGCAGAACGACGTTTGGTTCCCTGTACAACCTGCTTCCAGGGAGCCGGGACATCTTCGCCCGGCGCTTCATCATGGGGGTGCAGCTGAGCGGGATCCTCTTCGCCGGCGTCGGCGCCGTCGTCCTCGGGAGCCTCGCCGTCGTCGCGGCGCGCCGCGTCGCCCGCGGCGGGATCGAGAAGTGGTTCGGACGAGGATGGCGTCCAGCCCTGTCCCAGGTCGCGATCGCCGGTCTGATCATCGGGGCCGCGGCACCGATGTGGAGCGAGATCCGCACGACCGACGGCTACGACGCGCACCTCATCGCGACGCAGCGCGCCTCGTCAAAGGAGCAGGCGGAGATCGACCAGCTCGTCGCGACCACCAAGCTCATCGGGGGTGGACGCGTCTACGCCGGCATGGCTTTCTTCGGTTGGGGGGCGAACTTCCTCGTCGGTTGGGTACCGGTCTCCGAGTACCTTTCGAGCGATGATGTTGACGAGATCGGTTTCACCAATCGCACCGCTTCGCTGATGAGTGACCCCGAGGCGTACTTCGACGACCAGATTCCCGCCGACTTCGCGCTCTTCGGCGTGCGTTTCCTCATCCTCCCCGACGGCCACCGAGCGCCCAGCGGTGCGCGACTGTTACAACAATCCGGCCCCTATCAGCTCTGGATGCTCCCCCAGGACGGGTACATCCAGGTTGTCGACACCTACGGCCCGGCGCTCGTCGAGAACAGGGCGCACATGGGCGCGGACTCGGCGTCGTTCGTGCGATCGGACCGCGCCGCCGAGGGTCTCTACCCCGTGGCCGCTTTCGACGGGCATGCCACCGCCGCGCCGACGCTTCGCTCGGCGAAGCGTCCGACGAGCCCGGCGGGAGGCGTCATCAGCGAGATCGACGATCTCGTCGAGGGTGAGGCGACGGCGACCGTGAGAGCGAACCGCACCGCGGTGGTCCTGCTCAAAGCGACGTACGACCCCTGCTGGACCGTTACGGTCGACAGCAAGCCGCGGCCGACCGAGATGATCGCCCCGGCATACGTCGGGGTCCGGGTGGGTCCAGGAACCCACGTCGTGGCCTTCCGGTACCGGTCCTTTGCCTACTACCCGGAATTGGCCGCCCTCGGGCTCCTCGCTGCCGTCATCCTCGCTTGCGCACCGCCGCTCTGGCGCCGCCGGGTACGTTCACGTCGGACGGTCGCGGGCGACGATACGAACGCCGGCTGAGAACGCGGCACGTTGCCGTTCGGCGCAACCGACGTCCTTGTCGGGCGGAACTTCGCCCAGGTCTGCTACCAGTTGAGTCCCGCCGAGACGAGAGCGTTACGTTCATCGGCAATGCCGCCCGGAGGAAGCCATCGATCCCGATCGCGTTGTTGAGGTACTTCCGGCCCTCGATGACCTTGCCGCCCGAGAAAACAGCATTCCCAGGTTCCACTGAACGTTCGGGTCTCGCGGGGAGGGCGCACGATCGAAACTGTTCCCGATCGTCGACGGAGTCGACGTCCGGAAAACCTCTCGACCGCGGGCCGCGCGCCGCCCGCGACGAGATCCGTGGGCGACGGCCGATGACGAGGTGATGGCGAGGAACTTCGAAACGGCCGCTCAGGATGCCGGTCGGGAACTGGCCACGACCGAGGCCGGTCAGGCGCTCGGCCCGCGGTCAGTACCCGGCTACGAAGCTAGCCAACCTCAAGGCCCGCCACGCTTCGCCGGGCGCAGGTAGCGGCGGAGAT
>JBEKLG010000113.1:0-6073 GCA_050010315.1 Acidimicrobiales bacterium
TCGTCCACTTCGTTGAAGTTCGGCAGCGCCTGGCCGTCCCAAAGGATCCGCGAGCCGTCGCGGCTCCGTACCGGCGGACGGTCAGGGTTGTTGAGCAGCCCTTCGGGAATGTCCGACGCCGCTACGAGGTCCTTCAAGCCCTGTTGGTACTGGATGCCGACACAATCGAGCCCAAAGTCATCACTTATCCTGAGCGCAGCAATGTACATGGCGAACTGCTGGCGTAATTGCTCGTCGGTCAGCTCGGTTGCCTCGTCCTTCCCGGTGTAGAAAGTCATGCCGCGATCGTCCAACCAACGCCGAACGGCCGTCGTTTCCTCCTCGCCGACCGTCGCCATCTCGGCGTAGAGCGCGCTCTGGGAAAGCCTCTCTTTGTAGATCCCGATGCCATTGAGAAGGTCATCGTCGATTATGGCGTTGTACATGCCCATGCAGCCCTCGTCAAAAACGCCCAAGATGGCCTTGTCGTTGCGGAGCTTGTTGGCGATGGCGAGGCCAAGCTGGAATTCAGGGCTCGAAGCAGGAAGGGGAGGCAGCGGGCGCACGTGGGACGCGTCGTGAACGATCTTGCCCGTCGCCGTCCACTGCTTTATCCCATCACGGAACCACTCGTCGGTGAAGTCGGTGCTCCAGATCGTCGAGTATTCCCTTCCCATTTTGGTCATGGACGCGTTCAGGCTGAGCAACCCCACCAAACCAGGCCAGGTGCCGTCGAAATTGGCGACGGTAAGGACAGGCCCTCGATGCGAACGGATACCGGCCAGGACATGGTGGCTGTACTGCCAGATCGTTTCGGCAACTACCAACGGCGCATCTAGGGGTATATGGGCGAAAACGGACATTCCCATACGCTGGCTGTCGATGAATCCATGACCCTTGACCGGGTCGTACGCATGGGCCCGGCGCGTGGACCACCCGAGGTCGGTCAGAGTGGAGGTCAGGGACCGTTCCAGCTTCTCCTGCATCGGCCAACCACCTCTGTTGGGCGACTGGCGCAGATCGCCGCTGGCAACGAGCCAAACGGTATTGGGCTCCAGGGCCGGCCTCTCGGAGATTGTCGGAAGCTTGTAGTTGGGCATGCCTCGTCCTCTTGTTAGTGATCGTGTGCCTGGTGAGGGCTATTGAGCAATGGTCATGATCGTACCGGAGTGACGTGAAATCCGCGAATACGTGAGCTGACCGCTGAACGAGACGATGACTTGTTTCGGAAGAAATGAGAACGGTTCAAACTGTGGACTCCGCAGGAACTCCTTGATGCGCTTCGACTTAGTTAGTTCCATTGAATTAGTGACGGCTAGGACCCTCGAGGCGGCGCTCGGCAGCCTCCCACCGTCGAGCCTCACTTTCGGACGGCTGGTAGACGCGCAGCTCCATCTGCTCGGCGAGGCTTGCCCGGGCGGCCCATCGGTCGCCTCCCACTGTGCCGAGCGCCTGGGCCTGTACCAGCGCATTTCCGATCGCTGCGGCCTCGTCCGGGCCTGCCACCACCGGCAGCCCGCACGCATCGGACGTGAGTTGGCATAGCAGAGCGTTGCGCACACCGCCTCCGACGATATGGATGACGTCAACGCGTTTCCCCGACAGCTCGGACGCCAGTCGCACGGCTCGCCGGTGTGCCAGGGCAAGGCTGTCGAGGATGGCGCGAGTCAACTGCGCCGGCGTTTCGGCAGTCGGCTGGCCCAGATCGCGGCACACCTGAGCGATTCGCGAAGGGATATCGCCCGGCGGGAAGAACACGGAGTCATCGGGGTCGAAGATGGTGCGAAGGGGTGGTTCCCCAGCGGCCGAGGAAACCAGTTCCTCGAGGGACCAGGTCCTGCCAAGCCTCTCCCAGGTGCGCATCGACTCTTGGAGCAACCAGAGCCCCATCACGTTGCGGTGATAGAGGAACGAGCCGTCAACACCTCGTTCGTTGGTGAAATGGGCCGAACGGCTCTCCTCGCTCAGGACCGGCCGGTCCAGCTCCACGCCGACGACAGACCAAGTACCGGACGAGATGAATGCGAAGCAGGGATCGACGGCCGGAACAGCCGTTACCGCGGATGCCGTGTCGTGGGAGCCAACGGTCGTGAAGGGGACCTCGTAGTCGAGGCCGGCCTCGGCCAGCACCTCGGGTAGGAGCGGGCCGATCTGTTCTCCGGGCCGGCGGATCGGTGGGAACAGGGCCGGAGCTAAGCCGACCTTGGCGATCAGCTCGTCGTCCCATCCCGACCTGTCGACTCTGAGCAGCTGGGTCGTCGACGCATTGGTCTCCTCGGAGCCGACAGATCCCGTGAGCCAGTATGCAAGCAGATCGGGCACCAGGAGCAGCGTTCGCGCCTGAGCGAACAGAGCGTCGTCGCGACCGGCGGCGAGCTGGAAGATCGTGTTGAACGGTTCGACTGCTATCCCGGACCGGCGATACAGATCGAGAGCCCCGACACTTTCCACGACCGTGTCGACGACGGCGCGGGTCCTGTCGTCGCGATAGTGGACAGGATTGCTGAGCAGCGACCCGTCGGCGTCGAGCAGGCCGTAGTCGACCCCCCAGGAGTCGATCCCGATCGAGTCCAGGCGACCCGTGTGACCCGCGGCGCGGATCCCGTCGAGAATTCCGCGGTAGAGGCCGAGCACGTCCCAGTAGATGTGGCCGCCGGCCCGGACGGCTCCGTTCCAGAACCTGTGGACTTGAGTGAATTCGAAGTGCTCCTCCGCGAACTCTCCGACGAAGACGCGTCCGCTCGAGGCGCCGAGATCGACAGCGACGACGCGTGTCCCGCTCGACGTGGCGGATTCTGCACCGGCGACTGCCGTTGGATTTGCCATCTACGGACCGACTCTCGAGTAGCCCTATCGTGTTATGAGGTGAGTTTCAGACTGAGCTCAGACTAGAGGCTTGCCGCGGGTGATCGACAGAACGTGTTCTATACGGGGGTAGCGGTTCTTTTGGCGCAAGAAACGACGCGTAGAGCCTGCCGGACCACCGGGAGGATTCGCACGCCGTGAGTGCCGTCGAGCCGCCTGAAGAGCTGGCGTGAAGCGGAGGCCTGGATTGCTCCGCGATCGCCTCTGGACTGAGCCGATGCAGCAGCGACCTCAGGCTACCGACCCGGTCTGCGCCGCCGAGCTCTCTGATCCTCTCGCGCCGCTGCGCGAGCTCCCCGCGTTCTCGTTCGAGAGCCTTTCCGAGGTCCGATCGTTCCCTGCCGGCGTGAGCGGGAAGGCGATGGCACAGGACAAGGAGAACAGAGGCGGCCGCACACCGAGCGCGCACCCGAAGGTCAACGCTCACGTTCACTTGCCGCCCAACTTTTCGGCGTTCGAGACCGTCGAGCAGGCAGTCGACTTAGCTGCCGGTGCAGGGTTGGAAGTTCTAGGGTCGAGCAACTACTACGACTTCGGCGTGTACGCGCGGTTCGCGCAGTCGGCGCGCTCGCGGGCCATCTTCCCGCTCTTCGGCTTGGAGATCATTTGTCTGGTGGCAGAGCTGAAGACCGCCGGCATCAAGCTCAACGATCCCGACAATCCAGGTCGCATGTACCTGTGCGGCAAAGGCATCACGAAGTTCGCCCCTATGCCCGTGGCAGCGGAGCGCATGATGCAGCAGATCCGCGACGCCGACCGCGCTCGCATGGAGGCAATGATCGAGCGGTTGAACGCGCTGATGCAAAGAAACGGCGTTGCCACGGCTTTGACCGCCGCCTCGGTCCAGTCGGCGCTGGCTCGCCGCTACGCCGTCCCGGCCAGCACGGTGTACCTGCAAGAGCGCCATGTCGCCCAGGCGTTCCAGGAGGCACTCTTCGCCCAGTTCGGGACCAGAAAGCGAGCCGACCTGCTGAGGCGACTACTGGGGGTGGAGTGCACGGCGCCCGACGACCCGATGACCGTGCAGAACCAATTCCGCTCGCAGCTGATGAAGGCGGGTAGGCCCGCCTACGTCGAGGACTCGGTCCTCGACGACGAGATGGCGTACGAGCTCGTGCTCGCTCTAGGTGGTGTGCCGTGCTACCCCATCCTGGCCGACGGCGCCTCGCCCGTGGGCGAGTTCGAGGATTCTGTCGACGATCTCGTAGGCGCGCTGACTGCGCGGGGAATCTGGTGTGCCGAGTTCATCCCTCGGCGCAACGCCGCCACCACGGTGGACCGTTACGCGAGGGCATTGCGTGGCGCCGGGATCATCGTGCTGGGCGGCACGGAGCACAACACTCTCGAGCTGGCGCCCATGACGCCTGAGTGCAAAGGCGGCGTGCCGGTCTCCGAACACGTGGCGGGGCTTTTCTGGGAGGGAGCATGCGTAGTGGCGGCGCACCAGTACCTGTCGGCGCGGGGGCAGACAGGCTACGTGGACGCGCGGGGAAACCTGAACCCGGGCTTCCCAACGCTCGACCATCGCATCGGTGCCCTGGCACGTCTGGGCTCGACGGTCATCGAGGCGTTCCGCCGATCCGACGGGAACAAGAGCGCCTGAGCTTTCATTCAAACCCCTGATGCCTGCTCGAGGAAGATGTTCGTCGACTTCTCTGCGACGGCACGGAGTTCGTCTCGGACTGGCCCTGACCTGCACTTTCTTTGGTGGCGAGGGCAGGATTTGAACCTACGACCTTCGGGTTATGAGTCGCTCGGCGACGCTCCGGAGAGGGGCCTGGTGTCTCCCTCCGGGCGCTCGACTGAGGATTTGCTCCAGCACAGAAAGCACCCCGATCTCGTGGACTCCGGCCTCCCGCTCGAGCTCCTCGACCGCCGGCGCTGGCAGACGCGAGCCGAGCTGGCCTCGGCGATCCTCGAGTACATCGAGGCCTTCTACAACCCGACAATGCGCCACTCCTCGATCGGCAACCTCAGCCCCGTCGAGTTCGAAACACGCCACACCAACGCCATGATCGCGGCATGATCACCTCAGCCAACCTGTCCGGAGAACCGGCGGCAGTTCAGTCAGAGATCCGCGCCCATAGCCATTCAAGTTGAGAGACTGCAACGGTGATTGCAGGAGTCCGGGAACGCTGGGGGTCCCGGCAGCTCTCGTCAAGTCGGCGCGCGGCACTAATTGCTCGCAAGAAGGTTCACGAAGCGCTTGTCGGCGCCGCTCGTGAAATCTGGCCGGTGCTCCTCGTGCTGGTGGTCGTTCCCCCTGCCCTCGCAGTTCCGTTTGTCGCGCTGACAGGTGGCCTGTTGCGCTGGGTGGTTCTGGGTCTCTTAATCGCCGTAGGACCCTGGCTGGTGTCCGTTGCCCTGCTCCTGACGAGTGGCGTTGCCCCCCAGGCCATGGGGACCGCAGGTGAAGAGTGGACGGCTCAGGAGCTTCGACGGCTTGAAAAGCGGGGATGGCACGTAGTTACCGGAGTCACGTTGCCAGGACATCAGATCGACCATGTTGCCGTGGGACCTTCGGGAGTTCTCGTGGTGGAGTCAAAGTGGAGTGCCGAACCGTGGTTCGGGGCGGACTCGCCCAAATTCATGCGAGGAACACTGCAATCCGCGCTCAATCAGGCGAATCAGAGCCGCCAGCAGGTGGTCAGCAAGCTTCGAGGAATAGTTGGTGACTGCGATGTTCAATCCGTCCTCGTTCTGTGGTCCGCCTCTGGACGGATCCTGGACGAGCATGCACCAGAAGTCACGAAGGGGACCACGGTGCTGTTGGGGACGGAGCTGCGGTCGTGGCTGGACGCGCTGACGGAGTCTCACGGAGGCGGCACGAATGTCGAGGGCGCGTGGGAGAAGATCAAAGGCCTCGCCTCGCGCGGCGACGCCCTCGATGCCGATCAGGGTTTGGTTGCGACTAGTGGACCCATGGCCACGTACATCCGAGTCATTGTCGCACCATTCTTCGCAGCTGCTCTTGCCTGGTACGCCTTTGTAGTGAGCCTTCATCTCGGTGGGACGGTAGCGGCATTGGTGGAGACCGCGACCGCCACGATCATCGGAGCCGCGGCTACCTGGTTCATGCGCCGACGACTGACCCGCTTTCGAGCGGTGCCGATCGCGTGGATGACAGCTGCCATCGGCACTCTCATCGCCTTCGATCTCTACGTTCTCGTTCACCACCTAGTGGAGCACTAAAGGGCGAGGTGTGAGATGACAAAACAGCAGGTCACCC
>JBEKLG010000114.1:0-6042 GCA_050010315.1 Acidimicrobiales bacterium
CCGAAGAAGTACTCGGTGACCTTCATGCCCGACGCCTTCGCGGCGACGAAGTGGCCGAACTCGTGGAGCATCACCATGACGACGAGCGCGGCGACGACGATCAGCACGTCGAGACCGTGCAACACCACGGCGAGGACGATCACCGCCGCGGCGAAGGCCGCGAGCCGCAACAGCGCGCTCGCGTTCGGCGGTTCGGCGTCCACCGGGGGTCGTGCCGGGATAGCGCTCACGCGCTCCAATTCTCGTTCGCCAGGGCCCGGCGCGCGACGGCGCGCGCCGCGGCGTCGGCGGCCAGCACGTCGTCGACCTCGACGAGCTTGGTCGGCTCGTGGGCGGCGAGGGTCGCCGCGACGACCCCGGCGATCCCGGGCCAGGGGATCTGCCCGGCGAGGAAGGCGGCGACGGCGACCTCGTTGGCGGCGTTCAGCCAGGCCGGCGCGCTCCCGCCGGCCCGTCCGGCTTCGATCGCCAGGCCGAGGCAGAGGAAGGTTTCGGGGTCGGGCGGAGAGAAGTCGAGGCGGGCGACGTCGCGCCAGTCGATCCGGCCGTAGGGAGCGGCGAGCCGCTCCGGGTACGCCAGGGCGTAGCCGATCGGGAGCCGCATGTCGGGCTGGGAGAGCTGGGCGATCGTCGCCCCGTCGCAGAACTCGACCATCGAGTGCACGATCGACTGCGGGTGGACGACGACCTCGATCCGGTCGTAGTCCACCCCGAACAGCTCGTGCGCCTCGATGACCTCGAGGCCCTTGTTCATGAGCGTCGAGGAGTCGATCGTGATCTTCGGGCCCATCTGCCAGGTCGGGTGGGCGAGCGCGTCGGCGACCGTGACCGCGGCGAGTTCCGCCGCCTGACGCCCCCGGAACGGCCCCCCGCTCGCCGTGAGGACGAGCCGGGCGACCTCCACCGGCGCTTCCGGCGCGCCGGACCCCCCGGCGCCGGGCGAGAGCGACCGCTGGCGGCGTTCGCCGAGGCACTGGTGGATCGCGCAGTGCTCGGAGTCGACCGGAATGATCTCCGCCCCCGGCGTCGCCCGGGCCACCTGCACGACCGGGGCCCCGGCGACGAGCGACTCCTTGTTGGCGAGCGCCAGCCTGCGGCCCGAGCGCAGGGCACGCACGGTCACCTCGAGCCCGGCGAAGCCGACGATCGCGTTGAGGACGACGTCGCCTATCTCGCCGAGCGAGGCGAGCCCATCAGCACCGGCGCGCACCTCGACACCTTCCGGGACCGCCGCGGCGAGCTCGGGCACCGCCGCTGGGTCGCCGATCGCCACCACCTCGGGATGGAACGCCGCGGCCTGGCTCCCGAGTACGGCGACCGAGCGGTTCGCGCCGAGCGCCACGACACGGAAGGCGCCGCGTGCCGTCGTGATGACGTCAAGCGCTTGGCGTCCGATCGAGCCGGTCGATCCGACGACGCTGATCTCGCGAGGTGACGTCATCCGATGTGGACGAAGCGGACGAGAAGGTACGTCGCCGGCAGCACGAAGAGCATCGCGTCGATGCGGTCGAAGACACCTCCGTGGGCGGGCAGCAGCCGGCCCATGTCCTTCAGCCCGAGATCCCTTTTCACGACGGACTCGAACAGGTCGCCGAGGGGAGCGAAGACGACGACGACCGCGCCGAGGGCGAGGGCGTTGGCCAGCCCGAACGGGTGGACCTGCGCCACGAGGCCCGCGGCGACCGCCAAGGTGAGGACCGTGCCGCCGATCAGGCCCTCGACCGTCTTGCCGGGACTGACCCGCGGCGCGAGCCGGTGCCGGCCGAGCTTCGAGCCGACGGCGAACGAGCCGATGTCGTGCGCGACGGTCAGGGCCACCGCGGCCCCGAGGTAGGCGACTCCGTGCCGCAGCGGGTAGGCCGTTGGGTTGAGGAGCAGCCCGGCGAACGAGCCGAGTACGCCGACCCACGTCACGACCAGCATCGTCACTCCGAGGTCGTCGACCGGCGACGCCGCTGCGGCGACCACGACGTGCGACGTCCCCGCCAGGACGACGACGATGGCCAGAACGACCGGGACGGCAACGGGGCCTTTCAGGTAACTGGCGACGACCAGGGCGGGAACCGCGACGAGGCCGATGAGCGCCGCCGGCCGATAGCCCGAAAGGCGCACCGCACCGAAGGCCTCGCCGGCGGCGACAGCCAAAACGACCGAGGTGAGCACGAGGGCCGGGAGCGGCCCGTTGGCGAAACAGAGCACGGCGACGCCGGCGAGGACGATCCCGGTCGCGGTCGCGACCACGGTGCTGCGCCGCGGCGGGCTCTCCGTCGGCACCTCCTGTCGCCAGGTGGCGCGATGGGCCGCCCGCCGCCACCGCGGACGGGTCCGAGCCGACCCGACGACCTGCTCCCACGCCGCGTCATCCGGCAGCTCGGCATCCTCGGCTCCGGGTTCGGCCGACGCCGCGGCGGCCCGCCGGCGTATCCGGCGACGCGTCGTCGGCGCGTCGAAGCCGAACTCGAAGGGGTCGGCGTCCGTCGTCGGATCCTCACCGCGCCCGGCAATCGCGGAGAACTCGTCAGCGGGCTCGTCCATCCCGTCGGACGTTTCGGCGAGGAACGCGAGGTCGGATTCGTCCTCTTCCCAGTCGGTCGCCGTCTGGCGCCAGCTCGGTCCCCGGGTCCCTCGCTCGCCGGCAGCGTCGGCCTCGCCGAGGAGCACCGATGGCACCTGCCCCGTCGGCGGCTCCGTCCAGTCGGGGAGCTCGAAGCGCGGGGCTTCGTCAGTCACCGGCGCTTCGGACGGCCGGCCGGAGCCGGAGTCGTCCGGCGGTCGACGCGAGGACTCGGACACCAGGCCCGCGGCCACCGCCGCCTCGACGGCGACGACGCGCACCTCCTCGCTCGTCGGCGTCACGGGACGGGCTGGGGTGTCCGCCGCCCGGGCGGCGTCGTCGTCAGCGGAATCGTCCGCCGGATCACGGTCGCGGGTCCGCCTCTCGTCGTCGTCCACGTTGCGTTCCCTCCGCGGGTCTCCCCGTCCGTCTCGCCGGGCTCGAGCCCGGGTCAGACCTCGAGCAGCTCCTGCTCCTTGTGGGCGAGCAGCCGGTCGATCTCGGTGACGAACTCGTGGGTCGCCTTGTCGAGCTCCTTGTCGGCGCGCTCGACATCGTCGACGGAGACGGCGCCGTCGTGCTCGTGGGTCTCGAGCTCGTGGCGCGCGTGGCGGCGGATGCTGCGCACCGCGACCCGACCCTCCTCGGCGCGCTGGCGGACCACCTTCACGAGCTCCCGACGCCGTTCCTCGTTCAGCTGCGGGAAGGTCAACCGCACGACCTCCCCGTCGTTCGACGGGTTGAGGCCGAGGTCCGAGGCCTGGATCGCCTTCTCGATCGCTTTGATCGCGCCTTTGTCGTAGGGGTGGATGACGAGGGTGCGTGCCTCGGGCACGGTGATCCCGGCAATGCTCTGCAGCGCGACCTCGGCGCCGAAGTAGTCGACCTTCAGCTTCTCCACAAGGACCGGAGCGGCCCGGCCGGTGCGGATCGCACCGAACTCGCCCTTGGTGTGCTCGACGGCCCGCGCCATCTTGTCCCGCGCGTCTTGGATCGCCTCATCGATGATCGAGTCGGCGGTCATCTGATCAGCGTACCGATCTGCTCGCCAGCGAGGGCCCCTCGGATATTCCCTGCGGTCATCAGGTCGAACACGAGAATCGGCAGGCCGTTGTCCTTACAGAACGTGACCGCCGTGAGGTCCATCACCCGCAGGTCGCGAGCGATGATGTCCATGAAGCTCACCTCGGTGTAGCGGGTCGCGGTGGGCTCGAGGCGGGGGTCGGCGCTGTAGACGCCGTCGACGCCGGAGTGCGTCCCTTTCAGGATCACCTCGGCCTCGATCTCGGCCGCCCGCAGCGCGGCGGGCGTGTCGGTCGTGAAGTAGGGGTTCCCCATGCCGGCGGCGAAGATGACGACCCGGCCCTTTTCCAGGTGGCGGATCGCCCGGCGCCGGATGTAGGGCTCGCAGACCTCGGCCATGTGGATCGCCGAGAGCACCCGCGTCGGCCGCCCCTGCCGCTCGATGGCGTCCTGTAAGGCGAGGGCGTTGATCACCGTGCCGAGCATGCCCATCGTGTCCGAGGTGGCGCGGTCGATGCCGCCACCCGCCCCTTCCTGGCCTCGCCAGATGTTCCCCCCGCCGATCATCACGGCGAGCTCCACGCCGAGTTCGTCCGTCGTCTCGGCAATCTCCCGCGCGATCCGGCCGACCGTTCTCGCATCGATCGTCTCGTCCGACGCCGAGCTCGCGAACGCCTCACCGCTGATCTTCAGCACGGCACGTTGCCAGCGCGGCTGGGCCGCCGTGACTCGGCGGGGCATCGCCTCGGCCGCCAGATCGGCCTCTCGGGGCGTCATGACCCCACGACGACCTGGGCGAACCGACGGATGACCGCCGGGCCGATGAGCTGGGCGATCGTCAGCTTCTCGTCCTTCGCGTAGGGCTGGTCGAGCAGCACGTGCTCTTTGAACCATCCGTTCAGGCGTCCCTCGACGATTTTCTCGAGGGACGCCTCGGGCTTGCCCTCGTTGCGGGCGATGGCGAGGATCGTCTCGCGTTCGGCGGCGAGCACCTCGGCGGGAACGTCCTCCCGGCGGAGGTACTCCGGACGGCCGAAAGCGATGTGGACCGCCACGTCGTGGGCAACCGAGGCCGGTCCACCGGCGAACTCGACGAGCACGCCGTTCACCCCTCGACCGTGCTGCACGTGAAGGTAGCTCTCGAGCACCGCGCCTGGTTCGGCCTCGAAACGGGCGTGCTGGCCGACGGCGATGTTCTCCTTCGTTGCCACCTTCAACTCGTCGACATTGTCGGCGCGACCGGCGAGAGCCTCCTCGCCGCCGGCGGCGAGCGCCTCGGCGAGGTCTTCGACGGCACGGACGAAGTCCGCCGACTTGGCGACGAAGTCCGTCTCGCACTCGAGCGCCACGACGGCTCCGACGCCGCGGCGGCCGTCGACGACGACGGAGACCGCGCCCTCGGCGCGCTCCCGCCCGGCGCGCTTCACCGACCCGGCGAGACCCTGTTCGCGCAGCCAGCGCTTCGCCTGCTCAAAGTCCCCGTCCGTCTCGACGAGCGCCCGGCGGGCGTCGAGGATCCCGGCACCCGTCGCCTGGCGCAGCACCTTCACATCGGCAGCCGTGACGTCAGCCATCTCAGGCCTCCGCCAACGGCGCCGACGCGACTTCGAGCTCGTGGCGCGGGGCGCGCCGGTCCGTCCCCGGCCCGCCTGCGGGTGCGCCGGGGACGACCGCTCCACCGTCGTCGCCGGCGCGGCGGGAGTGGATGAACCTGCCCTCTTGCACCGCGTCGGCCATCACCCGACACAGCAGGCGCCCGGAGCGGATCGCGTCGTCGTTGCCGGGGATCACGTAGTCGATGATGTCGGGATCGCAGTTCGAGTCGACGACGGCGATCACCGGGATGCCGAGCTTGTTCGCCTCGGTCACGGCGATGTGCTCCTTTTTCGTGTCGATGACGAACAACGCGTTCGGCAGCTTCGTCAGGCGTCTGATGCCGCCGAGGTTACGCTCGAGCTTCTCCAGCTCTCGCCGGAGCATGAGCGCCTCTTTCTTCGGCAGGGCGTCGAACTGACCGGAATCCCGCGCCGCCTCGAGTTCGGAGAGCTTGCGGACCCGCCCCGAGACAGTCTCGAAGTTCGTGAGCATCCCGCCGAGCCAACGCTCGTTCACATACGGCATGCCGCAGCTCGTGGCGTACTCGGCCACCGGGTCCTGGGCCTGCTTCTTCGTGCCGACGAAAAGAAGTGTTCCCCCGGCGCCGACGAGGTCGCGCACGAACGCGTAGGCGGTCTCGATTCGGGCGAGGGTCTGATGGAGATCGATGATGTAGATGCCGCTGCGCTCGCCGTACAAGAAGCGCTTCATCTTCGGGTTCCAGCGGCGGGTCTGGTGTCCGAAGTGGACCCCCGCCTCGAGCAGCTGCTTCATCGTGACGACGGCCACGCGTCGCTCCTTCCCAACGGTTCTGCGCAACCGGGCGTCGCGCCGTGAGGCGACCGTGGGCACGTCCGGCCGATCGATCC
>JBEKLG010000115.1:0-5895 GCA_050010315.1 Acidimicrobiales bacterium
TCGTGAAGACCGCGACGTCGAACCGGATCCCGTCGACCCGATGCTGCACGAGGGCGTGCGAGGTCACCTCGATGGCGGCCGCCCTGGCCCCGTCGTCGCGCAGGTGGGCGAGCGCCCGCTGGAGGTGCGGCGATTCGGGCGTCGTGCGCGCCCCCTCGAGCGTCCCGATGACCCCGGTCGGCCACCCGGCCCGGCTGAGGATGGCGCGCAGCAGGTACGTCGTCGTCGTCTTGCCGTTCGTGCCGGTGACGCCGACGGTGTGGAGCGCGGCCGCCGGATCCTCGTAGTAAGCACACGCCGCCCTCGCCATCGCGAGGCGCGCCGTGCCGGGCGGAACGACGAGTTGCAGGGCGTCACCGACCTCGCTGCCGAGCGTGTGCTCGCAGATGAAGGCCACCGCGCCCGCCGCCGCGGCAAGGCCGGCGTAGTCGTGTCCGTCGTGCCGGGTGCCGGGCAGGCAGCAGAACAGCGCGCCGGCGGTGACCTCGCGGTCGTCGAAGACGACGTCGCTGATCGCGATTCCCCGGCGCTTGCCCAGCTCGACGAGCGGCTTGACCCGCTCGACGATCCTTTCGACCGCGAGGTCGGCCCCGCTGCCTGCCACCGCCGGGTTCGTCACGTTCTCGGGCCCGAGCCGGCCGACGCGGTGAGCGCCGCGCCAGGCGCGGACGGTATGTCGAAGCGACGGAGCGCGTAGCGCATGATCTGGGAGAAGACCGGGGCAGACACCGTTCCACCGTAGATCGGCGTCGGATGGTTCAGTACGACGATCGCCGAGAGTTGCGGCGACTGCGCCGGGACGAAACCGACGAAGGTCGCGTTCCAGTCGCCCGGGACGTAGCCGGGGCCGGTCAGCTGCGGGACCTGGGCCGTGCCGGTCTTGCCCGCGACGGTGTACCCCGGGATGTTCGCGAGCACCGCCGTCCCGTCCTGCACGACACCCCGGAGCATCGGCACGAGCTCGGCGACCGTCGCGGTGGCAACCGTCCGCACGCCGCTTCGTACCGCGAGGAGATGCTCGCCGCCGCCGCTGCCGACCGTGCCGGCGACGAGACGGGGGGCGACGAAGACACCACCGTTCGCGATCGTGTTGTAGGCGTCGAGCACCTGGAGCGGCGTCACGGCAACGCCGGTTCCGATCGGCACCGCCGCCGCCGCCGAGCCGAACCACGTCGCCGGCGAGCCGACGATCCCGGCAGACTCACCCGGCCAACCGAGGCCGGTCAAGTGGCCGAAGCCGAGGGCCGAAAGACCTGCGGCGAGGCGAGTGAGCCCGAGACGCTGCGCGATCTCGATCGTGCCGATGTTCGAGGAATGGGCGAGGATCTGCGCCACCGTGAGCTGCTCGGTCGGGTGGTCCTCGGCGTCGCGGAATACGTAGCCGCCGAGATCGAGCGAATACGGGACGGTGAGCACCGTCGACGGCGAAATCAGCCCGGCCTGGAGGGCGGCCATCACCGTGGCGAGCTTCATCACCGAGCCCGGCTGATAGACCGTCGTCGCCGCGAGGTTCGAGGCCGCGGGTTCGATCGAGCCGTGCGGACCGGCTACGAGATCGACCATCGCGAGGATCGCCCCGCTATGGACGTCCATCACGACGGCGATGCCACGGCGCGCCTGCGTCGAGACCATTTGCGCCGTGAGGTCTTTCACCACCTCGACCTGGAGGGGCTCGTCGATCGTGAGGACGAGCCCCTCGCCTGCCCGCGCCGCTCGCACGTGGGCCGGCTCGGCGGGCAGGCTGTAGCCACCGGGCGCGAGGGCGATGAGCTCGCTGCCGGCTTTGCCGGCGAGCAGGGTGTTGTCGGCCCCCTCGATCCCCGCGTTACCGACGCCGGCGGCGTTCACGCCGCCGAGCAAGGGCTGGAAGTCGTCTCCCCCGGTCATCTTCCGCACGCTGTCGGCGGCGAACGTCAAGCCGGGAAGGTCCCGCACCTCGAGCCGCGCCACTTCGGCGTCGCCTAGGCCGCGGGCGAGAACGACGTAGCCGTTGCGCTCGCTGAGCTCGCTAGCAAGCGATTTGACCGATACACCGAGCAAGGGCGCGAGCGTCCTCGCCTCGGTGACGGGCTTTGTGATCTGGAAGTCGTCGGCGATCAAGTTAGAGCGCGGGACCGAGACGGCGAGGACGTCCCCGCCGCTGTCGTAGATGGTGCCCCGGGTCGCGGGGAGCACGACTTTCTGGTCGACCTCGCCCTTTTCGTATGCGGCATAGCGCGCCCCGTCGACGAGCTGGACGAAGGCGAGGCGGACCGCGAGTCCGAGCGAGGCGAGGACGATTGTCGCGAGAACGACCCCCAACCGTCGGCGGCGGACGAACGTCGGTGGCGGGCGCGTTACGACGCCCCGCCGTGTTGGCCTTGTCACCTCGCGTTTCGCGCCGCGCCTTTCGCGGTGGGCGCGCCGGGGTTGACGGGAACGAGGTAGGTCACGCTTACCGGCACGACCATGCCGAGCTCGTGTTCGGCGAGTGAAAGGATGCGCGACGGCGACTCGAGCTGCGCCCGGGTGAGCTGAAGGTTCTCGCCCTTGGCGACCGAGGCGGATAGCTGCTGATCGAGGCGGTCCAGACGGACCTGCTGCGCCGCGACAAAGGCCTGGCCGGCGGCGACAACGAAGAGCGCGGCGGCGACAACCAGCCCCGCCAGCACGAGCGCCGCCCTCGCCCGGCGTCGCAGGCGGCGCTGCGCGAGCGCGGCGGCGCTGACAACGGTGAGGCTAGGCCGGTCGGGGTGGCGCGGCGCGGCGACGTGTGTCCCGCCAAGAGGCTCGGCAACGGCACGGACGGCGCGCCCTTGTGTCATCGGTGTGCGGCCTTCGCCTCGCCGGTGCCCAAACGCTCGACGGCTCGCAGCCTCGCCGCCGAGGCCCGAGGGTTGCGCTCGACCTCGTCCGCTGAGGGGCGGCGGGCGCCGTGGGTGACCAGGCGTACCGACGGACGCGCCCCGCAGACGCAGGGCAGACCAGGCGGGCAGGTGCAGCCCCCGCTCGACCAAGTCCGGAAACGGCCCTTCACCAGGCGGTCCTCACCGGAGTGGTAGGCGAGCGCGACGATGCGGCCCCCAGCAACGAGGTGGCCCAGGGCGAGGTCGAGGGCGACGGGCAGCACCGCGAGCTCCTCATTGACGGCGACCCGCAGCGCCTGGAACACCCGGCTGGCGGGGTGTCCCCGTCGGCGGGCGGCCGCCGGCACCGCCCGCGCGACTAGGTCCGCGAGCTCGGTCGTCGTCGCGATCGGGCGGGCCCGGACCACCGCCCGGGCGATACGGGACGCGAAACGGGTCTCCCCGTGCTCGGCGAAGAGCCGGGCGAGATCCTCCTCGCCGAGCGTGTTCACGAGGTCCTCCGCCTTCCCTGCCCGCTCGCGGTCCATTCTCATGTCAAGCGGTGCCGCGACCCGGTAGGAGAACCCCCGTTCCGGATCGTCGAGCTGGTGCGAGCTCACCCCGAGGTCGAAGATGACCGCCGAGACGGCGTCGGCCGGCGTGCCGTCGGCGCCAGCCGCGGCGAGCACCTCAGAAAGCGCGTCAAACCGGGCGTGGTAGAGGCGCGCCCGGCCTCCGAAGCTCGCCAGCCGAGCCGCCGAGGAGGCGATGGCGTCGGCGTCGGCGTCGATCCCGACGAGGACCAGGTCGGAACGGCTCTTGAGGATCGCCTCGGCGTGGCCAGCACCGCCGAGCGTCGTGTCGACGACGACACCGGACGGCACCGGCGCTATGAGCTCGACGACCTCGTCGACCATCACCGGCGTGTGGAACGTCCCCTGGTTCATCCGCAGCCCCCCGACCCTCGGCCGGGCGAAGTTCGCCCTGCAAAACGGATGGAGATCGGCGGAGAGGGATAGATGCTGGCCATCCTTGGCCGCGGCCGGGGAGCTGCGGATGGACCAGGGGACGTCGGGCAAAAGAAGCGTTTCGTGACAGCGGCGCGCCCGGCCTCCCGAGCGGGGCGGCGCCGAGACATGGTCGTTCGCCGGCACGATCACGCGCCGCTCGCGGCGGCGCCAACCGGAGCGTGCGCCTTGGCACCCCACTGCACCGGGGACCACAGCTCAACGTGGTCGATGACGCCGACGATGACGACTTCCCGTTCGAGGTCGGCGTAGCTCCGCAGGTCGGCCGCGATGAGGATCCGGCCCTGGCTGTCGATCTCGATCTCGTCGATCGCCGAGCACCACTCGCGCACCTCGTTGCGCGACCAAGTGTCGACGGCCGCAGCGGCGCGGCTGTCGATCTCCGCTTGGAAGGTCTCGGGCGTCCAGATCGCCACGCAGCCTTCGACGTGCGGGGTGAGGAAGCAGCGCGAACCGAGACGGGAGCGGATGCGTGAAGGGAGGATCAGTCGACCCTTAGAATCGAGCGCGTGGTCAAACCTGCCGAAGAAGCTCTGCTCGGGGCCCAACGTCGACGTCCTTCCTGCCGAGCTCCAGGGTCGCCGCGGGTCTGACGCCGCTCCCCTGCGCTCCATTTCGCGCCACTCTACGTATCAATCCCTCCACCGTCAACCACGCGGCGTTCCTTCCTCGCCACGGCCTGCGCACACTTGCCTGGAGCCGCGAGACGAGGACCCGGGGCGCGGCTGCAGCTCCGACGGCGGGAGATGGGTTTCCGAGCTCGCCCGAGGAGCGCGCAGCCCGGCAGCCGGCGGGCCGGCGGCGGCGCGGGCATGCGACGAGAACCGGCCCGGCGGCAACCGGTCGGCTCATGCCCGGTAGCCGGGTCGACCCGGATCCGGCGCGGAAACGACCCCGAACCGAAAAGACCGTCGCTCACGGCGGGCCGAGCGAGCGGCCTTTCCGGCCCGGCGGGCGCTGCGCCGCCGATAGGGCGCCTTAGCTGAGCGTCAGTCCACTCCGACCAGGGTCTTCACCGCTGCGATGATGGCGCGCAGGCCGGCCTGCGCGTCGGCGAAGAACATCGCCGTCTTCGGGTCGGCGTAGAGCTCATTGTCGATGCCGGCGTAGCCGTGGCCCATCGATCGCTTGATGACGATGACGCTCTTCGCCTTGTCGACGTCGAGGATCGGCATGCCCGAGACCGGGTTGCCCGGCCGGCGGGCTGCCGGGTTGGTCACGTCGTTCGCCCCGATCACCAGGGCGACGTCGGCGCGGGGGAACTCGGGGTTGATCTCCTCCATCGTCCTTAGCTGCTGGTAGGGGACCTCGGCCTCGGCGAGCAGGACATTCATGTGGCCCGGCATCCGCCCGGCCACCGGGTGGATCGCGTAGGAGACCTCGACGCCGCGCTTTTCCAGCAGATCGGCCAATTCCTTCACGGCGTACTGGGCGTGCGCCGCGGCGAGGCCGTAGCCCGGGACGATGATCACCTTCTGGGCGTAGGCGAGCTGGATCGCGACGTCGTCGGCCCCAACGGAGCGCACCTGGCCGGTCGCGCCCGCGCCGATGACGCTCTTCTGGTCGCCCGTGCCAAACCCGCCGGCGACGATGTTGAGAATCGACCGGTTCATGGCGTCGGCCATCAGCTTCGTGAGGATGCTGCCGGAGGCGCCGACGAGCGCGCCGGCGATGATCAGCACGAGGCTGTTGATGACGAACCCCGCCATGGCGACGGCGGTGCCCGTGAAGGCGTTGAGAAGCGAGATCACGACCGGCATGTCCGCTCCGCCGATCGGCATGACGAGGATCACGCCGATGACGAGCGAGGCGAGGGCGATGCCGATCAGCGTGAGATCACTGTTCGCCCCGGACAGGATGTACCCGGTCCCGGCGCACGCCGCCAGGACGAGCACGAGGTTGACGAAGCGGCCTGCGGGAACAACGACCGGGTTCGACGGGATGAATCCCTGGAGCTTGCCTGCGACGACAATCGAGCCGGAGAGCGTCACGGCGCCGATCACGACGTCGAGGACGCTCGTCACCGAGGTCCGTGCCGCGAT
>JBEKLG010000116.1:0-5835 GCA_050010315.1 Acidimicrobiales bacterium
GCTTTTCCCCTTACCTGGTCGGCGAAGGTTTCCGCCATCTAGATCTCGTCTTCGTGCCGTTGCCGCCGCTCATCTTCATGGCACTTCACGAGATCCTCGTCGAGCAGCGCTCGCACTCGAGACGCTGGGGTGTCGCGCTCGGGTTGCTTGTGACGGCGCAGTACCTCATCTCACCCGAGGTTCTCTCGACGACCTTCGTCATCGCCTTCTGTGCTCTCGTGGTTCTTCTCGCGACGCGACGTAGGGCGGTCGACCGTCGCCGGCTCATCCACGCCCGCGATGCGCTCTTGCCCGGCGTGCTCATCCCTGCGGTGCTGCTCGCGTATCCCGCCTATTTTTTCTTTGCCGGTCCCCGTCGTTTCCACGGGCCGGTCCAGAGAATCAACAACCCGTTTCGGGTCGATCTGCTCGGTCCGATCGTCCCGACGTCGGTGCAGCGCTTCGCGCCGAGCGCTTTGGTGACTCTCGGCGACAAGTTCGCGCACGGGTTTGTTGAGAACGGCAGCTATCTCGGCATCGCGCTCTTGCTCCTTGCGGTGTGGCTCGTAGTGCGCCATCGGAGTGACCGCAGGATCGTCTTCGCCGGCGTTCTCGCCGCGATCGCCTATCTGCTCTCACTCGGGCCCAAGCTCATGATCGCAAACCACCGGACCCCGATACCGATGCCCTTCGACGCGCTCGTCCACCTGCCACTTCTCGACAACATCCTGCCGTCCCGCTTCTCGCTCTACGAGCAGTTCTTCGTCGCCGTGGTCATCGCGCTCGGAATCGCGCAGGGATCTGTTGGTGCGATCTCACGAGCGAGGACCGGACAAGCCGAGGAACGTGCCGCACGGAGGGGATTACTGGTGCCGCCTGTCGGGGTCAAGACCCTCGGACAGCTCATCGTCGTCTCGGTCTTCCTGTTCGCTCTGGTGTCGCTCGTCCCGAACTGGCCGACACCGACCGTACCGCTGAGCACTTCGCTGCCGCCGTTCTTCACCTCACCGCAGGCAGGCGAGATTCCCGCGGGAAGCGTCGTGCTGACCTATCCCTTTGACATCACCCCCGAGAATCAGGCGATGCTTTGGCAGGAGACGAGCGACTTCCGCTGGAAGCTCGTCGGTGGATACGCGCTCATCCCACAGGCGAGCGGGGC
This sequence comes from Acidimicrobiales bacterium, assembly GCA_050010315.1. Classification (GTDB taxonomy): domain Bacteria; phylum Actinomycetota; class Acidimicrobiia; order Acidimicrobiales; family Bog-793; genus Bog-793. The sequence goes on from JBEKLG010000116.1 coordinate 1,139, forward strand.
GGTGAGCTCCCGGCCGCCGGCCCTCCGACCGCGCCCGGTGCAGAGGTTCCTCGCCTGGGAGGCCATGGGACGGCGCGGTTACCACGCGAAGAAGCCACCAGCGGACAACGGACACCTCGTCGCCGAACTGCGTCTCTACATCCGTCGCTACGGAATCGAAACCGTCGTCTTCGACCCGGTCGGCAAGACGTCATCCGTCGTGCTCGCGCTTTTCGAGCGGGCCCTCGGTGAGCCGGTGGCCGCTGGTGGGGTCGACCTGTGGCTCGACGCGGTCAAACTCGCGCGCGAACCGGTTCGATTACCGGCGAGCTGACCACTTGCTGCCCTCGTCCCGGTGAGGGGTCGAGTCTTACGAGGGCATCCCAGGCGAAGTCGTTGCGAATCCCAGCAAGAGCGCACCGGAGGACGGGCGGAGCCCTCGATAGCGAGGACGAACTCGTCACGAGCGCCGTATCTCGGGAGCGAGGTTACGGGATCCGGCACGATTTCTCGCCGGCGCGCAGCCTCGCCTTGTCGAGCACCAACGACGTGCGCTGACGCGGACCTGAATGCAGGACTCCGGTCCCTCATGGCGTTTCCGAGCTGCGTCGAATACGGGGGCGGGCTGCCGAACAACTTGGGCGAAGACCGGCAGCGCGCACGGGCCCGGGATGGATGGGGAGCTTCGGGCCCGCGCTGACCTGGCCAAATTGGCATCTTGAAGGAGTGGCGCGCCCATGTCGTGGGGTCGATCCGCGCTTTGCGGTGGCTGTCTTCGTCGCGAGCATCGTTCATGTCCTTCCGCTTCACTCGGCAGGCCGTGGCAGGGATCTCGGGTGATGATCGAGGCGGTGACGCCTACGTAACGACGTCGGCCGTGGTCGCTGCGAAAAGGAAGCGGGAGTTACGACTGCACGTCGTCGATGCGGACCGGCATGTTCCGACGCGAGGATTCTCGTGTTGCGCTGAGGAACTGCATGACCGTTCGGGCCTCGTCGGCGGACCAGAGAAGCTCACCCTCGGGTTCGCCACGCAGCCAGCGGACGAACTGGCGGCTCGAGTCGCGGAACGACGATCCCCAGTCGTCATCGAGGGCGTGATACGTCCTGGATTCCCCGTCGACGTAGACCTCGACGGAGGGCTCCTGGCGAACCCGGGCGGTGCAGCGGTTGACGCGAGCGAAACCCCTCCTTCCCTGGACCTCGAAGCGCTCGTCGCTCGAGTAGTACTTCGACGGGGTGAGCATGTCGATCGCCAGAGTGACGTCCCAGACCCCGCGCAGACCGCTCTCGTGGTTCCACATCACCGTGATCGGGGCGTCAATCACAAAGCCCGGACCGATCTCGGTCTCGCCGACCCACGCCATGACCTCGCGTACCGGGCCGAACAGCCAGAGGGCGACCGAGAACTTGTGCCAGCCGTCGTCATATACGAGGATCCCGCCGACGTCCTTTGCTTGCTCGAACTGCCACAGCCAGGTCTCAAACGGGACATCCCAGCCGCCCTTGCCCGTGGCCACCATCTTCATGTGGAATCCGGTCGGCTCCCCGATCTCGCCGGATTCCACGATCTGGCGCAGCACGCGCAGCGGTTCGTAGAAGATGTAGTTCTCCATCACCCGCAGGACGCGCCCGGCGCTCGTCGCCGCGCGGATCATCCTGTCGGCTTCGGTCAGGTTCGCGGCCATGGGCTTTTGCAGGTTGACGTGGAATCCAGCGTCGAGGGCGGCGCAGGTGACCTCACAGTGGAGCGGTGACGGCACCAGCACCTCCACGACATCCATGTCGTGGGCGAGGAAGCTCCGGAGGTCCGTGTAACGGCCGGCGTCAGGGAACTCCGCCGCGCGGGCGGCAACCTTCGTCTCGTCGCGATCGCACAGGGCCACAACCTCGGCTTCGGGAAAGTCGCGATATGCGGTGACGTTGAGGTCGTAGATCCGACCCAGGCCGACGATCCCGACTCGCGTCGGTCGGTCCGTCGGCACCGCGGCCTGGCTCATCGTCCCGACGATACCGTGGGCGGAACCACGACCGTCAGGGGAAGGCCACTTAGAGTTCGTCGGCAAGCTCGTACGAGGTGGGGCGAGTCTGGGCGGCTGTGCCACCGGGAAGGTCTTCCGTGCCGGAGGACTGTCTCGTGACCGGCGCCTGGCGTGCCGGGAGCGAACCTGCGGGGAATGATCGCTGCGGCTACCAGATCGCCTCCGAGACGTCGGGCGAGGTGCCGGGGACCCGGCGGATGAGGCGCAGGTGCGAGCCGTTGAATACCTCGATCGACTCCGTCTCCTGCTGCTGGATGCGGAGACCCGCGTAGATCGGCGATTCGTATTCGTCGATGAGCACGAGTCGCCCATTCGGACTGGCCGCGAGGCTGGTTCCGTCCTCTTCGGGTGGCAGCTACCACTGTCGCCTCGGCCTGAGGCGATCGTTCAGCTGGACGACGTCAACGTGAACGAGGGAACCGGTGCCGAGATCAGCGGGGCAGTCCCTCGGCGCGAGAACCCCCAGGCGTCAACCACGGACTTGGTGTCACCGCAACCTCTCGGTGCGGCCGTGAGGGACACAGTCTTGATCGAGGCGGCGTGGAGCGCCGACACGGTCCCCGGTTCGTCCGGCCTCCACGCCGCGCAGAAGCTAACTCGTCCGTTGGCGGGCACGTGGCCGGTGAGCGCTGACGGTCCGTAGGTGAAGACGCGACGACGGCTGTCGGTCGTCCAAGCTGGAGGAAAAGGGTTGTGGCAAACCTGGGCGTTTTGCCCGATACCCCACTTACGGCCGGTGACAAGGTCACGGACCGCGAGCTGGGTATTGAAGTATGAGCGATCGCACGGCGCCATCTCGTACGCGAAGTATCGACCGTTCGGGCTCGGCACGGCCATATCGGGCCAGACCGAAGGCGGTGTCCGGAAGACCGTTGTCACCTGCTCCGTCTTGGGGTCGAGGCGTAGAACGGCGCCCGGGCAGCTGTCCGGTGTGGGTATGAATGGGCCATAGCCGGCGTATTTGCCCCTGGGACCGGTTGCTCCCGTGAGCCAGATCCATCCGCTACTCGCCTGCACGAGATTGGGCGGGCGGTACTCCGAGCGAGGAGTGGCGCCAGGCAGGTTCACTACCGCGCGGATCGGCTGGCCGATTGCGGCAGAGAACTCCTCGACGACCCGCTTAGTGACGGGAGGGACCGAGCAGACGACCTAGAAGTGCGAGGTGGTGACCGGGAGCGAGGGGGCGACCGATGCCGATCCCCACCGGGGCCGTCGTGGCCCCCGCGAGGAGCATCATCGCGACTACGCCGGCGACGGTCACTGCGGACACCCGGCTCAGGCGCGGGCGGCGTCTCACGTGGGGATGATGCCCCCAGTGGAGGAAAGGACGAGGCCGCTCTGCGAGAATCGGTCAGCGGATTCTCGGGGAGAATTCGTCCAGGGTCAATGCGAACGCAAGCTCTGTGGGGTGCCGATCACCCGGGTCAGCGATCTGCGTAGACAAGGATCTCGCCGGTGTAGACCGCGACCCAGACGTCTCGGGTGGTGGCGTCGTAGGTCACTCCAACGGGATTCACGCCGGTCGGCACGGTCTGGAGCGCGGCAAGATCCGAGGCACGCAGCTTGGTCATCGTGTCGGACAGGTAGTTCACGACGTAGAGCGACCGGCCGTCGGTCGAGATTGCCAACGACCGGCAATCCGCCCCGGTGTGCACCTCGGCGACGACCCGGTCGTCCCGGAGGTCGACTTTCACGACATCGCCGGGCGCATTCAGCGAGACGTAGAGGTAGCGCCCGTTGGGACTGATCACGACGTGGCGAGGATTGTCCCCGACGAAGAAGGAGCCCTCGATCGAGAGGTCGGTGAGATTGACCTTGACGACGACGTCGCTTCCCATGATCGCGACGTAGGCAGTCGAGGAGTCAGGCGAGATCGCGATGCCGCGGGGATATGGACCCATCGGAAGCAGGCGAACTTGGCGGTGTGTCGCCACGTTCACAATGCTGAGGTTGAACGAGCACCAGTTGGAGACCAGGAGGTAGCGGTCGTTCGGGGTCACGGCGAGGAACTTCGGCACGAGACCGACCTCGATCACCTGGTCGATCTGCAGTGTGTGTGTGCTGATGCGGTACACATAGCTGTTCGTGTCACCGGCGGCAGCGGCAGAATCCGGCGTGCAGGTGTCGCTCCCCTCGGGCCCGAACCCAACGCCGTACATGGAGTAGTTCGAGACGTAGACGTAACGCGCCTTCGGTGAGAACGCGGCTTCGACCGGAGCACCGTGCGTGACGCCGGGATGCCCGGGGAAGCCGAACTTCGCCATGTTCACCGTGTCTGGGATGGTGCGCACGAGGCGGCCACGGCTGTCGTAGACGGAGACGGTGTGTCGGTACATCATGTTCTGGGCGAAGACGAGGCCGGTGTCGGAGGCGTCCACCGACTTCGGGGAGATGTTCCCACCGATCGTGTCGATGAGGGTCAGTCGTCGGAGATCGGAGGGCTTGCCCGGCGGTACGTGGCGGAAGGGCGACGTCGTGGTTGTCGCAGAATGCGCCGGGATCGCAGACGGCGTCGTCGTGCTGGGGCGCGTGGCACTGGCCGCCGGCGCGGCAAGTGCCGGCGGCACGGTCGTGTTCCCCGCTGTCAGCAGGATGAGCGAGATTCCCGCTGCGAGGACGGCTGCGGCTCGTGTCAACACAGTCGCGGGCGCGCCGCCCCGCAAGCGTCTCGGATGCT
>JBEKLG010000117.1:0-6050 GCA_050010315.1 Acidimicrobiales bacterium
AACACGACGTTCACGAATTACCACGCGACAATCACGACTGCCGGAGCGAGCAGCACCACTCCTGCGATCGTCACGCTCGCGACGATTGGACCGTTCACGGTGACTGGCGAGTGCTTCATCACCACCGGCACGACTGTGCACGCAGAAACCTACGTCACAACGAGTCAGAATCACTCTGCCCTCGATGACTACTCGAAGGCTGGCGAGGTCGCAGATTTCAACTCCACCAGCGGCGCCCTGCAGATTGGGGCCACCGCCAGTGGCTCCCCAGGCTCGCCAGGCTTCTACGGTCCCAATGATGGGTCGACCGCGCTCGAGTCCGGGGACGGGACCCTGTTCGTGAATCTCTTTACCGGTGTTGGTACCTACGTAGGTTCGGCTGGAGGAGCGACGGAACCCGCCTGCACGTTCTTCGGTTACTACGATTCGTACTGAGCCCTGTCGCGCGTGAGTCACCGACTGTGACCATCGCCAATCGACACGTCGGACGCGGCGTTTCGCCTCGATGCCGAGGCTCTGCCTTCCCGCCCGAGCTCCGGAGCCGACCGCCCCTCACGCATCCGGTGGCCGGGCCGCGTAGCCGAGCCGGTCGCTCACGAGACGGAGCATCTCGCGACGCCAGGCGGAGCGGGTCCGGGCCGCCTCGACGCTTTCGGGGTGCACGAGCCGGGTGAAGGTCGGCTGGCCGGGACCCCGGTGGAAGATGGAGGCCCTCGCTTCGATCGTCATGTCGCCCTTCGTGTAGTGGTCGCGCTGGAGCAGGTACCCCTGCCAGGAGTTGACGAGGAACGTCTCGAGGAACTTGCCGTGTTCGGCGGAGTCCTCGTAAACGCCCCAGCGTGTTCCCCCGAGGCGCCGCCGCACGATGCGGAGTTCAGCCATGGCCCCGAGGAAATCGTCGACGTCGGACTCGTCGACGCGGTACTCGACGATGACGAGCACGGGTCCGTCGTCGGGGCGGACGTGCTCACCGACGGTGAGGGCCGAGCTCGCCACGAGCTCGAGGGCCGCCCGGTTCACGACCGGCAGGCCGAAGCGCGGGATGACGAGGATGCCTGGCAGAAGGGCGGCGGCCGAGATGAGCAACGTCGTGCGCAGCGGAAGGAAGGTATTGACGACACCGAAGGCGATGCCTCCCAGCACCAGGGGTCCTTGGATGACGACCCAGTAGATCGACAGGGCACGGGTCTGGACCCACTGCGGGACGACCTGTCGGGCGGCGATGATCAGGGTCGTCGTCGCCCAGGTCCAGCTCGCGCCCGTGACGACGAGCACGGGAGCCGCCGCCCAACGCGTGGGCCACGTGACGAGCACGACGAGTGCGATGGCGTTGGCGAGGGCGGCCGCCGCGACCGGGGCGTCGAGGTGGAGGTGACCCTGCCCGCGGGGCAGAAGGAGGGCGGCGGTCATCGCACCCACGCCGCCCAATGCAAGGAAGAGCCCGTATTCGAAGGCGGAGGTATGCAGGTAGCGGGCGGCGAAGAGCGGCAGCAAGGCGCCGAACGCCGCGGCTGGCGTGACGTAGAGGGCGGTGCGAACGGCGACGTTCCGCAGCCCCGGGGTGTTCACGAAGAATCGCCACCCGGATGAGATGGAGCCGAGGAAGCTTTCGACGGCCGTCGCCCCGGGGGTGGAGAGCCGGAGATTCGTCCGCCCGCGCCAGACGTAGAGGAAGCCGACAAGCGGGAGCATGACCGCGCCGCACACGGCGAAGAAGGAGGTGTACCCGGCGTTGTGGACGATCACGCCGCCGAGGACCGGTCCGACGACTTGACCGATGTTCCACTGGAAGCTGTCGATGCTCATGGCGACGGGGATGAGCTCGGGCCGCACCAGGTTCCCGACCGTCGTCCACCAGGACGGGGAGGACGCCCCGCTTGCCAGGCCCATGCCAGCCACCCCGATGAGCAACGTCGCCGGGTTGAGGACGTGAGACGCGGAGACGAGGACGAGGAACGTGACCGACGTGACGAGCAGGAGTTTGGCGAACAGCAGCACGACACGCACGTCCCGGGAGTCGGCGGCGGCGCCTGCGACGAGGACGGCGAGAATGCCCGCGAGCGGGCCCATGTCGGTGGCGAGGGCGACGAGGACCGGTGACGTTGTGAGGCGTTCCATGATGTAGCCCCCGAAGAGCGCGACCATCCAGACGCCGATGTTGGCGAACATCCCGGTGCCCTCAAGCCAGCGGAAGGAGCGGCTTTTCAGGGGATCTCGGAGCGCTGGCATCGTCGTCAACTCTAGGGACGAGCGAGCGACCTGAGGAGCCTGCGCGTGGTCCCCATCGACTTGCTGTACGCCCGCCGGCGCGCGACGCGCTTGGCGTAGGCACCTGGGCCTTGTGAGGCGGCGCGGACGTTGTTCAAGAACCGTGCGGCCCGGTACAGGGTGCTCGTCAGCGATCCTCTCCTTGGACGGGTCGCTACCGTGGGTTAGACGTGGGTTAGCGAACTAGCAAATACGGGTCCGAGCGGGGTCGAGCTGTACGAAACGGTTACCCACGAATTGGGCTTTGATCTGCTCTAATGAGGTAACTACCTGGCAGCCCCAACGGGATTCGAACCCGTGTCTCCACCTTGAGAGGGTGGTGTCCTAGGCCTCTAGACGATGGGGCCGAGACCGTCGCCCGCGGGTGGACGGCTCAGCAGCGTATCCGCGCCTGGCGCGGTCTCGCGCTCCCCGCGCCCGAACCGGCTCGGCGCGATGGACACGAACCGGACGTCCTGACCCGTTCCGGAACCTCGAGGACGCGAGTGCTGTGTGCCCCACCCGACCATGGGTGCCGCGGGTGGGCCATGGAATTGGCTCGGGGGGGAGGACTCGAACCCCCAATAACAGGGCCAGAACCTGTCGTGTTGCCGATTACACCACCCCCGAACGGGCGGACGAGATCTTAACAGTCGAAGTTCGAGCTTTGACCGGTCACTCGGCGACAAGGAGCAAGGCTGCCTGCATCAGAAAGCCCCGCAACTAGTAAGCCGCCCAGGAGATCCGCCCGAAACCGAAGACCCGCCCCACGGCGACAGCGGTCGCCTCGCGTACGAGCGGACCAAACTCGGAGAACACGAGCTTCTTGGAGCTCGGGGGTGGGGACACCTCAACGGAAAGGCCGTCCCCCGCTCCGGCACCTTCGGTCCACAAGGCGTCGATCGCGTCGGTAACGACGATGACGCCACGTCCCTTGCCGAGGATCTTCGCGGTCCGCGAGAGCGCGGCGACGGAATTGGACGCCCTGAGCTCGGTCAACGCCGAAGGCGGGACGCCGTGGTGTCTCAGCCACTCCGACTCGAAAGAAACCGACCCTATCGAACCCGCCGCCGGTGGCGACCACGTTAAGACGACGTGCGGGGCGCGGCCGTGCCTGTAGAGCAAGGCCGCTTGGCGAAGGCGCGCAACGAGGTCGGACCTGTCGGCACGGGCGACCGGCTGGCCGATGACGATGATCGCCGGCGCTTGACGGACCGCCCCGGGCGCGGCGGATAGGCGGGAAGCTTCCACGACCTGGACGCCGCACACGATGACGTAGACGACTGCCCCGACGACGACGAGCGGGAGGAGCTTCGTGACCAACCCGACAGATCCGGACAGCATGCCTGCGACTTCCCCCTATGAATCCATCACCTGAGGTGGCGGCAGCCCGTTGATTGCGGTTTCGAGTCGTGACAACGTCCGCTCCCTGCCGAGCACCTCGAGCGACTCGAAAAGCGGAAGGCCGACGCTCGACCCCATCGTCACGACACGGACCGGTGCCTGCGCCTTGTTGAGCTTACGTTCGGCGCGATCGGCGACAGCGGCAAGCGAACCTCGTAGGTCGTCCTTGGTCCAGGGGCCGACCCCGAACAGCCGGCGCGTCTCCTCGAGGATCCCCCTGGCTCCGTCATCCCGGCGCACCGCCTTGTCGAACGATGACGGGTCGACGACGAATGGCTCGTCGAAGAGGAATTCGACGTAGCCGATGACCTCGCCGAGCGTGGTGACGCGCTCCTGAATGAGCGGAGCGAGCCGCACGACCTCTTCCTCGACGTATCGCTCTTCGGGCCACGGAACCGCGGTGACGTGAAGGAAGCACCGCCACCGCTCGATGAATTCGTCTACCCCCAGGGCGCGGATGTACACGCCGTTGAAGTGCGCGAGGCGCTTCTCGTCAAAGAACGCCGGCGAAACGTTAACGTCTTCGAGGCGAAACTCGTCGATCATCTCCTCGACGGAGAGGATCTCTCGCTGCTCCGGTGGCCCCCATCCGAGCAGGGCGAGGTAGTTCCGCATCGCCTCGGGCAGATAGCCCTGGTCCCGGTAGACCTCGACCGCGACCCGATCACGTCGCTTCGACAGCTTCTGGCGTTTCTCGTTCACCAGCACCGGAAGGTGCGCGAAGACGGGCAACGGTTGTCCGCCGAGCGCCTGCCAGACGAGGACGGCCTTCGGCGTGGTCGGCAGGTGTTCCTCCGCGCGGATCACATGGGTGATCCCCATGGCGATGTCGTCGGCGACCACCGCGAGGACAAAGAGCGGGTCACCATTCGACTTCACGAGCACGAAGTCCTCGATCGTCGCGTTGGCGAAAGTTACGTCCCCGCGCACGACGTCGTGCACGACGGTCACGCCTTCGTCCGGGACGCGGAACCGCAGGACGCGACCGAGGCCGGGCGTGAGGTCGCGGCCACGGCAGTATCCGTCATAGCCTGGAGTCGGGTTGGCCTTCGTCCTTTCGTCGATCTGTTCCCGTGTGCAGTCACAGGCGTAGGCATGCCCGGATTCGTAGAGGCGGCGCGCCGCGTCTTCGTAGAGCTGCTGGCGCTCCGACTGCAGGTACGGGCCCTCGTCCCAGGTGATGCCGAGCCACTCGAGCGCCGAGAGGATCCCACCGGTCCAGTCGGGGTGGCTGCGCTCCCGGTCGGTGTCCTCGATACGGAGGATGAACTTGCCACCGGCGTGGCGCGCGAAGAGCCAGTTGTGCAGCGCGGTCCGCGCACCACCGACGTGGAAGTAACCGGTCGGGGAAGGGGCGAAACGGACGCGTACCGTCGCCGGGGACGTCACTCCTCGACGATCGAGATCGCCTGGGTCGGGCATGACATCACCGCCTGCTCGACAAGGCCGCGCAGCTCTTCCGAGGGATGCTCATTAAGGACGTAGAGGTATCCGTCGTCGCGCACTTCGAACACCTGGGGCAGGATCCCCATGCAGACGGCGTTGCTCTGGCAGCTGTCAAAGTCGACAACGACACGCAATGCCCGTCTCCCCGTTGGTCTGACCACCTCGTAAATTCAAGGTTAGCCAGCGGCAGGACCCGGCAGCGGCTCTCCGTTACGCTCGGGACACTGTGGCCGCGACGAGTCATCCGGTCAGGATCGCAACCGGACTCATCGTCTTGCTCGCCGTGGCACTCGCCGCGGCGGTCGTCTCCGGCGTGTTCGGGCGAGCGGCCCCGAGTCTCACGCCGGCACAGATCGCGGCGCGGGCGGCCGAGAGAGCGACGAGGCGTCTTCTCGCCGAGGAGGCTTCGGTCGTGCGGGCGGCCGACGCTCTCGTCGCCGCCAAGCTCCCCCGGCAGGGCTCTCAGCCCTCCCCGGCCCCCCCGCTGCCGGCAAGATTGTTCACCGTTCCCCTCGCGCCCGTCGAGGTCCTCGGGTACGTCCCGTACTGGGAGGCCCCGGACGTCACGGCGTCCGACCTCGCCGACACGAGCGTGATCGCCGTATTCGGGGTCGAAGTCGCCGCCAGCGGCGGGTTCTTAGAGTCCGGCCCAGGTTGGAGCTACTACGCAGATACCGGATACGCCGAGCTGACCACGGCCGCACACCAGGCCGGTGACCACGTGCTCTTCACGATTGCGACGACGAACCCCGGTGTCATCAACCACCTCGCGCGCCACCCCGCGTCGACGGGGGCGCGTCTCGCCGCGGCGATGGCGCACGTCGTCGCGGTGGCGGGGCTCGACGGAGTCGACGTCGACATCGAAGGTGCCTCGCCGGCCGACCGGTCCGGCTTCGTGCTCTTCGTCGCCGATCTCGTCGCCTCGCTGCGGCACGACGGCATGAAAGGGATGG
>JBEKLG010000118.1:0-5768 GCA_050010315.1 Acidimicrobiales bacterium
CCGACGGCGGGCTTCTGAGTTGCCGTGGAAAGCGTCGGCAACATCCTCACTTACAACGGCAGCTCGTGGTCCTATCCCGATAGCATCGACGCTGGGTACAGGGTGGTTTCCGTCTCCTGCCCGACGGCGGGCTTCTGCGCCGCGGTGGACCACGACGGCAACGTCCTCACCTACGACGGCAGCTCGTGGTCGTCGCCCAAGACGATCGACGCGAGCGGGGGTGGCCTGAACTCCGTTTCCTGCCCGACGGCGAGCTTCTGCGCCGCGGTGGATAACGACGGCAACGTCCTCACCTACGACGGCAGCTCGTGGTCGTCGCCCAAGAGCATCGACGCTGGGTACAGCCCGTCCTCCGTCTCCTGCCCGACGGCGACCTTCTGCGCCGCGGTGGACTGGAGCGGCAATGCCTTCACCTACAACAGCGGCTCGTGGTCGCTGCCCGACAGCATCGACGCTGGAAACTACCTGTCCTCCGTCTCCTGTCCGACGGTGAGCTTCTGTGCCGCGGTGGCCTACAACGGCGATGTTTTCACCTACAACAGCAGCTTGTGGTCGTCGCCTGAGAGCATCGACGCGGGGAACGGCCTGTTGTCCGTCTCCTGCCCGACGGCGAGCTTCTGCGCCGCGGTGGACCACAGCGGCAACGTCCTCACCGACAACAGCGGCTCGTGGTCGTCGCCCGAGAGCATCGACGCCGGGTACAGGCTGTCCTCCGTCTCCTGCCCGACGGTGAGCTTCTGTGCCGCGGTGGACTGGGTTGGCAACGCGCTCACGTATTTGCCTACGACCACAACCACAATTACCTCGGTCACCGCGGGTCCGGTCGTCGGCCAGAGCGTCTCAGTCGGTGTGCAGGTTACCGGGCCGAGCACCACCTCGGGATCACCGACCCCGAGCGGGCAAGCCACCGTCAGCGACGGCACCCGGAACTGTGAGGCGACGCTCAGCGGGTCGAACGGGAGCGCGAGCGGCACGTGCTCGATCACCGAGCAGGCCGCGGGCAACTACTCGCTCACCGCCAGCTATCCGGGCGACGCCAACTTCGCCTCCAGCGTGACGTCCGCCTCCACCTCGCTCACGGTCGGCAAGGCCACGTCCACGACGGCCCTTGAGGCCTCAGCCACCAAGGTCACCTACGGCGACGAAGGCGCCGCACAACTTTCGGTCACCGTCTCGCCGCAATACTCCGGCTCGACGCCGACGGGAACGGTGACGGTGACACAGTCCACGACGACGCTGTGCACCTTCACGCTGTCGGGGGCCGAGGGCTCGTGCACGTTATCGGCCACGAAGCTTCCGGCGGGCACCTACGGCCTCGTCGCCACGTACGGCGGCAGTGCGAACGTCGGGAGCTCGACTTCGGCGGAGGAATCCCTGACCGTTGCCAAGGCAACTTCCAAAACCACCCTCAAGCTCTCAGCTGCCAAGGTCACCTATGGACACGAAGGTGCCACACACCTCTCGGTCACCGTCTCGCCGCAGTACTCCGGTTCGACGCCGACCGGGACGGTCAGGGTGAAGCAGTCCACGACGCTGTGTGTGATCACGCTGCGGTCAGCCAAGGGATCGTGCGAGTTGTCGGCCAAGAGGCTCAAGGTGGGCACCTACCACCTCGTCGCCAACTATCGCGGCAGCACGAACTTGAAGTACTCGAGGTCGGCGAAGGAGACCCTCAGAGTCGTCAGGTGACGAGCTGAGGCGTTATGGCTGCCACGGGCGGGCATCGATCGCTGACCGGCACCCTGGCAACCGGTCGGTGTCCGTTCTCCGTCCTAGACGTCAAGCCGCCAGTGCTTGGTAGCAGAACGAGCATGTCCCTCCTCCGATCCGAACCCCTATGCCGACCGGATCGAGCATCGAGGTTGTTGGTGAGTGACCCCAAATGTTCACGACGAGGTTGGTTCGAGGTGCCCCCGACCGCCGGGTCGGTGGGGCACCTTCTGGCTCCCGGAGCATCAAGTCCTTGCTGTCGCGAGCGGCGCTTCAGGATCGTTTCCAAAGAGCCATTTTGCCCGCAGTCTGAGCTTCGATCGGGCTCTTAACACGGCCTTCAATTCGGCCCCATTTGCGCACAACTTCAGCCTCGATCGCGCCCGTAGCGCGCACGCCGCTCGCCTGGAGGGAGAACGCCGAGCGCTCCGCACGAAGTTCTCCCTAGTCAGACGGGGTGGGCGAGGGGGTGCGTGGGTTCATGAGATAGCGGACGCATGTCGCGAGACATCGTGGACACCCGAGGGGGTGGCCCAATGGAGATGGCGGCGTTCGTGGCCCAGGCGGTTCTTGTTGAAAAGCGCAGCGTGCGCGAGGTGGGCGAGGGGGGACTTGAACCCCCACGTCCTCGCGGACACAGGAACCTGAATCCTGCGCGTCTGCCAAATTCCGCCACTCGCCCGGACGGCGAGGCGATGCTAACCCAAGGCGGCCGGAACCATTTAGTCCATCCCGATAGTGTGGAAACGGCATGGGACTCCAGCAGTTCGAGCGCCGGCTCGAGCGCATGGTCGAGGGAGCGTTCGCCAGGGCGTTCCGAGGCGAGCTCCAACCGATCGAGCTCGGGCGACGACTGACGCGGGAGATGGACCTGCACCGTGCGGTGTCGGTTCGCGGCCTCGTCGCGCCGAACGTCTTCGAAGTCGTGCTGTCCGAAGATGATTACGAGCGCTTCGAAGGTTTCCTCGAAGCCCTCAACAAGGAGCTCGTTGAGGCGGGACGCGCCCACGCCCGGTCTGAGGGGTACACGTTCCTCGGCCCGGTCGTCGTCGAGATCGGCTCGGACCCGGCGCTGCCGAGGAGCACCTTCGAGATCGCGAGCACCGTTGTCGAGAACACCGAGACGACCACCGCCTGGATCGTGCTGCCGAACGACCGGAGGATCGGCGTCGGTTCGGAACCGGTGACGATCGGCCGCATGCCCGATTGCACGGTGCCCCTAGCTGACCCGAACGTGTCGCGGCACCACGCCGAGGTCCGCCGCGACGGCGACCGCGTCTATCTCGTCGACCTCGGGTCGACGAACGGCACGCGAGTCAACGGCGTCCCCGTCCACCAAAGACAGCTCGCCGACGGTGATGTGATCGCCGTCGGGATCACCGTGCTCCGCTTCGAGGCCGGCTGATAGACCGCGATGACGCACGGCATCCTCGACATCCTCCGCTACTTCCTGCTCGCGCTGATCTGGCTCTTCCTCCTCTACGCGGCGCGCATGGTCTACGTCGAGGTCCGCAGGGACCAGCGGGAGCGGGCCGAGCTCGCGGCTCAGGCCGCCGCGGGACCGAGCCACGGTTCACCGCGTCGGACGCCGCATGTTCGGATCCTCGAGTCCAAAGACCGCCGGGGAGAACGTTTCGCGCTCGGCGAAGAGACAACGATCGGCCGCTCATCCACCTGCTCGATCAGCCTCGCAACCGACAACTTCGTCTCGACGCTCCATGCGCGCATCGTCGAGCACGACGGGTCGTGGTGGCTCGAGGACCTCGGCTCGACAAACGGCACATTCCACAACGCCCGGCGGATAGCCAACCCGGAACGGCTACGGCGTGGTGACCGGTTTACCGTCGGTGCCACCGTGTTCGAGGTCGCCCGATGACGCGGATTGTCGCCGCCGCCGCGACCGACCTGGGAAGGGTGCGCGCCTCAAACCAGGACCGGGCGATCATCGGCGACGGGTTCCTCGCCGTCGCAGACGGGATGGGCGGGCATGTCGGGGGTGAGATCGCGGCGCGCCTCGCGGTCGAGACCGTCGGACGCTCGTTCGAGCAGCACCCGACGGCAGACGGACTCGTCGCCGCGGTCCACGAAGCGAACGAGTACATCTGGGCGCGCGGTGCCGAGGACCGGGGGCTGCGCGGCATGGGAACGACGCTGACCGCGGCGGCGCTCCTTGTGACGGGCCACGGCGCGCAGATCGTCGTCGTCCACGTCGGCGATTCCCGCGCCTACCTGTTCGGGCCGAATGGCCTTAGCCAGCTCACCGAGGACCACAGCCTCGTCGAGGAGATGGTCCGCCGGGGGGAGATCACCGAGCGCGAGGCGTTCTTCCACCCCGCCCGGCACATCATCACGCGGGCGCTCGGGGTCGACCGCCAACTCGACGTCGACTTCCGGACTGTCGACGTCGTCGAGGGCGACCGGATCCTTCTGTGCAGTGACGGTCTGACGAACGAGTGCCCCGACGGCGAGATTGCTGAGATCCTCGCAACCAACGCCGACCCCGATTCGACAGCGCGCGCCCTCGTCGCCCGGGCGCTCGAACACGGCGGGACCGACAACATCACCGTCATCGTCGCCAACGTCGAAGGGACCGTGCCCGGCGACCCCAGGGTCGTCGGCCTCGAAGCCGCCGGCGCCGGCCGGACGGCTCGCCCCGGTGACGCCGGGGGCGCCTCGGCACCGCTGGGCCCCGCCGGGGCCGGGTCAGCCCCGCCCCGGTCGCTACGGGCGCGCACCGCGCCCCCCCGGCGACGCGGCCCGGGCGAGCGGATCGTCACGCCCTGGTCGGTACTGTTCGTGCTCGCCTTCGTCGGCGTGCTCGGGGGCGCGGCGGGCTTCGTCGCCTGGTTCGTGAAGGCGTCGTACTTCCTCGCGTTCGATCACAACAAGGTCGCGATTTTCGAGGGACGCCCGGGAGGGTTCCTGTGGTTCAAACCGACCCTGGTGGAGGAGACGTCGCTTTCGAAAAGCGCGGTCTACCCGCCGAGCCTTCCCTTCCTGCGGGCAGGGCTCCTCGAACCCTCGCTCTCCGCCGCCGTCGGGGCCGTCAACACCCTTGAAAAAGAGAGGAACCGGCTCGGGCTCTCGGTAGACGCCGTCACCGGGCCTCCGGCGCGGGCGAGTCGCACTTCCGCGGCTGTCTTCACGAGGAGCATCTGAGATGAATCGGCGGATCCGGACTTTCGCCCTCGTCGCGCTCGCCTGCTTCGCGTTGCTCCTTGTCCAGCTCGGCAACCTCCAGGTGCGCCAGGCAGCCTCGCTGCGCAGTTCGAAATACCAGCCGACGACCTACGGGGGTGACCCCTTCGAGCAACCGCGCGGCCAGATCGTGAGCTCCGATGGCGTCGTCCTCGCCGAATCGATCCCGACCAACGACGGCTACCGGTACTTCCGCCACTACCCCCAAGGACCGCTGTTCGCCTCGATCACCGGCTACTACGACGTCACGGCGTCGTCCGCGCCCTACGGGATGGAGGCCGAGTACAACCGGTACCTCAGCCCGAACACGCCGGTCGTACACAACCTGAGCGACGTCCTCACCGAGCGGACCGGAACCGACTCGATCGAGATCACCGTCTCGGCCTCGCTCCAGAAAGTCGCCGCCGAGGCGATGGGCAGCTACCGGGGCGCGGTCGTCGCAATCGACCCCCGGAGCGGTGCGGTGCTCGCGTTTTACTCCAGCCCAACCTACAACCCCAACCAGTTGTCCTCGGGGGACGCGAAGGCCGCGGCGCGCTACTACAAGTCGCTCGACCCTTCGAGCGGCGATTCGCCGCTCGTGAACGGCGTGACCGCCCAGCGCTACCCGCCGGGCTCGACGTTCAAGGTCATCACGACCTCGGCGATTTTCGACCACGACCCCTCACTCGAAACCTTCGTCGCCAAAGAGGCGTCGTCGATCTCGCTGCCGGACACGGTGCTCCGGCTCCACAACTTCGGCTACGAGACCTGCGGCGGCGCGCTGGCGGTGGACCTCGCCAAGTCGTGCGACACAGCGTTCGCCAAGATCGGATTGCTGCTCGGCGCGCGCCGGCTCTACGAGGAGGCGACGTCGTTCG
>JBEKLG010000119.1:0-5671 GCA_050010315.1 Acidimicrobiales bacterium
CCTCCGTATTACGTCGGGATGCTCGGCGCGGCCGAGCTGGCCGGCAACCTCGACACCGTTCTCACGCAACTCTCTGACTACATGGAGCGAGACGCCGACGCTCGCAGCAAGGTCACTGCGGCGATGATCTACCCCTCGATCGTGCTCGCGATGTCGGTCGTGGTAGTCATCGTGCTCGGGGTGTTCGTCATGCCGCGGTTCAAGACGTTCTTCAAATCGCTCAACGCGAAGCTTCCGCTCCCCACGCAGTTGTTGATCAAGGCCACGAACTTCTTCGAGGCCAATTGGGACATCATCCTCGGCGCAATCGTCCTCGTCGTCGTCATATTCTTCCTCGTGTTCCGCTCGAAAAGCGGCCGAGCCCGTATCGACTCGCTGGTCCTGCGTATACCAATCGCCGGGGACCTCATCAAGAACGTCTTGGTCGAGCGGATCTGCCGGGTTCTCTCCTCGATGATCCAGGCTGGCGTCTCGCTCCCCGAGGCGTTGATCGTCACCTCTGATTCTGTGACCAACGACGTCTACAAGAAAGGGCTCGATACCATCCGGGACGAGATGCTCGAAGGGCGCGGCCTCGCGGATCCCGTCGCGACGAGCGACCTGTTCCCGAGCGCGGCCCGCCAGATGATGCGCGTCGGCGAGGAAACCGGGACTCTGGATGAACAGCTGCAGACCGCGTCCCAGTATTACGCCCGGGAGCTTGATTTCAAGATCAAGCGATTCACCGGTCTGTTCGAACCTGCGATCATCATCGTCATGGGTCTCGTCGTCGGTTTCGTCGCCATCGCGCTTATCTCCGCGATGTACGGCATCTATCGCCAGGTGAAGGTCACCTGACGAAGTTCACCTGACCACGCGGAGACCATGTCGACTCTCGGCATCCGGCAGGTCCGCTGACCGGCCGCCACCGCTCGACATGGCGGAAGATGATTCCGAAGCCCACAGTTCGTTGCTCATCAGGGCCCGGCCTTTACGACAAGTGCCGCGACAATCCCGCGCCAGCCTCGTAGGTCTCGGCCGTCTCGGACCGGCACGGTGACGTGCTCCAATCACTGGTGAATCCCAAGGCGACAGACCGCCTGACAATAGACCGAATACGTCATGGCGACTGATGCGGATTGATCATTCCAACTGAGACAAATAGGTGGAATACAGCGACCGGTCTACTGAGCCAGTATATCCTCCGTCAGTAGTCCATTAGACCCATCGATCTGAAGAAAGGAATCAGCCACGATGTTCAGCCGTTACCGTGCAATGCGGAGAACAGACCCAGAGAGGTTCGGTCACGAAGGGTTCACCTTGATCGAACTCCTCATCGTCATCATCATCATGGGAATCCTCGCCGCGGTCGTCGTCTTCGCCCTCGGCGGCGTCACGGGCAGCAGTGCCCAGGCAGCATGCAACACGGACGCGAAGACCGTCGAGGTCGGAATCCAGGCGTATGCGGCGAGCAACGCCGGCGCCATGCCGCCGACGATCGCGAGCTTGACGACCGGAACCAATGCCGCCTTGCGCGCCTGGCCGAGCAACAGCACCCACTACTACATCGGGATCGTGGTAGCTGGTGACACAAAGGTCTCGTACCTGACCTCTGCGGGCACCGGTGCGACCGTGACTCCCGTTACCAACCTCCCAGCGGGGTCCCCCGGCTACGGGCCGGTCACACTCGCGGGAGGCCAGGTCTGGGTAAGCACTGCCCACACCGACACTGCGGCCACTGGCGAGGCTACTTGGTATGACTACGACACCACCGTTGCCGCTGGCACCGCGAAAAACGTCTGCAACACGGTCACCTAACGGCGTACCGGCTCCGATCTCAGATCGATGACCGAGGGGTCCGGCACGTCGCCGGGCCCCTTTCGGTCTTTGACGGGCGTCTCCAATGAAGCTCTACTAGACACATGGCAAACGTCGATACCACTCCGATCGATCCCTGGCTTCAGCTCCTGTGGGATCGCAAAGGCTCTGACCTGCTGCTGTCCGCGGGCTCGGCGCCGCGGCTCCGCCTGGATGGATCGCTCGTCCTCGTTGAGGCGGAGTCAAATCTCACACCGGACAAGGTCGGCAACGCGATCCGGTCTCTGCTCCTGCCGGAGCAATTCGAGTCCTTTGAGAAACAGAAGGACTTCGACTTCTCGTTCTCGTGGAACAACGTTGCCCGGATCCGGGGCAACGCATTCCACCAACGCGGCAGCCCTGCCCTCGAGCTCCGCATGATCCCGATGCGGATTCCGAGCTTCGAGGAGCTCGCGCTCCCGGCGATCGTGAGCTCGCTCGCGAATCTCCCGCGCGGTTTTGTGCTGGTGACGGGACCGACCGGTTCAGGCAAGTCGACGACGCTTGCCTCGATCATCGACTACATCAACGACAACCGACCGGTTCATGTGCTCACGATCGAAGATCCCATCGAGTATCTCCATCACCACAAGCGGTCGATCATCAACCAGCGCGAGATCGGCGTCGACAGCCCTTCGTTTGAGCGCGGGCTCCATGCCGCCCTGCGCGAGGACCCTGACGTCCTGCTCATCGGCGAGATGCGCGATCTCGAATCGATCCAGATCGCGCTGACGATGGCAGAGACCGGCCACCTCGTGTTCGCCACCCTGCACACCTACGACGCGCCACAGGCGATCGACCGAGTCATCGACGTCTTCCCCGCGGATCGGAAGGATCTCATCCGCATTCAGATGGCTGGTTCCCTCGCCGCGGTCATCGCCCAGCGTCTCGTCAACCGGGTCGACGGAGGGCGGGTGGGCGCCTTCGAGGTGCTCCTTGCAAACAGCGCCTGCCGGGCGCTCGTCCGCGAAGGCAAGACCCACCAGCTCCGCAACGTGATCACCACGAGCAGGGCCGACGGCATGCAGACACTGGAGACGAACCTCATCGAGCTGATCGGTTCGGGCACGATCTCCTACGAGACCGCCCTCGAGGTGAGCATGTACCCCAAGGACCTCGCCCGGGCGATGGCGTAGGCGGTCGCTTCGCGGTCTGCACGAAGGACTACCTGGGCCTGCGATCGCGGGCAACGACAGTTGACCTCGGTCGAGGGCCAAGAGGTTCCCTTCGATGTGGCTCCGACAGGGCGGGTGACCGGTCGCATCGTCCTCACCAGCCTCCGCGAGCCTTTTCCCCAGATCGTTGGCGGGTCGAGGGCGCGCTTGCAGGATGCGGGCTACGAATAGGTGAAAACGTCGCTCGAGCCGCTGAAGGCGCTCGTGCCCTGCGACGTCGTGACGTCGACGTAGTACGTCCCCGAGGAGCTCACGGCGGGTGCGACGACGGTCATCGTGGAGGTACCCGTGACGCCAGATTCGTTCACGGTCACCGAAGACGCATTGACAGAGTAACCGGTGAGGTTTGGGCTTCCATTCGTCAGGCCCTGGAACTGGACGAAGGTAACGGGGTTCCCGGCCACGAATCCGACCCCGGTGACCGTCACCGAGGTGCCGCCGCTCCGCGAGCCAGACGTGGGAGTGATCGAGGAGATGGTCGGGGTCAGCATCCCGTACTGGAAGGTGTCGCACTGCGTACCCGTCGGAGGCGGATAAGACGGGCAGACCGTCCCGGGAGTGCTCGTGCCGTCCGATGTCGTGACGGTGACGAAATAGGTTCCCGTTGCGGACACCGGCGGCGAGACCGTCGTGATCGAGGATGAACCCGTTACCGAGACGTACGCGGCCGGAACGCTCACCGCTGGGGAGACGGGGGTGCCGTTCGACTCCTCGACGAAATCGATGGTCGCGCCGTTCAAGAACCCGCTTCCCGTGATCGTCACCGCGTTGCCGCCGCCGACCAATCCCGAAGTGAGACTGATCCCTGTGACGGTCGGGGCTACAAGCTGGTAGGTGAACACGTCGTTGGCGCTGTAGGCGCTGGTTCCCGTCGGTGTCGTCACGGTAACGTAGTACGTGGTCCCCTCGGTCACCGCCGGCGCCGCCGCCGTGATCGAACTTGCTCCGTTCACCGTCACGCCCGTGGTAGGCACAGACAGCACCACATTGTCATTCGCCGGGACGCCGCCGGACTCCTCGACGAAGTCGACGGCGGCTCCGGCCACGAACCCGCTTCCCGTGATCGTCACCGCCGTGCCACCGGTGATCGGGCCAGAAGCGGAGGGGCTTCCCGTGACGCTGATCCCCGTGACGGTCGGGGTCACCGGCGACCAGAGCCAACTGTCCACGACCATCCTCGCCCCGCAGTACACCACGCACTCCGCCGTCGTGGGCGCGCTGATCCCCGGAGGGTAGTCATCGAAGGTGACGACGGCCTGGAGGAACGGATTCTGCGCGCAATGCGCCGCGGTGTAGCTGCTGAGGCAGGTCGAGAAGGTCACGACCCGGGTCTGGGCGCTCGTCGCATTCCAGACCGTGCTGCACCAGACCGTCATCCCAGAAACGCCGTCAATCGGCTGGAACGTGGAGAAAGGACCGCTCCCCCAGCAGTAGCTCGGCGGGCTGGCGTTCAGTGTCTGGGACGCCGTAAGCAGCGGGGTGTATCGGATGCTCTGGATCGCGAAATTCGTCGCGCTCCTCGCCGCGTACTGGAGCGAGCGGACCGACTTGAAAGCGCTCGAGTTGCTGAGGTCATTCGTCAGCGCGCTCGTGAGCGCACCGACGACGATGATCCCGACCAGCAAGAAGACAAGCGCCAGAACGAGGATCGCACCCGCTTCGTCGCGTTCTCGACCCCGCCCGGCCCGTCCTGCGCTGCCGAGTCGAAGACCTGCGGCACAGAACCCAGCATGTGGACTCTCAGTCACCAGATCGCCTTTCACGCTGCCAAGGCCTCGACGACCGATGTCTCGGCCACGGCTGCCCTGCCCACCTTTCATTCGGTACGCCCCTCTATGGCTGTGTATATGTCGTCGTCCAGATTCCCGGGTGGAGGCCGTTCCCGACGGCTCGGATATTGATCGACTGTGTCGCCGAGACGGGCACGTTCGTGGTAATCGTGCAGCTCGTTGAGCCTGACGGAATCGTGCACGTCAGCGCCGTGGCAGCCCAGGTCCCGCTCGTGACAATCCCCACCGTGGCCGTGTGATTCGTCCCGCTGGTGCTGTTGATGGTGAACGTCAGGCCCGTGAGGGTTTCGGCCACACCCGGCGCGAGCGTGTTGGCCGTGGAAGTACCCGACCCGGTGGAAGCCGCGTTGATCAGATAGTACGTGTTGGTGCTGGGAATGTTCCCGCTGCTGCTCCCCGAGTACGTGCCGGGGGTACTCACGTTGAAGGCGCTGCTGTCTGCGACAGTCAGGGACCCGTCGGTGGCGTGGAGCTTGTAATTCGCGCCCGCGGTGTTGATCGAACAGCCCGCGAAGGTGGCAACGCCGGCCGATGCCGCCTTGCCCGCACCTCCCGAGCACGTCAGCGTGCCCGGGCCACCCGAAGTCGGCGTGCCCGAGGTGATGGCGAGTGTCACCGTCGACGTGTTGGTCGCCACCACGTTGCCGTAGGAGTCCTCGACCGAGACCGCCGGCTGAGTGCCGAATGCCTGACTAACAAGCGAGTTTGCCGGCGACTGCGTGAAGACGAGCGTGCTCGCCGCGGCCGGGCTGACGGTGAAGGCGTTGGAGTTGACCGCCGTGGACACCCCGCTGATGCTGCTCGGGGTCGCCGTGAACGTGTAGCTCCCGGCGGTGTTGACGACGAGGTTCGTGAAGTTCGCCACGCCAC
>JBEKLG010000120.1:0-5597 GCA_050010315.1 Acidimicrobiales bacterium
CGTCCCGTCATCGGGGCATGGCCAGGTACATTCGGGGATCTGTGCTTGGCCGCCGAGTTCCCGTCCGAGAGTTGACCGAGGCGGAAACGAACGCATGGCGGGAACTGGCGGAACGTGCCGTGGAACCGAATCCCTTCTCCGAGCCAGGCTGCCTCATTCCTGCGGCACGCCACCTTCCCAGCGGAGCCGACATCTCACTTGTGATCGCGGAGGAGGCCGGCCGGTTCTTCGGCTGCTTCCCAACGCTCACGGTCCCGGCCGGGGTCCGCCCGAGCACTTCCTGGCGAGGTGTGCGACGTCCCGTGTTCACGAACGAAGTGCTGCGCGTGCACCACGACGGTACGCCGCTCCTCGACGGGGAACGGGGCGTCGACGCCGCCATGGCACTGCTCTCGGCGCTCAGCGGGCGCGATCGTGACGCGAATGCGGGAATCCTCGTGCTTGAAAAGCTCGACGCCGACGGGCCGGTTGCGTCCTGCCTTGCGGCGGCCGCCGCAGCGCTCCCGCTGCCGATTTACACGTATCACTCCTGGTCACGCCCAATGGTGCGACGACGCGAAGACTTAACCTACCGCCGGATCCACGGGGATGACACGCTCGAAAAGCTCGCGCGGAAGCGCCGTCTGCTCGGAGAGAAGCTCGGTGGCGACGTGCGCCTCGTCGATCGCAGCGCCGACGCCTCGGCGATCGACACCCTTATCGCGATCGAGTCCGCTGGATGGAAGGGGCGAGCAGGTGTCGCGCTGGCTTCGCGCCCTGGGGAGCCGGAATGGCTGCGCGAACTGTGCGATCGCTTCCGATCAGAGCACCGCCTCCTGCTGTACTGCTTACAGGCCGAAGACACCGTTCTCGCGATGAAGCTCATGATCAGGGGAGGGGAGGGGCTCTTCTCCGTATGGACAGTCTACGACGAGAAATACGCCCACTACTCTCCTGGGAACCAGCTCTTGCTCGACACCATCGATCGCTTCCACGAAGAGACCGATGCCCAATGGATTGACACCTGTACCTACGAAGGCAACACGACCTACCTCCTCATGTACCCGGACCGCCGTACCGTGTCGACCGTCGTCCTCGCCGTCGGGGGACGGGTCGACCGCGCCTGGTTCCGGATCTCTCTCGTGCCCTACCGCCTGTTTGGCGCAGATTCGGCGTTTCGACGCCGACACAGAGGGCTGATCCGCGCTTTCGACCGGCTGCTGGCAGCGCTGAAAATCCTCCCGAACTAGGACGCGTCTGCACGAAATCGAACAACGCTGGCCAAACGAGAGGGTAGATCGTGCGCGACTCGCGACATTCGTTGGCAACCTCATCTTGAGGCAGAAGGAGAGCCCTGCCAGCCATAGCTACGATCCCGTCTGAGCCCGAGGCGCGCTGTCGCGATGGCCATCAGGGTCTTCTGTTCTCCGGGGTGTGACCAGGTACATTCATGGGTTTGTGCACGGCCGCATCGTCCCCATCACCGAATTGACAGCCGCGGAAATCGCCTCATGGCGGGATCTGGCAGAACGCGCGCTTGATCCGAATCCTCTTTTCGAGCCGGGTTGCCTCGTCCCTGCGGCCGACCATTTGCCGAACGGACCGGCAATTTCGCTCGTGATCGCAGAGTCTGGGGGTCGATTCTTCGGTTGTTTTCCAGTCCACCGGACCCCGGCGAACGCCCGTCCGAGCGCGGCTTGGGGGGGTGTCCGCCTTCCCACGTTCACAACCCAGGTCATCTGGCGCCACCGCTTCGACGGAACCCCGTTGCTCGCGGGGGAACGGACCGCTGAAGCGGCGACGACACTGCTCTCCGTACTCAACACCGAGAGTCATGCTCTCGACGCAGGAATACTCGTCCTTGAGTGGCTCGACGCCGACGGTCCGGTCGCATCACACCTCACGGCGGCGGCCGCGGCGCTGGCGCTCCCGCTGTACACCTATCACTCCTGGTTACGTCCCGTTGTTCGCCGGCGTGCGGAGTTGACGTACCGCGAGATTCACGGTGGGAAGTTCCTGCGCAACCTCGGACGACTGCGTCGACAACTCGACGAGAAACTCAGCGGCGAACTGCAGCTCGTCGACCGCAGCGCCGATGTTTCGGCAGTGGACGAGCTCCTCGCCATAGAGGCTGCCGGCTACAAGGGAAGATCCGGCGTGGCGTTGGCCGCGTTCGCCGGCGAGCCTGAGTGGTTCCACGAGATGTGTGACCGGTTCCGATCAGAAGGTCGCCTTCTTCTCTACTGCCTGCAGGCCGGAGACGCCGTGGTCGCTATGCAGCTCATGTTGCGTGGCGGCGAAGGACTCTTCCTACTGGAGCTCACCTACGACGAGCAATGGTCCCACTATCGTCCCGGGCTTCAGCTTCATCTTGATGCAATCGACCGTTTTCATGAGACGACCGACGCGCGGTGGTTGGATTCCTGCACCTACGAGGACAACGAAACGTTGCTGCGTATGTATCCCGACCGTCGCGCCGTCTCGACCGTGCTTGTCGGCATCGGCGGACGAATCGACCGACTCTTCCTTCGATCCTCCCTTGTGCCTTACCGCATATTTGGCGCTGGGTCGACAGTCCGTACTCACCACAAAGGTCTGGCGCGCGCCGTGGATTGGGGGGTGTCGAAACTAAGGATCGTGCCTCGATAGGCGGCGCGCGGGAACAAGACCAGATCGCCCACGGCGCGCCAGTGGATCGATCGGAGGCAAGCCTCGTCGTGACGCAGGATCGGTCAACGCCGCGTCAACTCTTCGCCCCACGACGTCTCGTGGCAGAAGCAGCCGGGATAAAGGAATAAGTCGGCCCGGTCAGGGCGTGCCCTCGGGATCCAGGGTCGCATTTTTGCGCGCGAGCACGTAGAAGTATGCGGGGACCGTCACGTTGTCGGTGATCGGCTCGCCTTCAGGACTGCGAAACTCGAGAACTGAGGACCCGAGAGAACCGAGCACCTGTCTCTCGGTCGAGGGCAGGCTCCAGTGCGCCAGCAGCTCGCCAAGGTAGGAGAACATCGTGCCGATCGCCCAGGAACCGTGATCCTCTTGGCAGTTCCTGAAATGCCACCAGTTCTGGTATTTCAGCCTGTAGCGAGGCATGGAAGAAGGAAGTCGGCGGAGGAAGCGCAGGAGCCGCGGTAGCCTCTCATTCCACGTAATCGGGATCGCCCATGGCGGCCGGTGGTACCAGGGCCCGTTCCTGTTGAGCGTCGAGTAGAGGAGCAGGCCTCCCCGTCGGAGCACCCGCAGCATCTCCGCGAGGGTCACCAGCCGGGCCTCGTGGTCAAGGCTATCGATGCCGTTGAAGCTGAAGAAGACGAACGAGAATGCCTCGTCATCGAACATCGAGAGGTTTCGCGCGTCGCCCTCACGGACATCGAGACCCGGATACGCCTGACGGCAGGCTTCGACCATCTCGGGTGAGTAGTCGACAGCCACATACCCGGACGAAAGCGGACGCAGCATCCAGGCGGTACGACCGCCACCGACACCAATATCGAGTATCGGCTCCGACCGCACCTCGTCGGCGATCTTGTTGACCATTATTCGCTCGCCAGCGTCAGCCCAGCCTGCTCGCAGGCGGTACTCGTCCACTCGCGCCTTCCGGCGATACTCGCGCAGGTTCTCAACGTTCGGTGAGAAGGGGGGCATTCTCGCTCCAGTTCCCCCTTTCAAGCTCAGCGCGGCGCAAAATCTACTGCACATTCTCCGGTCGGCGACGAGATGACCCCGGAAGCGATCCTCCTGACGAAACCGATTACATCACAACGGCACCCGTTACATTCAATGGATCGTGAATGGTCGAACGGCACTGATCCGTGAACTCACCGAGACTGACGAACGCGCCTGGCGAGAACTCGCCAAACGTGCGATCGAGCCAAACCCTCTCTTCGAGCCGGACTGCCTGATACCCGCGTCGCGCTATCTCTTACGCGGGGACGACATGCGACTCGTCATCGCCGAGGATGACGGGCGATTCTTCGGATGCTTTCCCGTGCTCCGAATTGCGTCGAACGGCCGCCCGAGTGGGACCTGGCGCGGAATTCGGCGCGCCACGCTCTCAAGTCAGGTGCGGCGACTCCAATTCAACGGCACTCCACTCATCGATTGCGAACGAAGCGCCGAGGCGGCGACAGCGTTGTTCTCGAGGCTCGCCCGCAGCGCTCTCAGCCTCGGCGCCGGTGTGCTCGTGCTTGAGGATCTCGCTGCCGATGGGCCGGTTGCGGGATACATCGACGGCGCAGCCAAGGCTGTCGGGCTTCCCCTCTACCGCTACCATTCCTGGTCTCGCCCGACCGTGCGGCGGCGAACCGAGCTGACCTATCGGAACAGCCACGGAGGTGAGCACCGCCGCCGCCTCGCAAGGAAAGCCCGCCAGCTCGGCCGAACCCTCGACGGCGAAGTGCACGTCGTGGACCGCAGCGCCGACGAGTCCGCTGTCGACACACTCCTCGCCATGGAAGCCGCAGGCTGGAAAGGGGAAATCGGCGACTTCGCAGAGGCGAGCCCCGGTTCACCAGCCTGGTTCCGCGGCGGCGCCATGATGCTCCACCCGGGGGAACCCGACTGGTTCCGCGAGATGTGCGACCGTTTTCGCGAGTCGGGCCGTCTCGTACTGTACAGCTTGGAGGTCGGGGACACTGCGGTTGCCATGCAGCTCATGGTGCGTGCTGGAGAAGGGCTTTTCGACCTCGTAATGGCCTACGACGAGACCTACGCACGCTTCTCTCCGGGAATGCAGCTCGTCATCGAGGCCATCGACCGTTTCCATGAGACGACCGACGCCCAGTGGATTGACTCCTGCTGCAGCGAGTCCAATCGGACCATGCCGCGTCTGTTCCCGGACCGCCGCGTGATCTCAACAGTGCTTGTCGGCTTCGGAGGACACTTCGACCGCTTCCTTCTCCGTCTCTACGCTCAGACATTCCGCATGCTCGGCCCTGATTCATCGCTCCGTCGTCGGCATCCCCGATTATCGGCTGCAGTGGATTGGACCGCGTCAAGACTGAGGCTTCAGCCCGCCTAGTTGTGCTGCCCAGGAACGCGCCCTTGACACCGCCATCTCTTCCTGCGTGCTGGACGCGGGCCGACGCTGCGGTCCGAGATGCAGAGCGGCGTCACCGACCCCAGCGCCGTCGTAGCTCTCCTGCGGCGGCGCGAGGGTCACGAGCCCCGCAAATCGCTGCGACGACCGCGACCCCGGCGGCGCCGACGGCAGCCAGTTCCGCGACATGCTCGGCGTCGATTCCGCCAATCGCGACACAGGGGAGAGGTGAAATAGAGCACACCATGTGCAGCGCTTCGACGCCCATGGCCGGCGCAGCATTGAGCTTCGTCTGGGTGGCGTAGATCGGACCGACGCCGAGGTAGTCGACCGTCCCCCGAGGGAACGCCGTAGCGGTCTCCGCCTCCATCAGGTTCGTCACCGACCATCCGATGACGAGCTCCGGTCCGGCAATTTTTCGGGCCGCTTCGGCGGGGAGGTCGGACTGCCCGAGGTGGACCCCGTCTGCGCCTGCCGCCATCGCCACGTCAAGACGATCGTTGACAACGAAGCCGATCCCCTCCTTGGCGAGCAGGTCACGGAGTTCGAGCGCCGTGCTGAGCAGCTCACGAGTCGTCGC
>JBEKLG010000121.1:0-5586 GCA_050010315.1 Acidimicrobiales bacterium
ACCTGGCTCGCGCCCTGAAGGTGGGCCCCTCGGGCCGGCGGGATCGGCGGCCCGCTGCCCCCTTGGACCTAGATCTTCTCCATCGAACGCCTGTCGTCCCAGAGCCGCACCCCGCCGATGATGCCAGCGAGGTTGTCGACGACGACGTAGGGCTGGCGCACGTTCCCCTTGAGGTGGCGGGAGTTCCCCCCGCCGAGGTAGCAGCGGTCGAAGTACGCCAGCCTCCGGAAGTTCTCGAGCGCCAGCATCACCCGCCGGCGCCACCTCCTCGGCCCGATGCTCCGCAGTGCGGCCTGGCCGAGCTGCTCGTTGTAGGTCTCGCCGTTGCGGAACGGTTGGTGGGCGAGCTCGAGGTGCGGCGCGAGGACACCGTCGTAGAAAAGGGCCGTGCCGACCCCGGTCCCGAACGTCACGACGAACTCGAGCCCCTGGCCGGCGACGGCGGCGAGCCCCTGGAGGTCGGCGTCGTTCGCCACCCGGGTCGGCCTGCCGAACCGCTCGGCGAGCGCGGCCGCGATTGCAAAGCCCGTCCAGGCCGCGACGAGCTTCGGGTCGATTCGCGACCCGAGCCCGCGCTCGGTGACGAACTGCGGGGCGGTGAGAATCCGCCCCTGGCGCACGACGCCGGGCACACCGACCGAGACTCGGTCGTAGCCCGGAAGGGGGCGGACGAGCTCGGCGAGCGTCGAGATGAACCGGCTCGGCGGCAGCGGATAAGGCGTCGGTACGCTGACGCGCTCGGCGACGAGGTGTTCATCGGTGTCGAGCACCGATGCCTTCAGCGCGCTCCCGCCGGCATCGATCGCCAAGGTGTACGGACGGCGCGGGGTGTCTGTTCGCTCCACCGCGGACGGATCCGACTCCCCGGCGGCGTCGGTTGCCGCGAACGCTGCAGGCCCGTCGAGCTCGCGGCCCGCCACCCCCGGCACGTCCTCGCCGCCGCCGGGGCTGGTTGGGAATTCGCCCGACCCGAGGGCTTCCTCGGCCGTCATCGCAGCACCTTCCTCCCCCTTCCACCGGCCTCGGCGGGGCTGCCGAGCGGTCGATACCCCTCGAGCAGTTCGAGCAGCGTCCGGACCCCGAAGCCCGTGCCCCCCTTGCGGAGGTATCCGACCGTCTCTGGCGCCCAGGCCGGGCCGCAGACGTCGAGGTGCGCCCAGGAAGTATTGACGACGAACTCCTCGAGGAGGAGGCCGGCGACGAGGGTGCCCGCCTCCCGGGCGACTCCGAAGTTCTTCATGTCGGCGATCTCCGAGTCGTAGGCCGCGCGGTAGGCAGTCGGCAGCGGCAGGCGCCAGACCGCCTCGCCGGCCCTCGCCGCCGCCTCCTCGACTCTGGCGAGGAGACGGTCGTCATTGCCCATGAGACCGGCGATCCGACGGCCGAGCGCGACGACGACCGCCACCGTCAGCGTCGCGACATCGACGATCGCGTCGGGCGACTCCTCGACCGCGAGACAGAGCGCGTCGGCGAGCACGAGCCGTCCCTCGCAGTCCGTGTTCAGCACCTCGATCGTCTTGCCGTTGCGGATCCGCACCACGTCGCCGGGTTTGATCGCCCGTCCGCCCGGCATGTTCTCGGTCATCGGCATGAAGCCGACGACCCGGACGCCGACGCCGAGACGTCGACAGGCACCGAGAACCGCGAGCACCGCCGCGGCGCCGCTCATGTCGCACTTCATCGTCATCATCGCCTCGGCGGTCTTCAACGAGAGCCCGCCGGAGTCGAAGGTGATCCCCTTGCCGACGAGGGCGACCGTCGGCGCCGCCCGGTCGTCCGGCCGGTACTCGGCGCGCACCAGCCGGGGCGGCTCCGCCGAGCCTCGCGCCACGCCGCCGAGGCCGCCGAGGCCCGCCCGGGCGATCTCGGACTCGTCCCAGACGACGACCGAGAACCCCTGACCGGCACCGTGCTCCGTCGCGATCTCGCCGAATCGCGCCGGGGTCAGCTCGTCCGCCGGCGTGTTCACGAGATCGCGGGCGAACGTGACGGCGCCCGCCGTGACGGTCCCTTTCGCCACACCCGCGAGGACGGCCGCGGTGTGCTCCTCGACGAGCACGACACGGCGCAGCGTCGCCTTCTCCGGCGCGCTCTTGCGCCCGAACCGATAGCTCGCGAGCAGCACGCCCTCGGCGACCGCCGACGCCACGCCTTCCGGCTGGAGTGATCGGCGGGCGATGCCCGTGAGATCGCAGGCGACCATCTCGCAGGCCGCGGCCGCCCCGGCGAGCGCCGCACCGGCACGGCGGCACGCCTCACCGTCGAGGTCGGCCACCTCGCCCATCCCGACGAGGATCTCGAGCGAGCCGTCCGCGCCGGCGACCGTCGCCGTCTCGCCCACCGCGCCGCTGAACCCGGGAGTCGCCTCCGGCCGCGGTCCAGCGAGTGCGGATCCGTCCGGAGCGACCGGACCGGCGAGGACCGGCCGGGCTCGCACGGCAACGTCGCCGGGGAGCGTCGCCGCAGCGTCAAAGACCACGCTCACTCGCAACCTCCTTCTTCGCGGGCTGGTGCATGGCTGCTCTCGCTCTCCCGGGCGAGCGTCCAGCACAGGTCCGAGAGCCGGTTCACGTAGGCGAGCACGTGAGACGTGACGCCGAGGTCGCTTGCCGCGAGACGGCGCTCGGCGCGACGCACGGCCACGCGCGCCCCATCGAGCGCGGCCGCAAGACGGTTCTCCCCCGGCAGGACGAAGCCCGTGATCCCTCCGAGGCCGGCCGAGTGGGCGTCGATCGCCTCCTCCAGCGCGGCGACCATTTCCAAAGTCACCACCGTTGCGCGCCGCGGCCGCGTCGCGCCGACTGGCGCCGCCGCGACCTCAGCCATCACGACCCACAGGTCCCGTTCCAGCCCAAGGAGAAGCTCGTCGAAGGCGCTCTGACGGGAGCACTCGGCGCGCGCCAGGCCGAGCGCCACCTGGGCCTCGTCAAGCGCACCGAGGGCTTCGACGACGGCGGCCGACTTGCGAACCCGTCCGCTGCCGCGCACCGACGTCGTCCCGTCGTCGCCGCGGCGCGTCGAGATCCTCATCGCCGTACGCCGAGGAGCGGCACGAGCGCCTCGGCAGGTGTCAGCGAGCCGTGGCGCGCCACGAGCCGGAGCTCACCAGGGCAGGCCGGGTCGGCGAAGGAGACCGCGGCCCGCGCGACGAGGGCGACGTCGCCAACTCGCCGGGCGAAGGCGGCGGGAAGGGGCTTGCCGAACCAGCCGGCATCGTCGATCTCGCCGACGGTCCGCACCCAGGCGATCCCGCCATAGAGCTCACGGGCGGCGGCCGCCACCTCCTCCGTGGCACCGGGGCGCACGTGGAGCCAGCGGAAACGTCCCTCGCCCGACAGCGCGCTCACCGCCTCCATGAGATCTCGATCGATCACGACCGACGGCGCGTCCACCGCGACCTGGCCGTGGTCCGAGGTGACCGCGAGGGCACAACCCGGCGGCAGCCGGTTGGCGAGATCGGCGACGAGGCGGTCGGCGACGGCGAGCTCGGCCGCGTAGGACTCGCCCAACCCCTCGGTATGCGCGACCCTGTCGATCCCGTCGTAGTAGGCGTAGACGAACGGCTCACCGCGGGCAAGCACCTCGGCGACGAGCACGGCGATCGACGAGGCCGTCTGCCAGCCGACGAGCTCCGTGCCCGCGAGGTGAGCTTGAGAAAAGCCGGAACCGGCGAACGCGGCGCGGGAGACGACCGGAACGTGTCGGCCGAGGAACGGCTCGATCCTCTGGAACGCCCCGGGCCGGATCGAGGCGCGGGCGTCGCCCGCCGCGGTCGTCCAGTGCAGGACGTTGAGCAGCTCGCTGCCGGCCCGGAGGCGGTAGCCGAGCACGCCGTGGTCGGCCGGCGCCCGTCCCGTCGTGAGCGACGTCAGCGCCGTCGCTGTCGTCGTCGGCGCCACCGAGGTGATCGTGACACCGACCATCGAGGACATCGCCGGCGTGACGGCGCGGTGCACGGCCAGGCTCTCGGCGCCGAGGCCGTCGAGGACGAACAGCACGACTGCGCTCGCCTCGACGAGTGGCGCCGGCAACCAGGCCGGAAGCGCGTCGGCGAGCCTCAGGGCGTCGAGCCGGAGAAGCGTCGGGACGACCTCGCTGAGACATGCCCCGCCGAAATCCGGGCGGAGCGGCTCGTCCGGGTCCTCGCCAATCGACCCCGCCCCCGCGCCGCCGGGACGAGACGCCGGCGATCCGTTCACTGGCGAGAGCATACGACGGCTCTTCAGGGCACCGTACCATCGCTCAGGTGACGGTCTCGACGCCTGGTGACTAGCCTCCGGCGCCTCGGTCGCTCGCGGCGCCGGGCGACGGCCTGGCCGAGCTCGGCACACGAAGGCCGCGCCGACCGGGCTGGCCAGCTTTCTCGGAGATCCTCCTCGCCGAAAATGGGCGCCGGATTCGTGCCGCCTGAGCGCATCGCCGCTGGCGGCTACGTGCTCGCGCGCCCAGCCGAGACCTTGGGCCCCGGGCGATCGTCTCGGCGGTCGAAGGGCCGATCGCCGTCGGGGACTTCGGCCTGCCGCACGAGAGGGGCCGTGCGACCACGAGGGCCGGGTTTTGCTCTCCGCGTTCTCGCCCGAAGAGCGAGCACAGCCGACGGCACTTCGAGCCCCACCGAATGGGCGACATCGTCGCCCGCGCCTTTTCCACGGTCCCGTCCCCGCCTGACCGGGGCCGACCAAGACTGAAGCCAGCCGGAAGCCCCGCCAGGCAGCTTCGGCCCCACGGCGATCCCCTACGGCTCCGGCGCGCGGCCTCGGGACCCGCCGGTCGGCCCTGGCGGACCGGCGGGAGCGCCCAGACGACACCGGAAGGAATGCGACTGCCGCGCTCGGTGTTGCACAAGGTGCCGGCCACTTCCGAGGGTCGGATGGACCAATCGAGGCGCGAGGAACGGAGACGAAACCATCGCTACGACATACGCCGACGAGGCAGTAGAGCACACCAGCGGCGGCCCTGACCTCATGCGGCTCTTCCTTGACGACATCGGCCGATACCCCTTGCTCAGCGCCGCGGAGCAGGTTTCGCTTGCCCAGCGAATCGAACGCGGCGACGCCGACGCGAAGAACCAGATGATCGCCGGCAACCTCCGGCTCGTCGTCCACTGGGCCCGTCGCTACCAGGGGCGGGGCGTCGACCTCACCGATCTCGTCCAAGAGGGCACCTTCGGGCTGATGCGCGCCGTTGAGAAGTTCGACTGGAAGAGGGGTTTCAAGTTCTCGACGTACGCGACCTGGTGGATCCGCCAGTCCCTCCAGCGGGCGGTGCAGTCCAAGGGCCGGGCCATCCGCCTGCCCGAGGACGCCGTTGCCGCGGAGAACGCCGTCGAACGCGCCGGCGAGGGCAACGAGCGTCATCTGCCCCGCGTCGTCGCCAGTCTCGACCAGCCGGTCGCCAACGACGCCAGCGCGACTCTCGGTGACCTGCTCGCCGCCGACGACACCGCTGTGGCCGACGATGTCGTCGAGGTCCTCTCCTTCCAGGGCCTCGAGGAGGCGATCGGCCGTCTGTCCGAGCTCGAGCGGGACGTCGTTCGGCTCCGCTTCGGATTGGGAGGCGAGCCCCCCGCCTCGCTTGAAACGACGG
>JBEKLG010000122.1:0-5382 GCA_050010315.1 Acidimicrobiales bacterium
AGACGACGAAGGAATCTCCCTGGCCGGGTCCGACATGGTTGAAGGGCCGGACCCGGACGACCTCGAGGCCCCGACCGGGGAAGGCCTGCAACCCGACGTATTCCGCCGCGGCCTTGCTCGCGGCGTACGGCGTCACCGGTCGCAGCGGCGTGTCCTCGCCGAGCGGGACGGCAGCGGCGTTGCCGTAAACCTCTGCCGAGCTCACGAGGATGACCCGGGGGCGCGGCACGAGCTTGCGCGCCACCTCGAGCAGGACGAGGGTGCCGAGGGCGTTCACCCGGAAGGTCTCCGCCGGGGCTTCCCACGAGCGCCCGACGTGGGTCAGGCCGGCGAGGTGGTAGATGACGTCCGGCGCGGCGCGGGCGCCCTCGCGCCCGACCGCCTGCTCGTCGGCGATGTCGAACTCGTCCCGCAGCGGGAAGACCTCGTCGCCGCACGCCTCGAGATGGCGGGTAAGCCACGTCCCGACGAAGCCCGATGCTCCGGTGACGAACGTTCGCACCGCGTCTCCTTTTCCCGCGGTCACGCTAATGGCTGGCAGCCGCCTCAGCGGTTCCCGAGGACGGAGCGGAACACCTCGAGGTGGCCGGCGGCCGAGCGTTCCCAGGTGAACCCGGCGGCGCGGGCGAACCCCTCGGCGCGACGTCGCAGGCCCTCGGACCCGCCACCGAGTGCCACCTCGAGCGCGGCGACGAGCGACGCCGGATCGGCTGGGTCGACGGTGAGCGCCGCAGAACCGGCGAGTTCCGCCATCACCGTCCCTGCCGAGGTGACGAGGGGCGCGCCGCAGGCGAGCGCCTCCAGGGCCGGCAGGCCGAAGCCCTCCTCCCAAGACGGGTACGCCACGGCCCGAGCATGTCGGAGAAGCGCCGGGACCTGGTCCCCGCCGACGTAGCCGAGACGGACGACGCGAGCGGCGTGGCGCGCACCCCCGATCGCGGCCTCGAGGTCGTCGCTCCCCCAGCCCGGCGGCCCGGCGAGGACGAGCTGCAACCCGGGATGACCGCCCGCCACGGCGTCGAACGCCGCGACGAGGGCGGGCACGTTCTTGCGCGGTTCGATCGTCCCGAGGTGGAGCACGTACGGTTCGACGACGCCGAGCCGGCCGAGCACGGCCGCATCGGCGCCCGGCGCCGGCTCGGCGGGGGCGAAGGCGGCGTGGTCGATGCCGTGCGGCACGACGTGGACGGCGCCGTGCGGGTCGTAAAGGGCGGCAAAGCGGCGGGCGGTCGTCTCGCTGACGCAGATCACCGCGGCGGCCGCCGTCGCGGCACGCCGCAACGCCCGGCGGAAGAAGATGACCCTGGCCCGCTCGTGCCACTCCGGATGGTCGATCATCGTCAGGTCGTGGACGGTGACGACGGCGGGCACCGCCAGCCCCGGCGGCATCGAGTAGTGCGGCCCGAAGAACACCGACGCCCCCCCACAGCTCCTCCGCAGGGTCGCGCCCAGTCCCAGCTCGCCGTAGACGACGCGCAGCGGGCGCCGGTCGGGAGCCGAATTGACGACGGCGCACCCTGGTGCGATCGACCGCCAGCGTGCCCCGTCCGACCGCCGCGAGACGAGCACCAAGCCGACGTCACCACGGCGGGCGAGCGCGCCGACGACCTCGACCGTGTACCGGCCGGCGCCAACGGGATCGCGGGGCACGGCCGAGACGTCGACGGCGACGGCGATCCCGGGGACCGCGCCGTCGCTCGTCACGAGCCGCCGCCGACGACCCGTCGCCACAGCGCGAGGTGGTTCTCGGCCGCGGCCCGCCAGGTGAGCGGGGCGACCCGGGCGCGGCCCGCGGCGACGAGCCGCGCCCGGGTCGCCTCGTCCCCGCCGACGGCGGTGAGCCCCTCGGCGATCGACTCGACGTCGCAGGGATCGACCTCGTAGGCCGCGCCGCCGGCGGCGGGGACCCGGCTCGCGACGACGGGCACGCCGGCGCGCATCGCCTCGACGACGGGAAGGCCGAACCCCTCGAGGAGCGGCACGTAGGCGACGAGGCGCGCCCGGGCGTACAAAGCCGAGAGCACCGGCTCGGCGACGTGACCGGCGAAGACGACCCCTTCGCACGCCGCGACCGACTTCCCCCACCCCGCCGGCCCGACGACGACGAGCGGCAGCCGCTCGGCCTGTTGGCGCCGGCTGATCGCGTAGGCCGCGAAGAGACGCGCGAGGTTCTTCCTCGGCTCGAGGGTCCCCACCGCCAACAGGTAGTCGCCCGCGACGCCGAGGCGGGCGAGTAGTTCACCGAGCGCCGAAAAGTCGGCCGGCGGAAGATGATCCGCCCCCGCCTCGACGACGGCAATGCGGTCCTCGCCGAGGCCGACTCCTGCCTCACAAAGCGCCCGGGCGGTCGCCTCCGACGGGACGACGGCGCAGGCCGCCTGCCCCGCCACCCGGCGGAGCGCCCGCTCGTGGAAGCGGCGACCTCGCGCCGAGAAGGCATCCGGGACACTCCGCCAGGCGAGGTCGTAGACGGAGACGGTCAGCGGCGCCGCAGCCGGCGGGAAGGCGAACGAGAAGGCGTGCACGAGCGAGGCGTCGTACCCGATGCGTCCAAACCCGGCGCTCCAGGCGCGCACGAGCGCCGCACCCGGCCAGCCTGAGGTGAGGACCGGGAACCCGAGGCCCTCGAGCGGATCCGGGTCGGCGCCGGCGCGGGAGGCGTAGAGACGACAGCGCGGCCGCTCAGCGCCGGCGAGGGAGGCCAGGCCGCCGATGACGGCGCGGGCGTACCTGCCGATGCCGCCCGGCACGGCGCGACGGAGCTGCTCGACTACCAGGACGACTCCCCAGTCGAGCCCGGCGTTCGGGCCGTCGCCTCCGGGCACGCTCAACGGAACAGGTCCTCGCCGTGCGGGCGCACGACCTCGTCCGCAACCGAGGACTCCCGCAGCCAGGCGGCGTCGACCCCCCGCACGATCGCCGCCGGCACGTGGGCAGCCTTGCCCATGACGAGCTCGGCCGCGGCGGCGATCTCGTCGGCGACGCACATCTCCGTCGCGGCGAGCACCCGTCCGCTCCCGTCGGCTGAGCCGCGCAGGTCGACGATGGCGGCGATCCCCGCGCAGCCGATCGCGACGTCGACGAGGCCGCGGCGCCAGGCACGCCCGAAGGTGTCCGAGATGATCACGCCGATTTCGAAGCCGCACAGGGCACGGACGGCGTCACGGATGCCACGCGCCGAGCGGTCGGGGTCGATCGGTAGCAGTGCGGCGAAGCCCTCTGCCACGTTGGACAGGTCGACCCCGGAGTTCGCGCAGACGAACCCCTGGCGCGTCTCGGTGATAACGAGCTCGCCCCGGCGCCGCAGGATCCTTCTCGCCTCGGACTCGGCGAGCCGGCGCTTGGCCTCGGGGTCGGCGGCGTCGACCGGCACGAGGCGGCCCTCGGCTTTGGAGACGATCTTCTGGGTGACGACGACGACGTCGCCGGGGGCGAGCGGCGCCCGCGCCGCGAGGATCGCGCCGACGCTCGTGCCCGGGACGATCTCCGGGAGCCCCTCGACGCCGATCACCGAGAGCGTCGCCGCCGTCACGGCCGGTCCTCGAGGACCGATGCGAGCGCCGTGCGGGCAAGCGCCGCGGCGACCTCGGGGGTGCGCATCACCGTGTCGGCGACGACGGCGCGCACGCCGGTCTCGCCGACTCTCGCGCTCTGATCGGCGTCGAGGGTGTCGATGACGAAGCATCGCGCATAGCGGTGCACCAGGCGGGCCACGCCGACCGCCGATGATTCGTGGCCGAGTTCGGCGAGGAGGTGGTCGGCGGGGCCTCTCAGCGCCCGCCCGCCGACGATCGGCGAGATGGCGACGACCCGCTCCCGCCGCCCGGCGATCGCCTCGGCGATCCCGGGGACGGCGAGGATTGGACCGATCGACAGCAGCGGGTTCGAGGGCGCGATCACGATCGCCTCGGCGAGATTGAGGGCGCTGAGGACGCCGGGTGCGGGCCGTGCCGAGCCGGCCCCGCGATAGCTGATCGACGCCACGGCGACAGCGTGGCATAGCCGGACGAAGTACTCCTGAAAGTCGACCTCGGCGCCGTCAACCAGCCGCAGCCGGGTGCGCACCGTGTCGTCGCTCATCGGCAGCACCTTGCAGCCGATTCCCCACGCCCTGGCGATCTCGGCGGTGACCTCGCTCAGCGCGGCGCCCTCACCAAGGCGTGCGGTGCGAAACAGATGCGTCGCGAGGTCGAGGTCCCCGAGCCGGAACCACGTCGGCGCGCCGTAGCGGTCCAACGCCTCCATCGTCCGGAAGGAATCTTCGGCGAGTCCCCAGCCCTGCTCGGGGTGCACCGCTCCGGCGAGCGCGTAGGTCACCGTGTCGAGGTCCGGACTGACATACAGACCGTGGAGGACGGCGTCGTCGCCGGTGTTGCCGATCACCGTGATCTCCGGCTCGGCGACGAGCTTGACGAGCCCACGCAAAAAGCGCGCCGCTCCGACCCCGCCGGCGAGGACGACGATCATCGCCGCGGCCGGCCGCGGGCTTGGCGGGCGACGAAGGCGAGCGTCGCCGCGATGCCGTCTTCGAGCGAGGTCCACGGCGCCCAGCCGAGGTGGAGTCGTGCCCGCCCCGGATCGAGCGCGTTCGCCCGCAGGTCACCGGGGCGTTCCGGGCCGTGGCGCGGCACGAGCTGCGAACCCGCCTGCGCCGCCATCGTCACGTAGAGCCGGGCGATCGACGTCTCGACCCCCGTGCCGACGTTGATGACCAGGCCACCGCCACGCTCGACGGCGCGGCAGAAGGCGTCGACGACGTCGTCGACGAAGACGAAGTCACGGGTCTGGCGACCGTCACCGTCGATCGTCGACGGCCTGCCGGCGACGAGCTCGGCGGCGAAGCGCGCCACGACGCCGGCCTCGCCGCGCCAGTCCTGGCGCGGTCCGTAGACGTTGGCGAGCGCGAGGGCGCTGAATTCCAGGCCGTAGAGGTCGCGGAACACGGCGAGGTACTCGATCGCGACCTTCTTCGAGACCCCGTACGGCGAGGTCGGGTGGTACGGGCGCGACTCGTCTGCCGGGAGCTCGCGTGGCGCAAGCGCGCCGTAGAGCGTGCCGCCGCTCGCGGCGTAGACGACCTTGCGCAGCCCGACGCGGCGCGCGCCCTCTGCGACCCGGGCGGTCCCGACGACGTTCACCGCGGCGTCGAGACCGGGATCCCGCAGCGACGCCGAGACGCTCGGCTGGCCAGCGAGATGAAAGACGACCTCCGGGCGACGGCGCTCGATCAGCGCCACGACCCCGGGGTCGGTCACGTCGACCTGGTGGAAGCGGAACTCACCGCCCATCGCCCGGGCTTGGGTGAGATTGGCGAGCGACCCGGTCGACAGGTCGTCAACGACGTCGACGGCGTGCCCTTCGGCGAGGAGGCGATCGACGAGG
>JBEKLG010000123.1:0-5296 GCA_050010315.1 Acidimicrobiales bacterium
AAGCCGATGATCCGACCGGACGGTCCCCAGGCGGCGATCTCGTTTCTGAACCGGGTCGGCCCGACCAGCGTGGTGACCCCGGCGAGCACCGTCGCGTCGAGCCGCCGGGCGAGGGTGGCGAGGCGGTCAGCTTCGGCCGAACCGGTGAGCGGGCGAGCGAGAGTCACGGCGTCCTCGGGCCAGGCGACGAGGTCGACTGGTCTTTGCACCCGGGACGTGGCGCGCCAGGTCGCGGCGAAGACCCGGCTCGCTGGCACGTCGAGCGAGCCGACACCGCGGCGACCTCCCCCTTGGATCACCGCCACGATGACGACGGCGCGGGGCGGTCCCCCGTCAGGCGCCAGCCCGGCGAGCCCGCTGGCGAGGGCGACGAGGCCGATGGCCGCTAGGCCGGCGAGCGCGCCACGCCCCGCGGATCGTCTCCCGGGCGCCAGCCTCGCCCAGGCGGCGGCTCCGACTGCGGCGACTCCCGCCGCGGCGGCTGCAGCCGCGGCGAGGAGAGCAAGTGGCCCGCCGACCCGCGCCAGCCCGGCTAGGGGACCCGCCACCTGGCCGAGAGCGACGCCACCGAGCGGCAGACCGCCGAAGGGCCAGTGATCGCGCGCCCACTCGGCGAGCGTGAGGGCACCGGCGAAGGCGATCAGCCGTCCCCGCCCGGGCGGGACAAGGGCGAAGGCGACCGCGACGAACAGCGATTCGCAGCCGACGAGGGCGACATAGCCGAAGCCGGTGAACTCGAGCGCCCAGACGCAGCCGACGCTGAACTGACCGATCCCGACGAGCAGGCCGGTAACGGCGCGTCCTCGCGCCGATCGTCCGGCGATCGTCCCCGCCGCGACGGCAAGGCCGAGCGGCGCGAGATACCAGGGCCCGAACGGAGGCAACGAGCAGGCGATGAGCCCCCCCGCCGTGAGCGCGAGGGTGGCTCGGCCGGCGGGCCGTGCTGTTTTTCGCGACAGCGGCGGGCTCATCAGCCCAGCGCGCTGCCGAGCGCCGACGCGGCGCGTTCGGCTTGCGCGAAGCATGCCGGGATGCCGATGCCGCGCAGCCAGGCGCCGGCGGGGGCGACCGTGCCGAGGTCGGTCACCGCCCGCACGATCCCGGTAGGCGAGACGACACCGGAGCGCAACAGCGCGACAAGGTCGACAGGGATGCCGAGGACGCAACCCGAGGGAATCGGGCGGAGGGAGCCATGTGCCCAGATCGCGGCCTTCGTGGTCGACGGGGTGATGAGCTCTTCGCCGAGGCCGAGAACCCGGTAGAGCTGCTCGGCCGCCGGGAGGCGGGTGATGAAGGCATCCGGGCCGAGGTCGAGCGGGCGACCGCGGAGCTCGGTGGTGGGGATCTTGCCGCCGACGGTGGCATAGTCCTCGGCCAGCACGACGTCGCGGTGGGCGAGTGCCCGTGCCGCGACGAGCCCGCTCATGCCGGCACCGGCGACGAGGACCTGTCTGCGCGGCAATGCCGGCTATCCCGTCGGGTTGAGACCCGGTGGGCGATGCGGGTCAGCGGCGGAGACGAGACGGGCGAGCAGGCTTGCGAGTCGGGGATCGTCGTTGAGCGAAGCGGTGCGCGCAAACCCGAGCCCGAGTTCGCCGGCCCGTCGGGCCGCGATGATGTCGAGGTCGTAGCAGACCTCGAGGTGGTCCGAGGTGAAGCCGGCTGGGCAGACGACGACGGCACGCGCGCCCTTTCCGGCGAGGATCGAGAGGAACTCGCCGATGTCGGGGCCGAGCCACGGTTCTTTAGTCGCCCCGGCGCTTTGCCAGCCCGTCCACCAGCGGTCGAGGTGACATTGGGCCGCGACCAGCGCCGCGGTCTCGGCGAGCTCCTCGGGATAGCGATCTCCCAGGGCGACGAAACGCTCGGGCAGGCTGTGCGCCGTGAACACGACCTCGAGATCGTCGCCCGGTTGGCGGTCGAGGGAGGCGATCGCCGCAGCCGTGCGTCCGGCGAGGAGCTCGATGAGCTCGGGCTCGGAGCCCCACCGTTCGATGAACGCCGCGGCGACGCCGCGTGCCATCGTCCGCGCCTGGGCCCGCTCGAGGTACTCGCCGATGCTTCCCACGGAGTAGTGCGGCGCGAGGACGAGCCCGACGATCGCCGACACGCCGGAATCGGCGAGCTGGTCGACGGCCTGCTCGATTCTCGGGGCGGAGTGCTTCGCGCCATAGGTGACGCGGTAGTGCCCGGGCGCGATTCCCTCGAGCGCTCGGGTGAGCGCGGCCAGCTGCGCGGCGGTCTTTTCGGCGAGGGGCGAGACGCCGCCGATCGCCGCGTAGCGCGCCTGGAGCTCGGCGAGCTGGGGCGCGGTCGGCGGTCGACCGTGGCGGATGTCGGTGTAGAAAGCCTCGACGTCGTCGGGACCACGCGGCGTGCCGTACGCCATCACGAGGACGCCCGTCTTCATCGCTTACCGCTCCGCGGCGGGAGGTGCCGCATGGACAAGTTCGACAAGGCGCTGGAGCACAGCGGGGTCGGTGCCCGGCAGGACACCGTGGCCGAGGTTGAAGACGTGTCCTGCGGCGGCCCGACCTTCCTCGAGGATCCTTGTCGCCGTCGCTCCGGCGGCGTCGATTCCGGCGAGACAGATCGCCGGGTCGAGATTGCCCTGGAGGGCGGTGTGCGGCCCGACCCTTGCCGCGGCGCGGTCGAGCGGCACGCGCCAGTCGACCCCGACGACGTCGGCACCGGCCGTGGCCATGAGATCGAGCAGTTCCCCGGTTCCGACCCCGAACAGGATGCGCGGGACGCCCAAGGGTGCGAGACCGTCGAGGATGCGGCGCGTCGCGGGCAGAGCGAAGTGGGCGTAGTCGGCGGGCGACAGCGCCCCTGCCCAGCTGTCGAAGAGCTGGACCGCGCTCGCCCCGGCCTCGACCTGGCTGCGCAGCGAGGCGAGCGCGATCTCGGCGAGCCGGCTGGCGAGCCCGAACCAGGTCTCCGGCTCGCCGTGCATCAACGTCTTCGTCCGGGCGAAGTCGCGAGGAGGGCCGCCCTCGACGAGGTAGCTCGCGAGCGTGAACGGCGCAGCGGCGAAGCCGATGACCGGCACGTCGAGGCTAGCGACGACGCGTCGCACGGTCTCGAGGACGTAGGGCGTGTCGGCGACGGGATCGAGCGGGCGGAGACGCGCCATATCCGATGGGGTCCGGAAAGGTCGGTCCACGACGGGGCCGGTCCCAGGGACGATCTCGACGCCGAAGCCGATCGCGGCGAGCGGGACCATGATGTCGGAGAAGAGGATCGCCGCGTCAACGCCATAGCGGCGCACCGGTTGGCAGGTGAGTTCGGCCGCGAGTTCCGGATCGCGGACGACGTCGAGAATGCTCGCTTCACCCCGCAGGGCGCGGAACTCCGGCAGGGCGCGTCCCGCCTGTCGCATGAACCACACGGGCGTGCGCGCGACCTGCTCACAACGGCACGCCGAGAGGAAGTTCGAGCCGGCGACGGGCACACATTGACCCTATCGCCGTGAACAGGCGCCACTTCGATGGCCAAGGGCGTGACCCGGTGTTGCCTCGTCCCAGCCGACGAAGAGCGCGCCTCGGTCAGCGGCTGGGCGATCCGACCGAGGCGTTGCTGTATCCGCCCCGCCGCGAGGAACCAGCGCCGATCGGCGTCCCGGCGCGGCGTGCCCGGAATGTTCTTTTCGGGCGGCTGATGGTGTCAGTTCACCAGCAAGTTCTGAGATAGGGAGATAGCTGTGCTCCGGACGCGAGAACAAGGCCGCTTTCCCCGGCCGCTGGCCCGTTCGCAGCCTTCGGCAGGGCAACTCACGCCTGCGATGAGGCGGTCCGCAACTACCTCGCGGTCGCCCTCCGGGTCCGGTCGCCCTCGCCCTGAGGTCAACGCGGTCGTCCTCGGTCTGTTCGCACCCGCCGCTCCAGGCGGTGGGTCCGGATGGCACCGGCGGGTCCATCCGGCAAGGGGGTGGGGCATCGCCCCAGCGCCGATGGGAACACTCCCGGAGGCGAAGTCGGCGCGAAGGCCTCTGGGGGCGACAGAGGTCGAACGATGAGGCGAAGACACAGATTCGTCGCGGGGAGAGACGAAGCGCCCGGACGGAAGATCCAGACAGCTGGCGCCAAGTCGGCCTGCAACGGGTCGGTCCCGGGAGGCATGATATGAAAATGATCGATCATGTTTCAATCCAGTGTTCGGACGTAGCAAAGAGCATCGCCTTCTACGACGCGGTTTTAGCTCCACTCGGTGGGGGCCGGGCGATGGACTTCGGGGAAGTCGTCGGCTTCGGGATCAGCGGGAAGCCCGTATTCTGGGTCGGCCCGCTCGAGACTGGCGAGGGATTCCGCGAGTCCCACCTCGCTTTCCACGCGGACAACCGGGCGGCCGTGAGGGCCTTTTTCGAGGCTGCGGCGGCACAAGGCGCCGAGGTGCTCCACGAGCCGCGGCTCTGGCCGGAGTACCACTCCGACTACTTCGGCGCTTTCGTTCGTGACCCCGACGGGAACAACGTCGAAGCCGTCTGCCACCTTCCCGAATAGGAGCTAGCTAGGCGACGCTGACCCAGTTGGCGGAGATCTCCTGCCGGGGGCGTCGGCTCGCGGCGAAGGCGTCATCGACCGATCGCCCGGCGTCGACGCCGGGTCGTTCCAGCCCGCTCTGGGTGGTCGACGGATTACGACCTGAGTGCCACTCGGCCGGGACGACAGGCACCGGGGGCCAGCGCGAACACCCCGGCGCGCGCTGAGGCGGGTCAGGCGGGTTGTTGCAGGTCAGAAGCGTTACAGGTCAGAAACGAGGTGCCGCGGTACCCGGAGGGGAGAGAGCCGCGGCGGGGAAAAAGGATCAGACGGCACACGCACCGGACGAGAGGGCGGGGGGACGGAACCGGCGACGGCCGATGGCGCCCCATCAGGGGGTGACCGGCGGACCGGCGCGGACAGGCAGTTGGAAGAGAAGGGCGCGACCGGCGGGCTGGCGCAGCTCAGGAGAGAGCGCACGAGAGGCCGCAGGGCGCGCGAACCGCCCGTACGCAGGGTCGGGGCACGCCGCGGGGCGCTTGGTTATCCGCAATTAGCCGAACCGCCCGCCACTAGGGATGCGCGAGAGACGCTACAGCGCCCGCACACAGGCACCCGACGTTCGCCCACGTGGCGGGGAAGGGGCTGGGCTGTGGGATAACACAGCGGGTGGGGTGGCCGCAGGGAGCCTCTGTCGAGATGTCGTGGATCTGACAAGGAGCACGTCCTAGATGCAAGATGGCGGCTCGGAGCCCCTTGAGAACTGAGCCCATGATCAAAGGGGTCAAATGCGTATGTCCCGCATAGCCAGCCTG
>JBEKLG010000124.1:0-5281 GCA_050010315.1 Acidimicrobiales bacterium
TGCCTGGACGATCGTGCGGCCCCTGCAGCAGGCCTTCGTCGCCGGGGCCCTGCCGCTCGAGCACTACCCCGCCGGGAGCTGGGGACCGCAGGGGGCGGACCGGCTGATCGGCTCCGTCGAGCGGCACTGGCGGATCTCCGAGTAGACACGGCGCAAGATGATTGGCGAGATGCGCGCCGTCGACGACGTGGCCGGCGCGTTCGCCGACCTTGTTGCCGGGGAGATGCGCGGCGCGGACCCCACCCGGCGATTCCGGCTCGGTTGCTCCGGCGGCGCCTCCGGCGTGGCGTG
The DNA here is from genome assembly GCA_050010315.1 of Acidimicrobiales bacterium. GTDB lineage: Bacteria > Actinomycetota > Acidimicrobiia > Acidimicrobiales > Bog-793 > Bog-793. The sequence goes on from JBEKLG010000124.1 coordinate 292, forward strand.
CTTCGAGCGTCTCGCCACGGTTCCCGGCCTTCCCTGGGGGTCGGTCGAGTGCTACTTCGCCGACGAGCGCTGCGTCGACCCCGCCTCGCCCGAGGCCAACGCGTCGGCTATCGCCCGAGCGCTCGGTCCGGCACGTGACGAACTCGCCGGTTTCCACCCGATGTCGTGTGCCGCGGGCCCGGAAGCCTACGGCGCCGTCGTGGCGGCGGCGGGAGGCTTTGACGTGCTCCAGCTCGGCCTCGGGCCCGACGGGCACACCGCTTCACTGTTCCCGGGGGCCGACGGGCGCACAGCTCCCCCCGGCACGCTCGTCATCGCCAACGCCGACCCGGCGGGACGCAACCCCCACCAGCGACTGTCGCTCACCTTCGAGGGAATCGCGCTCGCCCGCCTCGTCGTCGTGACGGTGATCGGCGCCGACAAGGCCGAGGCGCTCGGGCGACTGGCCGCCGGCGCCGACCTCCCGGCGGCCCGCGTCCGGGGCGGCCGGGTTGTCTGGCTCGTCGAGCGGGGGGCCGCCGTCGCTCTCGCTCCTAAGGTCGCGACGTGAGATTCCCGCCGGGAGGAGTACCCGCTGACGACGAGCTCCTGGCGATGCCGCCTGATGAGCTCATCGCCCTGGGCGGAGCGGCGCGGCTCGGCCGGTTCGGCCGGCGGGTCACGTACTCACCGAAGGTCTTCATCGCCCTCACGATGCTGTGCCGCGACCGCTGCGGCTATTGCACGTTCGCCAAGCAGCCGGCCCGCCTCGCCGCGCCCTACCTTGAACCGGCCGAGGTGGTGGCGATCGCCGTCGCCGGCCGCGAAGCCGGCTGTCACGAGGCGCTGTTCACCCTGGGCGAGGGTCCCGAGGACCGCTACCGGGTGGCGCGCCGCTGGCTCGCGGCCCACGGTTACGCCTCGACGATCGAGTACCTCGCCGCCGCGGCGACGTTCGTCATGGCCGAATCGGGGCTCCTTGCCCACGCCAACGCCGGGGCTATATCTGAACACGACCTCGCGCTCTTGCGTGCGGTGAGTGTCAGCCAGGGGATGATGCTCGAGTCGCTCGCACCCGGGCTCGCCTGCCACCGCCTGGCCCCGGACAAGTCCCCGGCGCGTCGTCTCGCCACCCTCGAGGCCGCGGGACGCCTGGCGATCCCTTACACGACCGGGGTCCTCGTCGGCATTGGCGAGACCCGGCGCGACCGGCTCGACGGGTTGCGGGCGATCGCCGACGCCCACCGCCGCTACGGCCACGTCCAGGAGGTGCTCGTCCAGGGATTCGCGCCGAAGCCCGGCACGGCGATGCACGCCGCGCCGGCCTGCCCGCTTGACGAGCTGCGCTGGACGGTGGCGGCGGCCCGCTTGCTCCTGCCCGGCACCGTCCACGTCCAGTCGCCGCCGAACCTTGTCGAGGACCCGGTGGCGCTCGTCGAGGCCGGGGCGGACGACCTCGGCGGGATCTCGCCGGTGACTGCCGACCATGTCAATCCGGAACGGCCCTGGCCGGCGCTCGACCGACTCGAGGCGGAGCTCGCCGCCGCCGGCTATGAGCTCGCGCCGCGCCTTGCTGTGCACCCCGAGTTCGTGCGCGACTCTGAGCGGTGGCTCGCCCCGACGATGCGCGCCGCCGTGCTCGAGCACGCCGACGCCGAAGGGTTCGCCCGGGACAGCGCCTGGTGCGCCGGCTCCGACCCCCCTCCCCCGCTCCTCGTCTCGGGCGGTCGAGGTGCGGTCGCCAAGCTTTCCCCCGGACCGGTCGGCGACGTGCTCGCCGGGATCGAATCGGGCGAGGAGCCGGGGGTCGACGAGATCGCGCGGCTGTTCTCGGCCCGCGGTGGCGAGGTGCGGGCCGTCGCCGCGTTCGCCGACGGCCTGCGAGCAAGAAAGGTCGGTGACACGGTCACGTTCGTCGTCAACAGGAACATCAACTACACGAACATCTGCACGTACCGCTGCCGCTTCTGCGCTTTCAGCAAGGGCCCGCTCTCACTCAACCTGCGCGGCGCGCCGTATCTTCTGAGCCTCGACGAGATCGCCCGCCGCGTCGTCGAGGCGGAGCGGGCCGGCGCAACCGAGGTCTGCCTGCAGGGCGGGATCCACCCGGACTTCGACGGCGAGTACTACCTCGAGGTCATCCGGGCCGTGCGCGCCGCCTCGACGAGCATCCACATCCACGCTTTCACCGCCCTCGAGGTGACCGTCGGCGCACGCCGTCTCGGCGAGCCGCTCGAGTCGTATCTGCGACGGCTCTACGAAGCCGGACTCCGCTCGCTGCCGGGAACGGCGGCGGAGATCCTCGACGACGAGGTCCGTGCCGTGCTCTGCCCGGACAAGATCACGACGGCCGAGTGGCTCACGGCGCACCGCACGGCCCACCGCGTCGGCCTCCGCTCGAATGTGACGATCATGTTTGGCGCAATCGAGTCGCCTCTCAGCTGGGCGCGGCACCTTGTCGCGACCCGCGACCTCCAGCGGGAGACCGGGGGCTTCACAGAGTTCGTGCCGCTGCCATTCGTGCACATGGCGACGCCGATTTACCGCTCGCACCGGGCGCGGCGCGGGCCGACGTTCCGTGAGGTCGTCCTCATGCACGCCATCGGTCGCATCGTCTACGACGGGTTGATCGACAACGTCCAGGCGAGCTGGGTGAAGACCGGGCCGAAGGGACTCCGCCAGCTCCTCCAGGCGGGCTGCAACGACGTCGGGGGCACGCTCATGGACGAGAACATCTCCCGCGCCGCCGGCGCTTCCCACGGCCAGATGATGACGCCGGAGGCGTTCCGCGCCCTCGTCGAACCGCTCGGCCGCCGTCTCGAACAGCGCACGACGCTGTACGGCCGTGTGGCGGTGCCGGCGTGAACGGGCCCCGGCGGTCGTCGCGGCGGTCGCGAGCCGCCGAGAGCCCCGAGGTCGCGGCGCTCGTCGAGAACTTCCTCGACGTCTCCGAGCTGAGCCACGACCGCGACGTCGCGCGCGGGATCGTGCTCGCGACCCTCGAGCTCTGCCGGGGGGACGCGAGCCGGCTCGACCTGAAGCTCGCCCGGGCCGCCGTGGGCGAGATGGCCGAGGCGTTCCAGATGTTCGCCCCCTACCGGGATGTGCGGAAGGTGACGGTGTTCGGCTCGGCCCGGACCGAGCCGTCCGACCGGACCTACGAGCTTGCCCGGGAGCTCGCCAGCCGCTTCGCCGCTGTCGGCTGGATGGTCGTCACCGGAGCCGGGCCGGGCATCATGGCCGCCGGCAACGAGGGCGCCGGAGCGGCCATGGCGATCGGCGTGAACATTCGCCTGCCCGGCGAGGCGGAGCCGAACGAGTGGATCGCCGAGAACTCCAAGCTCGTCGAGATGAAGTACTTCTTTACGCGCAAGCTGATGCTGATCAAGGAGTCCTCGGGGTTCCTCGTGCTGCCGGGTGGTTTCGGGACGCTCGACGAGTGCTTCGAGCTGCTGACCCTGTTGCAGACCGGCAAGGCCGAGCCCGCCCCGATCATCCTTGTCGACAGCCCGGACGAGCGTTTCTGGCGCGGCTGGGAGGAGTTCGTCAACGTCGAGGTGTACGGCCGCGGCTTCGCCGACCCGGTCGAGGGGGCGCTGTACCACATCACCGACAACCTCGACGTGGCGGTCCGGGAGATCCTCGGCTTCCACCGCAACTATCACTCTCGCCGCTTCGTGCGCGACACGATGATCATCCGCCTGCGCTACGCGCCGAGCGACCTCGAGCTCGCGTCGCTGTCGGCGACGTTCGCCGATATTTGCTCGACCAAGGGGATCTGGCGGACCGAGGCGTTCCCCGTCGAGCGCGCGAGCAACGACCATCTGGAACTCCACCGCATCGCCCTCGAATTCAACCGCCTCCATCACGGCCGGCTGCGTCAGCTCATTGACGCCCTGAACGCCCTCAGCCCACCGGGCGCGCCGACGCCGTCACGCAGCTAGCCGTCGGCCCTGCCGCCGGGCGGCCGGCGAGGCCTCGGTGTTTTCTCCAGCAGATTGCGGCGCCCGCTCTAGGCCCGGCCGAAGTCGTCTTCGAGGCGCACGACGTCGTCCTCGGCGAAGGACTCACCGTGCTGGACCTCGATGAAAACGAGGTCGGCACGGCCGGTGTTCTCAACGCGATGGGCCGCACCGATGGGAACGTCGAGCGCTGTGCCCGCGGCGACGGGGTGCTCGACCCCGTCGAGGGTGACCTTGCCTTCGCCCCGCACCACGAACCAGTGCTCGCTACGGTGTTCGTGGCGCTGGTAGCTGAGGCGCTTTCCCGGGTGGACGAGAATCGTCTTCACCTTGTGGTCCGGGGCGTCTTCTAGGACGGTGTAGTTGCCCCAGGGCCGTTCGTCGTGCTCGAGGTGTTCCATCACCCCATCATCGCCGCTGCCCCGCTTTTCGGCGAGGGTTGGCTCAGTCCGCCTCGAGGAGGTGCCGCGCCCGTTCAAGGGCGTTGCGGGCGCGCACGAGGCGCCGTTCGAGGGCGGGGCGGGTGGTCTCGCCCTCCTCGACCGCGGCGCGCAGAGCCTCGAGCGCGAGATCGTCGAGCCTCTCGGCGAGCAAGCCGAGCTCGCTGCAGATCGCCGTGATGCGTTCGTCTGGCACGGTCCTCTCCCCGGGGCCCCAACGGTAGCGGGCGCGAGCTCGACCGAGCGGCCTCGGCCGGCGGTCCAGCGTCGGCGCGACCCTAGGATGAGGCGATGGGAACAGGCGGCGGCGGGTCCGCCAAGGCCGCGGACCGACCGCCCCCGGTCGTCCTCACGATCGCCGGCACGGACTCGGGCGGTGGTGCGGGAATCGCCGCCGACATCAAGACGTTCAGCGCCTTGGGCGTCTTCGGGACCCTCGTCGTGACGGCGGTCACGGCCCAGAACACCCAGGCAGTGACGGGTGTCGAGGTTATGACGCCGGCTTTCGTCGAGGCCCAGCTCGATGCCGTGTTCGCCGACTTCACCGTCGCGGCGGCCAAGACCGGCATGCTCGCCACGACCGGCAACATCGAGGTGGTCGCGGCCCGC
>JBEKLG010000125.1:0-5156 GCA_050010315.1 Acidimicrobiales bacterium
TGACATGTCCTCGCTCACCTTTGACCCGACCTACGCCCCGCACAGTGGCAGACATCGTCGGCCGTCGGTTATCTCCCGGCCGGGAGCAGTTCCGCGGCCCGTACTCGCCGATGTCGCGGTAGTCCTCGCAGGGCTCGGCTTTGGGGCCTGCATCGCCCTCGCCGTCACCGCGGAGAGCTGGAAACAGTTCTCGGCGCCGGGAGGTGTGGCCATGTTCCTCGGCAATCTGACGGGCCTGGCGGGCACATATCTGGCGCTCGTGATGGTGCTCCTCGTCAGCCGGATCCCGGTCGTCGAACGGGTGCTCGGTCAGGACAAACTGCTCGCCTCGCACCGCCGCCTCGCCCCGTGGCCCATTTCGCTCATCGTCGCCCACGCGGTGCTGCTCACCTTCGCTTACGCCGAGGCCGCCCGGATCGGTGTCTTCGGCCAGATCGGCGCCTTCATCAGGTCTTACCCCGACATGTTGACGGCAACGATTGCACTGGTGGTGATGGTCGCGGTGGCGATCACTTCGGTCTACTCGATCCGCCGCCGGCTCCGCAGGGAGATGTGGTGGGCCGTTCACCTCTTCATGTACCTCGCGCTCGCTCTCGCGTTCGCGCACGAGATCGCGCTCGGACCGTCGTTCGTGGGGCATCCTCTCACGAGGTTCGTCTGGTCCGCGCTCTGGGCCTCGAGCGCCGGCCTCGTGCTGGTCTACCGATTCGGGCTGCCGCTGTTCAGGACTTTCCGGCACCGTCTCGAGGTTGTGGAGGTCCACCCGGAAGGGCCGGACACGGTCTCGGTCATCTGCCGGGGCAGGAACCTCGACCGCCTAGCGGTGGCGGGTGGTCAGTTCTTCGAGTGGCGCTTCCTCACCAGGGGGATGTGGTGGCAGGCTCACCCGTTCTCGCTGTCGGCGCGACCCCGGCCGCCATTCCTGCGCATCACGGTGAAGGGCATAGGCGACTACTCGTCGGCCGTGGCCCGGCTGCAGCCTGGCACCCGTGTCGCCATCGAGGGGCCCTACGGAGCCTTCACGACTCATGCCCGTCGCCGCGCGAAGGTTGCGCTCATCGCCGGGGGCATAGGTGTCACGGCCATCCGTTCCCTACTCGAGGACCTGCCACGGGACTGCGACCCGGTCGTGATCCTCCGCGCTTCCAGCACCGAGGAGCTGGCCCTGGCATCGGAAGTGGCCGAGCTGGTCCGGCACCGCAAGGGCCGGGTTCACGAGCTCGTCGGCCCTCGCTCGGAGGTGCGGGTCGACCGCCTTTCCGAGCTCGTGCCGGACCTGGCGAACCGGGACGTCTATGTGTCAGGACCCGAGGGGTTCGTCGACTGGGTGGTCTCAACCGCCTTGCGGCTCGGGGTCCCCAGGGACTCCCTCCACTTCGAGTTCTACTCCCTGTGAACACACACGACCGACGCTCCCGAGGCCGCGCTACCCCGACCAAGAAGCCGCGCAAGATGAGGCGCGCCCCGGCCGTCGTCATCGCCAGCGCCGCCGGATTCGCCGGCATCGTCGCCATGCACAGCGCCGGCCCGTCGTCGCTGCTAAGCGGAAGCGGCCCTTCGGCAACCCCGACTGTTGTACCAACGGGATCGCCCAGGACTGCCATCGGAACCAGCGAGAACTACGGCTACGGGGTGCTTGGCGTGAAGGTCACTGTCCGGGGGAGCCGGATCACCGACGTCTCGGTGGCGACGATCCAGACCGCCGAGCAGTACTCCAAGCAACTCGCCCAACAGGTCATCCCGATGCTGCGCAATGAGGTCCTTTCTGCGCAGAGCGCGCGCATCAACGGGATCTCCGGCGCGACCTACACGAGCGAGGCTTACGCCTACTCGGTCCAGGCGGCACTTGACACCCTTGGCGTGAAGTGAGTGTCACCGGCGTGATCTCCCATACCGAGGAAGCGATGGGGACGGTGGTGTCGTTCCATGTCGAACCGGGCGAATGTCCTGTCGGAGACGCCAATGCAGCCGTCGCCGCGGCCTGTGCGCGGCTTCACGAGCTGGACGAGATCTTCAGCACCTGGAAGCCGACCAGCCCGATGAGCCGTTTCCGGGCTGGGCGCGTCCGTCTCGAGGATGCTCCAGCCGAGATGGCTCTCGTCCTGCAACTGTGCGAGGAGGCGAAGGCGCTCTCACAGGGTTGGTTCGATCCTTGGGCGATGCCCGGCGGTTTCGATCCGACGGGTTTGGTCAAGGGTTGGGCCACCGAGCAGGCACTCGCGATCCTGCGACTTGCGGGTGTAGAGGCCGCAATCGTCAACGGCGGGGGTGACATCGCTGTCTTCGGACTGCCCAAGGATGCGCACGGGTGGCGGATAGGGATCCGTCACCCGTGGAGGCCGGAGGCGCTCGCCTGCGTGCTGGAGACCGACCGCGCAGTTGCCACGTCAGGTTGTTACGAGCGCGGTCCTCACCTCATCGACCCGAGGAACGGGAGGATGCTGTTCCGTACGGCCTCCGCGACCGTCATCGGCTCGAACCTCCCCTTGTGCGACGCCCTGGCTACCGCTCTCGTGGTCGCGGATGGTGATGGGCCCGAGCTCGCTCGTTCCCTACCGGGTTACGATGCCTACATCATCAGGGACGACGGCACCGAGAGTGCCACAGAAGGCATCGTGTTCGCGACCGAAGCGATGTCGTGAGCTCGCGTCGGGTGTCCGTGGCGGGTCCTTTGTCCGGCTTCCCGGCGGCGCCTCGCCCGGACGTGTGCATCTGCGCCGGTCGAGACGAAGTCGTGGCCCCTCAAGACGAATCCTTACCGTCCTCTCGCGGTCGAGGAGCTGCTTCGGCTCCAGTCGATGTCCGCGGATTGGATCGTTGACGGGACATATCGCGACCAAGTACGACAGGTGGGGAATGCGACCCCTGCACTGCTTGCCGAGGTGCTGGGGTCCGGTCAGGGAGAGCGGTTACGTGGCCTCGGTGATCGCGCCTACCCCGGCCAGTCCGCACAATTGAAAGGTCCGATGGGACACGATGCTTCCGCCGCGGGAGGGCAGAGCGATTCGGAGCTCATGAGAGATGGGACAAGGCGCCCCGCCGCCCTTGTTCGCAGTCGGGTTGTAGTCGCTCGCTGAGAATTCGAACTTGGCCGCGATGCCCGGTTCCAGTGTGACGGGTCTTGGCCGGGCCGGGTCGAACAGCGTGTAGGTCGCGGTGCCCGGTCCGAATCTCACAAGCGTCCGACCGGCAGCATCAAGGAGCGACAGGCTCGGGTATCCCTGGAGCGTGCACTCCACCGTGGACTTGTTTGTGAGGAAACCCGATTCGATCGCGGAACCTGAGGCGGCTCCTTCGGGGCCGAGTGACAGGCGAAGCTGCAGCGAGAGGCAACGAGGGTATACAGGCGCATATCCATCGACCGCGCCGACTCTGGCGATCGAAGAGATGTTGACGGGGTCGCCTGAGTCGCAGAGGCGGTAGTGGGTGAGGTTCTGGAGCGCCGGTCCATAGAAGGAGCCGGAGACCTCGGGAAGGATTACGCGGATTGAGGAGACGTTTTGGCACGATTCGTTCGCGGCGGGGAAATCCGCAGAGGTGACGACGAAACCAACGGTCGGGTCGACGCGAGGACGCAGAACAACCGTTCCCGCGAACCCGAAGAAGCTGCCCGGTCCGTTGTGGGTAACGGTCACTGCGAGCGCCTGGTGGGAGCGACTGAGAAAGATGAGCATAGGCCATCCATCAAGAGCACACGAGGTCGCCGAGACGTCCGTGATTCGGATCGTGACAATGCCCGTTCCGGCCGCAGCGCTTGAACCGACGCCACCCACGTCGAGCTGAGCCGCCTTGCACGTCGGAACTGAATGCGCCGAGCTTTGCGAGCTTCGCGACAGTGCCACCTGATAGGGAACGCCGTAAGACGTCGCGTCGATGGCCGCTACCAAGCACAGAGCGACAATTGGGCCGGCTACGACCAGTCGCATCGGCTTCACAGGTTCAGTATCGCTCGCGGGGCGGCGGGATGAAGTGCCCCTGACCGCCGGCTGTGCCGTCGAGCGGCCCTGAGGCGACACCTCGCTCTTCAGAGGCCAGAGATCGTTGACGAGCGTTGTAAAGCCGTCAAGCAATAGGGCGGCGAAATGTAGCCCGGAGCCCGATGAGGGACGAAACACCGGGTATTGCATGGATCATCGCGGGCTTTAGCGCGGATCTACTGTTTGGCTTCGAAGCTCGAAGCTGACCGAACGCACAACGAGACGCACATGACCGCGCTCCTTGCACTCATCACGGTGGCGGCGTGGGGCACCTGGATACCGATGGCTCAGGCCGCACGCGGTGTACCCCAACGCTTGCGGACTTTCTACGTGACGGTTGGCAACTTCGTTTTCGCAACGATTGCGCTCGTCTCCAGCGGTGGTCATCTCTCTTCCGGCTGGCGCGAGTTCTGGCTGCCTTTGGCCGGGGGCCTGGTGTGGACGGCTGGAAACTATTCCGCCTTTCGCGCCACCGAAGCAATCGGACTGGCCCGTGCGGCTGGGTCCTGGACGCCACTGAACATCATCATCGCGTTCGTGTGGGGCGCCCTTCTTTTTGGCGAATTAAAGAGCTTCAGCTCCACCCGCTTCACCGTGGTAGCGCTGGCGCTCGTGTTCATCCTTGTCGGGGTGCTGCTCATCGTGCGTTCGCAAGATGTTGTTGGCGCCTCGCCATCTGTCGTCACGTTGGTAGGACCGCCGGCGTCGACTTCAAAGGCCAGCAACACGTATCGACGCGGCCTGCTCTGGGCCGTTGCGGCAGGATTGCTGTGGGGTAGCTATTTCGTGCCAGCTCAGTGGGCAAAGGTAGCGACGCAGGTCGCTAACTTTCCCCTCTCGCTGGGTATCCTCGCTGGCGGGTTCGTTTTCGCGCTGCCGGCCGGCGGATCATTCAGATTGAGTCTCAGGGTGACAACCTTGGAGTTGGCGGCTGGGCTTCTATTCGGCGTCGGCAATCTCGCGCTGCTTGGCTTGGTCTCCCGAGTGGGCACTGGAGTGGGCTTCACCATTGCCCAGCTAAGCCTCCTCGTCAATGCCAGCATTGGGATCTGGGTTTTCAAGATGCCTGAGCCGGGCTCCCGAGCAGCGCGGATCGCCCTGACCGGAATCCTGATTGCCGCCATCGGAGGAGGCGTGATCGGGGCCGTGAGGTAGTTCGCTCGGTCCAGTGGGCGCCTT
>JBEKLG010000126.1:0-5102 GCA_050010315.1 Acidimicrobiales bacterium
CGGTGCCCGCCCCCTCGTAGCCGCAGGCGCGGGCGACGCGCACCGCGGCGTCGCCCATCGAGGCGCGCACCGCCTCGGTGATGTGCGGCGCCGGCGTCTCTTCGATGAGTTTCTGGTGGCGGCGCTGGCTCGAGCAGTCGCGCTCACCGAGCCAGACGATGTTGCCGAAACGGTCGGCGACGATCTGCATCTCGATGTGGCGCGAGTGTGGCAGGTAGCGCTCGAGGTAGACGTCGCCGCGGCCGAAGAAGGTCTCGGCCTCCCGCCGGGCGGAGCCGAGCGCGCCTTCGACGTCCTCGGGACCCTCGACGATCTTCAGGCCGCGGCCTCCACCGCCATAGGAGGCCTTGATCGCCACGGGATAGCGGGCGCCGGCGGCGAAGGCGAGGACCTCGGCTGCCGAACGCACCGGCTCGTCGCTGCCGGGCACGCCCGTGACCCCGACCCGGGCGGCCGCCGCGCGGGCCGTGAGCTTGGAACCCATCGTCTCGATCGCGGCGGCGGGAGGCCCGACGAAAACCGCTCCGGCTTTTTCGACCGCCCGGGCGAACGCCGCGTTCTCGGCGAGGAAGCCGTAGCCGGGGTGGACGGCGCCGGCGCCGGAACGCCGGAGAACCTCGACGATGGTGCCGATGTCGAGGTAGGTCTCGCCGGGCCCGCCGGGTCCGAGCGCGTAGGCCTCGTCGGCGATCCGCACGTGGAGGGCGTCCCGGTCCGCCTCGGAGTAGACGGCGGCGGTCACGATCCCGAGCTCCCGGCAGGTGCGGGCGACGCGCACCGCGATCTCACCCCGGTTGGCGATCAGGATCTTGTCGAACACCCGCTCCGCTCCGTGCGTATCGTGCAGAAATGCCGGAGCCACGGTCCCCTCGCGGGGTTGGCAGCTTCCGCTTCCGTCCAGGCGAGCAGGCTAGTTCCGCCGCGCCGGACTTCACGAACGTGGTGCGGCTCGAGGTGGTCGACTCGACGAACCGCTACGCCGCCGACGCCGTCCGACACGGTGCCCCCGAGGGGCTCGTCGTCCTCGCCGAGGAGCAGACCGCCGGACGTGGTCGGCTCGGACGTGAGTGGATCGCCCCGGCCGGGTCCGCCTTGCTCTGCTCGATCGTCTTCCGCCCCCGGCTACGCCCCGACGAGCTCCATCTCGTGCCGACCGCCGTCGCGCTCGCCGCGGCCGACGCGGCGCAAGCGACGAGCGGCGCCGCCATCGAGCTGAAGTGGCCGAACGACCTTGTCGCCGGGGAGGCGAAGGTCGGGGGAGTCCTCGCCGAGATCGTCGCCGGCGGCGCCTCGGTGGCCGGACCGGGCGCCGCACTGGTCGTCGGCCTCGGGCTGAACATCGAAGCGGCGGGCATCCGGGCCCGACTTCGGGCCGACGCGGCGGGCCGCGGTCGAGATCCGGTCACCGGGCTCGCCGAGCTCGCCGGCCACGACGTGGCACGCGACGACGTCCTTGAGGCGCTGCTCGGGTCCCTGCGGCGCCGGTACGGCGCGGCGGGGCGCCCGGAGCGATCGACCATGGACGAGTACCGCCAGCGCTGCTCGACGATCGGAAGGTCGGTGCGCCTCGACACCGCAAGACGCTCTTTCGCCGGCGTCGTGGCCGGGATCGATGGCAAAGGACGGCTCGTCGTCGTGTCCCAAGGCGAGCGTTTCGTTCTCGACGCCGCCGACGTCGTCCACCTCCGGGACGACCCGCGGGGCGGAGGCCAGCCGGATCAGGGTCCGTGAGGGCGCAGGGGTCGCTACCCTTGCGGTCCATGCGACTCCTTGTCACCGGGGGTGCGGGCTTCATCGGCTCGAACTTCGTGCGTTACTGGGTGAGCGAGCATCCCGAGGACGCCGTCGTCGTCCTTGACGCTCTCACCTACGCCGGGAACCGCTCGAGCCTGGAACCGCTCGAGCAGACCGCAGGCGTGGGATTCGTCGTCGGTGACATCGCGGACCAAGGACTCGTCGAAGGCGTGCTGCGCGCCGAGCGGATCACGACGGTCGTGAACTTCGCCGCCGAATCGCACAACAGCCTCGCCGTGATCGACCCGGCGCGCTTTTTCCGGACGAACGTCCTCGGAACCCAGGCGCTGTGCGAAGCGGCCCGGCAGGTCGGCGTCGAACGGTTCCACCACATTTCGACCTGCGAGGTCTACGGCGACCTCGCGCTCGACAGCGACGAAGCGTTCACGGAGCAGTCACCGTATCGGCCGAGGACCCCGTACAACGCCTCCAAGGCCGGGTCGGACCACGTCGTGCGCTGCTACGGCGCAACGTTCGGCCTTCCGGTGACGATTACCAACTGCTGCAACAACTACGGGCCCTATCAGTTCCCCGAGAAGGTGATTCCGCTGTTCGCGACGCGCGCCTTCGCCGGTGAGCCGCTGCCGCTCTATGCCTCGACGATGAACCGCCGGGAATGGCTCCACGTCGATGACCACTGTCGGGCGGTCGACGCCGTCCTTTGCCGCGGCGAGGTTGGCGAGACCTACAACGTCGGTTCGGGCTTCGAAGCCTCGATCGAACAGGTCGCCGACGAGGTCCTCGCCGCGGCCGGCGCGCCGGCCTCGCTGAAGACGATCGTCCCGGACCGTCCCGGGCACGACCGGCGCTACCTGCTCGACTCCTCCAAGATCCGCCGAGAACTCGGTTGGTCGGCGACGGTCGACTTCGCGCAGGGACTCGCCGCGACGATCGAGTGGTACCGGGCGAACGAGGCGTGGTGGCGCCCGCTCATCGGCCGCTCCCCGGTCGTCGAGGGATCCTGGGGGGCCGCGTCCCCCGCTTCAGGGGCGTCCGCGGCCCCGCCGGAGAGCCGCTAGGACGATGATGCGCGTCCTCGTCACCGGTGCCCGGGGTCAGCTCGGTTGTGAGGTCGTCGCCGAGCTGGAGCGCAGAGCGGCGGAGCGGACGAGGAGCCGCGGCTTCGAGGTCATCGCTTCCGACGTACCCGAGCTCGACATCACGGATCGCGACACCGTCATGACGGCGGTCGCGAGCTACGAGCCGGCGATCGTGATCCACCTCGCGGCGTTCACCGCCGTCGACGCCTGCGAGACCGAATGCGACCGTGCCTGGGCGGTGAACGCCCTCGGGACGCGACATGTCGCCGAGGCGGCATGCCTCGTCGGCGCGCACCTGACGTACGTCTCGACCGACTACGTGTTCGACGGGACGCTCGACCGCCCGTACACCGAGTGGGACGAGCCGAACCCCCTCTCGCTCTACGGCCGGTCGAAGCTCGCGGGAGAGCGCGAGATCGGCAGGGACGGGCTCGTCGTGCGGACCTCGTGGCTCGTCGGTCGGCACGGTTCGAACATGGTGAAGACCGTTCTCGAGCTTCTGCGCCGCGGCGCCCCGTTGCGCTTCGTCACCGACCAACGCGGCAGCCCGACGGTCGCGCACGATCTCGCCCGCACGCTCGTCTCGCTCTCCCTCGAGCGTCGCAGCGGACTGTTCCACGTGACGAACCGGGGGACGACATCGTGGTTCGGTTTCGCCTGTGCGGTCGTCGAGGCAGCAGGTGGTGACCCAAGGGCGGTCGAGCCGATCGCGACCGGCGACCTTGTCCCGCCCCGCGCCGCCCCGCGCCCGCAGAACTCCGTGCTCGACAACGCGGCCCTGAGACTTTCCGGGATGGCGCTGTTGCCGGACTGGCGCGAATCGGTCACCTCGCTCGTCGCGGAGCTGATCGCTTGACCGGCGCTCCGGGGTACTTCTCGAGGTGAGCGGGTCGGCGAGGCCGGCCTCCGGCGTCGACGCCGTGGTCGTCAACTTCAACACCGGCACGGCGCTCGCCGAGCGCGACGCGAGCCTGCGCTCCGCCGGGGTCGACGGCGTGGTCGTCGTCGACAACGGCTCGGTCGACCGGTCGCTCGCGGCGCTCGCTGAGATCGACGCTGAAGCGCGAATCGTGCGCGCCGAGGTGAACCTTGGCTACGGGACGGCGGTGAACCGGGGTGCAGCCCTCGCCGCGGCACCGTTCCTTTTCGTCGTCAACCCGGACATCGTCGTCGGCCCCGACGCTGTCGAGGTGCTCGCGGCGCGGCTTGATTGCGAGCCGGATCTCGCGGTGGTCGGGCCGTTAATCCGCGACCGGAACGGCGCGGCGTATCCCTCGGCTCGTTCCTTCCCGAGCTTTGCGGTTGGCGCCGCCCATGCCCTCCTCGGGCTCATCTGGCCGCGGAACCGCTGGACGAAGCGCTACCGCGGCGAGGCTGCGCTGGATGCCACCGAGCAAGGCCGTGCCCGGGAGGTGGATTGGGTGTCCGGTGCGTGTGCGCTCATCCGCCGTGAGGCGTTTGACAGCGTCGGTGGTTTCGACGAGGGCTACTTCATGTACGTCGAGGATCTCGATCTGTGCTGGCGCCTGCGGCGTGCCGGGTGGCGCGTCCTTTTCGAACCCGCCGCCACCGTCACCCACCTCCAGGGACTGTCCACAGCGGCCCACCCCTACCGCATGCTCGTCGCCCATCATCGCTCGGCATGGCGCTTCGCTCGAAAGTCCTTGGTAGGGGCGCGGGCGCTCCTCCTCGTCCCGGTGGCCGCCGGGCTCATCGTCCGCTTCGGCCTCGCGTCTGCCCGGCAGCTGCTCACCGGCGCACGGGGTCGCCCGGCGAGCCTTGACTAAGCTCGGCCCGCCATGGCACGAGGGTCTTTCGGACGGACGGTCGCGCGCGCCGCGGCGAGCGGAGGCAGCAGGAGCTATCGCGCCCAGCGTCCGAGGCTCTGGTACCTCCTCATGTTCGTCATCTGCGTCGGCGGCGTCGGCCTCATCGTCTACAGCCGGAACGAAACGTTCCGCAAGCCGGTGGTCGAGGGCCCGACGGCGAGCGACAACTGGTACGCCGCGCTCGCCGTCGACATCTGCGGCAGAATCGAACCGAACCTCCCGGCGAGCACGAATCTTGCTGCGACGGGGCTGCGGACCTACGGCGACGGGTTGATCAACGCCTCGCCGGGCTCGCTCCAGTCCGGGGCGTCCGCCTACGAAGGCAAGAATGCCACCTTGGGGTTGTTTGCCGAGATGTACGCCGGGTTCACCTTGACCCCGACGGAGCTGCAATACCCCGGCAAGGGCCAGCAGACCTGGAAGGACGGTGACCGCTGCC
>JBEKLG010000127.1:0-5086 GCA_050010315.1 Acidimicrobiales bacterium
CCCTTGTCGAACATGGAGTAGAGGATCCGGCGGTGCACCGGCTTGAGGCCGTCACGTACGTCCGGCAGGGCGCGCGAGACAATGACCGACATGGAGTACTCGAGGAACGAGCGCTCCATCTCCTCTTGGATCTCGATCGGTTCGACCTCGCCGCCTCCGACGACTTCGCTCGGCGGTCGAACCGACGGTGCCGTCCTACGCGATGGCAATCCTCGCCCTGCCTTCTCTTGTCACTGCCTCGTGCGCGACGCGGTTCTTGCTACCCTCAGATGTCAAGGAAGCGAACGTCCTTCGCGTTCGTCTGGATGAACCGCCGTCGCACCTCCACGTCGTCCCCCATGAGGACCGAGCAGACCTGGTCCGCGATGCTTGCCTCCTCCATCGTGATCTGCAGGAGCGACCGCTTCGCCGGGTCGATCGTTGTGTCCCGCAGTTCGGCGAAATCCATCTCACCGAGCCCCTTAAGGCGTTGGAAGTCCTTCGTGTGGTTCGGGTGCTCCACCAGGAACCGATCCCGGGCGGCCTCATCTCTCAGGTAGACCTTGGCGTTGCCGACGAGCGTCGAGTAGAGGGGGGGCTGGGCGACGTAGACGTGGCCGGCCTCGATCAGCGGGCGCATCTGGCGCAGGAAGAACGTCAGCAGCAAGGTCCGGATGTGCGAGCCGTCAACATCGGCATCGGCAAGGATCACCACCCGGTCGTAGCGGATCTTCGCGATGTCGAAGTCGTCGGCGATCCCGGCGCCAATCGCCATGATGAGCGCCTGGATCTCGGCATTCTTCAGCATTCGGTCGGCGCGCGCCTTCTCGACGTTGAGGATCTTGCCGCGGATCGGCAAGATCGCCTGGGTCTGCGGGTTACGGGCGTTCTTCGCCGAACCCGCGGCTGAATTCCCCTCGACGATAAAGATCTCGGACTCACGCGGGTCGCGCGAGGCGCAGTCCACGAGCTTCCCGGGCAGACCAGCGCCGTCGAGGGCGGACTTGCGCCGAGTGAGGTCGCGGGCCTGGCGGGCTGCCACGCGGGCGCGCTGCGCGAGCAGCGCCTTCTGCACGATCTGGTTTGCTTCGCGTGGGTTCTCGTCGAGCCATTCGGCGAGCTTCTCATTCGTCGCCCGCTCGACGAGCGAGCGGATCGTCACGTTGCCGAGCTTCGCCTTCGTCTGACCCTCGAACTGGGGGTCGCGCAATCGCACCGAGATGATCGCCGTGAGGCCCTCCCGGATGTCCTCCCCCTGGAGGTTCGGGTCGGAGTCCTTCAGTGCGCCGCGTCCACGCGCGCTCCGGTTCACCACGTTGGTGAGGGCTTTCTTGAAACCCTCCTCGTGCATCCCTCCTTCGACGGTGGCGATCCCGTTGGCGAACGACCAGATGCTCTCGTAGTAGCTCGTGTTCCACTGCAAGGCAACCTCGATCTCCTGGTCGTCCTCGACCTGGGCGAAGTAAGCCACCCTGCGGAACAGCGGCTCCTTGGACGCGTTGAGATGGCGGACGAAGTCCTCAACGCCTCCGGTAAAGCGATAGGTCACCGCCTGTTCGTGGCCGACGCGCTCATCCTTGAAGCGGATCTCCAGCCCCCGTTGGAGGAATGCCATCATCTGCAGCCGCTCGAGGATCGTCTGGGCGCGGAACTCAACTTCGTCGAAGATCGAGGCGTCCGGCCAGAACGTGACTGTCGTGCCGGTCCGGTTGCGCGGCGACGGGCCAACCATCTTCAGCGGACCGCTCGGTTTGCCACCGTCGACGAAGGCCATTTCGTAACGGTCGCCCCCGCGGTCGATCTCCAGCTCGAGCCGGGAGGACAGGGCGTTGACGACCGAGACGCCGACGCCATGAAGCCCCCCCGACACCTTGTAGCTCGACCCGCCGAACTTGCCGCCGGCGTGCAGAACGGTGAGGACGATCTCCGCCGCGGACTTCGTCGGCTCGTCGGGATGCGGCTCCACGGGGATTCCCCGGCCGTTGTCGACGACCCGGCAACTGCCGTCAGCGCGGATTGTCACGTCGATCCGGGTGCAATGGCCCTGCATGGCCTCGTCGACGGAGTTGTCGACGACCTCCCAAACGAGGTGGTGCAGCCCGCTTGACGACGTCGACCCGATGAACATGCCCGGGCGGAGGCGGACCGGCTCCAGTCCCCGTAGGACGGTGATGTCGGAGGCCTCATAGGACTCCGGGGCCGCGTCCCGTGACCCCACCTGATCCATTCGCACCACGGGCGCGGCTCCTCAACTACGACGACACCAGCCGGTCGGGCTTGCCCGTACCGATGGGCGCAACCCAGCGATCTTCCTAGTGTCAGTCTAGGCGAGATCGGGGGTCGACATGGCCCTTCAGGTGCTCGACTGCGCGCCATCCGAGCTGGTCAGCGAGTCGATCGCAGATCGCATCGGAGAGAAAGGCGAGCTGGGTCGCCCAGCCCGGATGGTCGACCGCGACGACGAGTTCCTTACCTCTCAGCGACCTCGGGTGGGCATGCGCGGCGACGTCCGCCCCGACGGCCTCCGTCCAGCAGCCGACGACGTCGGCGAAGGTCTTCATGCCGAGGAGCCCCTCGCTCGCCAGGTACTCATCGACTGAGCCGCCAAGGCTTCTCGGCACATCCGTCTCTTCCCGCCGGCGATCCGCCCGCACCCGACCGGATCGGCGCGACGCCGGAGCCTCATGGCCGCCACGGCCGGCTCTGCCCCGATCGCTCATCGGACGATCCCACCCGCCGTCAGGCGGACGGTCAGCGCCGGACGGGCCTCCCGAGGAATCGGCCCCGCCGTCGTGAGCACGGCCTGGCCTGGGGGCAACTCATCGAGAAGGGCGTGGGTTGTCGCCTCGTCGAGCTCGGAAAAGGCGTCGTCGAGCAGGAGCACCGGGCGGGAACCGACGGCCGCGCTGACCGCGCCGTGCGCGGCGAGACGTAAAGCCAGCGTCGCGCAACGCTGTCGTCCCTGTGAGAGCCGGGTCCGCGCGTCGAGGCCCCCAGCCGTGATGACGATCTCATCGCGGTGCGGTCCGACGGTCGTCGTTGCGCGCCGCAGGTCCTCTGGGCGTGAGCGACCGAGCGCTTCCGCGAGGTCCCCGGAGAACGACCTCTTGTAGGCGAGGCGGAGGTCGTCGGGTGTTCTCGTAAGGTTACGAAACGCCACCATGGCCAAGGGCTCAAGCTCTTCTAGAAAAGTCTCCCGAGCCCGGATGAGCGCGCTGCCGGCCACGGCGAGTTTCTCGTCCCAGACGTCGAGCGTCGCCATCACGTCTCGAGAGGCAATCCCGCCTGCTTGGCGCAGCAATCTCGAGCGCTGCCGGAGGATTCGTTCAACGACTTGCCGGGTCGCAAGCTCACGAGGGCGCGCCGCAACGAGGGCGTCGTCGAGGTAGCTCCGGCGCTCCTGCGGCCCTCCTTTCACAAGCGCGAGGTCGTCCGGGGTGAAAACCGAGACCCGTAGCGCTTCCAGGAGCTCCTCGCCACGAACCACCCGCTGTCGGTTCAGTTGCACGCGGTCCCGCCGGTCAGGGACGAGTTCGATCTCGACGAGAAAACGCCGATCCTCCTTCACCGATTCCAGGCGGATGACGCACTGATTCGTACCCGCGCGAATGAGCGATTCTCGTGGGCTGCCGCGGAACGACGACAACGTCGATGCGTAGCCGATCGCCTCGAGAAGACTCGTCTTTCCGGCGCCGTTCTCGCCGATAATGACCGTCAGTCCTTCCGGATCTGGCTCGAACCTGACATCGGCGAGGTTACGGAACTCTCTTGCCTCGAGCCAAGCGACGTGACTCAGGAGACACGCACCGGCATCAGGAGATACCGATAATCGTCCTCTCCCTCGCCGCGTACCGTCGCGGGATGGGAGGAGTCGATGACCTCAAGGATTACTGTCTCCGCACGGATGGCTTCGATCCCGTCGAGCAGGTAGTTCGGGTTGAATGCCACGACGAGTTCTTCCCCGTTGAACTGTCCGTCAACCCGCTCAGCAGCCCGTCCACTCTCTGCCGTCAACACCGTGAGTTCAGCGCCATCAGCCTGGAAAGACACTCGAACCGGTGTCGCGACGTCCTTCGCGTCCCGGATCATCAGTCGCACCCGACGTAGCGCGGCAGCGAGTTCTTCCCGCCCGACCTGGAACGCGTTCGGGTACGACGCCGGCAACAGGCGCTCGTAGTCAGGAAATGGCCCTTTCAAAAGACGGGTCGTCAACCGCACCCCATGGGTCTCGAAGACCGCGTCGAGCTCACTGTGACGGAAAATCAACTCCTCGCTGTGTGTCTTGTCACCGTCACCGCCGATCAGACGCTGGATCTCCACCAGGGCCCGCGCCGGAATAAGTACCTCCGAGCCTGGTTCGAGGGCACTGAGCCCTCGCAAGTCCCGAAAAGCCAGACGATAAGAATCTGTCGCCACCAGACGCAGTCCGGCATTGACTGCAACCATCAGCACGCCGGTGAGCTGTGGCGCTCGGCTGTCATCTGTCAGGGCAGCTGGCACGACCTGTCTCAGTCCCTCCGCGAATGGTGCTGCAGGCAATGTGATGCTCTCCGCCTCCATCGGCGTGAGCCACGTGATCTCCGCCCCCACGGGTACCCGCACGACAAACTCCGCCCGTCCTGAGGTGATTCGCACCTCTTGTTCATCGCCCTCCACGGTCACCGTGCCGGGATCAAAAGAGCGGATGATGTCAGTAGCCAGACGTGACGGCAGCAGCACGACTCCGTCTCCCTCACCGGCAACGACATCCTGCACCTCGATCACGAGGTCCGGATCCGAGCCGGTAACCTCCAACCCGTCACCGTGCAGACCAAGGCGGACGCTCTGGGTCCCGAGTCCTGCGCCCACCCGGGCTGCGTTTGCTCGCCCCGCGGTAACCAGTGCGTCCAGGAAACCGTCCCGTTCGGTGTGGAATTTCACCGTTCGTGCGCTCCCTTCAGGATTTTCCTTTAGAGAAAGACTTAGTAGTAATAGTGCCTGTGCATTGTGGACAGGGGACAGTCGTTCCAGCGTTCAGGGGAAATCCTTTCACGTCGGTCGTCCACTGACGCGCACAGCATGGTGTGGGAAGGAGCGGTGGGGTGTGGAGGAGTCTGTGTTTGTCCAC
>JBEKLG010000128.1:0-5069 GCA_050010315.1 Acidimicrobiales bacterium
TGCCTTGTAGCGGTCCACGCGCTCGATCTCGGCGATCTTGCGCGGGACGAGCTGGTCCTTGTCCCAGGGGAAGTAGAGGCCGTCGTAAAGCCCGCCCCAGGCATTGAACTCCCAGTCGACCAGGCGCACGCCGCCTTTGTCGTTGACGACGAAGGTCGGCCCGCAGTCGCGCATCCAGGCGTCGTTGCTGGACATCTCGACGACCCGCACCGAGCTCGGCAGCATGTTGCGCGCGTTCTCGAACTGGTCGTTGTTGACTCCCACGCTGACGGGCTCGAACTGGGCTATGGCAGAGGCGACCTCGACCCAGGCGTGCTGCGCCGGTTTGGCCCCGAGACGCCAGTTGTCGGTGCGCTCCGGCCAGAGCATCCAGATCTGGGAATGCGGCTCGAACTCACCCGGCATGCGAAAGCCATCGGCTCGGGGCGTGCCTGCAAGCGCTGTGCCCGCCGCGGCATCCATCACCGCAGGCGCGTCCTTTGGTGACGACCGATCGCGCTCAGGCGAGGAGGGCATCGGCGATCGCTCCCAGTTCGGCGTCATCTGGCGGCTCGTCGAGACCGATGAGGGCGAGCAGCAGGGCCTTCTGGAAGTGCAAGCGGTTCTGCGCCTGAGGGAAGATGATCGACGCCGGGGAGTCGGCGACCTCGTCCGTCACCTCTTCGCCGCGCATCGCCGGCAGGCAGTGCATGAACTTCGCCCCGGGTTTGGTGCTCTTCCACAGCTCGCTGTTCACCTGGAAGGGGCGAAAGGCGGCCACCCGGTCGGCGTACTCGGCCTCCTGCCCGGTCCACCACCAACAGTCGGTGTAGACGAAGTCGGCACCGTCGATCGCCTCGAGGGGGTCGTTCGTCAAGAGAAACGAACCGCCACTCAGCGCCGCGAACCGTTCGGCGTTCTCTTTCACCTCGGGTCGGATCTCATAACCCGGCGCGTTGCCGACGCGCACGTTCAGCCCGAGCTTGGTCAGCGTCGTCGACAGCGAGTTGCAGGGGTGGGCCGCGTCGCCGAGGTAGGCGAAGGTGACGCCTTCGAGCTTGCCGGCGTACTCGGAGATCGTGAGGGCGTCACTCATCGCTTGGCAGGGGTGCCGGTCGTGGTCCATGGCGTTGATGACCGGCACGCCCGACGAGGCAGCGATCTCCTCCACGGTCTCGTCGGCCTGGGCGCGGATCACGATCGCCGAGTTGTACTGGGAGAGCGTCCGGGCGGTGTCGGCGACGCTCTCCCGCCCCGGCAGGTGGATCTCGCCGGGGCGAAGGTAGACAGCGTTCCCCCCGAGCTCGGCGAAGCCGTTCTCGAAGCTCACCCTGGTGCGGGTCGAGGCAGCCTCGAAGATCATCGCCAGATGCCGGCCTGGCAGGAACGGCGTCAGGGGACGTCGCCTCCAGACCGCTTTGATCGCAGCGGCGAGTGCCAGAAGTCCCTCGAGATCCTCCCGCGTGTAGTCGAGGTCCGTGACGAAGTGTCGACCTCGGAGCGCTCGCAAGCTGGGGAGTCTGCTGTCCATCGTCAGCGTCCTCCGGTTCGGCTGGGAGAGTAGTCCAGGTGAGCTTTCGTTTCGAGGAGACCTGCGAGTGCGTCTTTAGGCGAGCTTGCCAGGATTTCCTCGAGCCTGTTGTCGCTCGGGCGGCGCTCGGAGGAAAAGGACCCTGCAGGCGATGAGCTGGCCTTGAGCCGAAGGGGTCTGAACCGCCGGGGCGCGCCGGGTCGGCCGTGTGGGCACTTTTTCGTCGTCCTCCTGTCGCCGTCCGGTTTCGCGGGCACGCCTTGACAGTCCTGGCACGCGGTCGGGGTAGCCTCGCTGGAGCCGGCAAGGGAGCGACGAGGTTGAACTCATCAACGAGTGGCCGTGGCGTCGTGTTGCGCCGCGGCGGCGAGATGCCGATCATCGGGTTCGGGACCTGGCGGCTCGAGGGCGAGGTCGCCCGGGCGGCCGTGCTCCGCGCCCTGGAGGTCGGCTACCGCCACATCGACACCGCCACGATGTACCAGAACGAAAAGGAGGTCGGTCTCGCCGCCATCGACAGCGGGCTGCGCCGTGAAGAGCTCTTCATCACGACGAAGATCCTCTCCGATGCACCGAGCGTCCGGGGGACAATCGAGAAGAGCCTTGCGGATCTGCAGACCGACTACGTTGACCTCTGGCTGATCCACTGGCCGCCTGGTGACCGCGGCACCTCGCGCGCCCTCTACCGGGAGATGCTCGCGGTACGCGATTTGGGTCTCGCCCGAGCGATCGGGGTCAGCAACTACGCCGTGGCCGAGATCGACGACCTCACGGCGGCGACCGGCGAGGCACCGGAGGTGAACCAGGTCCCCTGGAGCCCGTACCTCTACGACCCCAGCTTGCAGCGCGAGCTTGATGAGCGCGGCATCGTCCTCGAGGGCTACAGCCCGTTCCGGAGAAGCCAACTCGACGATCCCGTGCTCGTCGCGATCGCCGCGGAAAAAGGGGTCACCCCGGCCCAGGTAGTGCTCCGCTGGCACGTCGAGCACGGCGTCGTCGCCATTCCGCGGTCTCACCAACCGGACCGCATCGCCGGGAACTTCGAGGTTTTCGGCTTCTCGCTGGGCGCCGAGTCGATGCAGCGGCTCGACGCGCTGTCCTCGCACTAGAGACTCAGCCGGGGAAAGGGCACTGGCGGCCTCGCCCCCGGCGGCGGTCGCCGCCCACGTCGGCCGGCGGGCGACGAGTCTTCTCGGGGTTTCACGCGGCCGATCCGCCGGGTCCTTCGTCGCCCGCCGAATGGTCGGTCGAGTTGCCGGCAGCCAGCGACGGCTTTCGTGTCGGCTGGGCCGGGCGGTCACCGACCCGACCAGGCCACGACGGCGGTAAGGGCGATCTTGCCTGCGAGGTACGGAGAGTTGCCGGTGCCGACGGTGTAGTTGAGGCAGAGCGACCGCGTCGCGACCGGGTGGCAGAGTTGGGACGAGGAGCCCATCTGGCAGTGACCCGGCTACGGCGCGATCCGCTCAGCTGGTTGCCCGAGGTCTAGAAGCTCGAACCGCCGATCTCGAGCATGCGCGCCAGGGCGACCCGGGCGTCGGCCGCCGTCGCCTCGTCGACGACGATGCGGTTGCGAACCTCGCCGGCAACGAGGCCCTCGAGGACCCAGGCGAGATGGGGCGGGTCGATGCGGAACATCGTCGAACAAGGGCAGACGAGCGGGTCGAGCGAGACGATCGTGAGGTCGGGGTGCTCTTCGGCGAGCCGGTGGACGAGGTGGACCTCGGTCCCGATGCCGATCGCCGATCCCGGGGCAGCCCTGCAGACGTAGTTGATGATCGTGTCGGTCGAGCCGACTTTGTCGGCGAGGACGGCGACCTCGTGGGCGCACTCCGGGTGGACGACGACGAGGCCGTCGGGGTGCGCCGCCCGGAAGCTTTCAACGTGGTCGACCGTGAATCGCTGGTGCACCGAGCAGTGGCCCTTCCAGAGAAGGAACGTCGGTTCCTTGAGATCGGCTTCCGTGAGCCCGCCGGAGGGCAGGCCCGGGTCCCAGACCCGCTCGTCATTCGATGAGAACCCGAGGGAGTAGACGGTATTGCGCCCAAGGTGCTGGTCGGGGAAGAAGAGCACCTTGCGCCCCGAGGCGATGACGTGCTCGGCGAGCTCGGGCCCCGGGGCGGTGTCGTAGGGAACACCGAGCGCCCAGCGCACGGCGGCGTCGGCGTTGGCCGAGGTGCACACCGTGCCGCGGTGGCGACCGACGAAGGCTTTCAGGGCCGCCGAGGAGTTCATGTAGGTGACCGGGACGACCGCGTCGAGGTCGACGACCCGGCCGAGCTCGGACCAGGCGATCTCCACGGTATCGAGGTCGGCCATGTCCGCCAACGAGCAGCCGGCGTTGAGGTCGGGGAGCAGCACCATCTGGCTCGGGGCGGTGAGGATGTCCGCTGCCTCGGCCATGAAGGTCACACCGCAGAAGACGACGAACTCGGCCCGGTCCTGGTCGGCGGCGAAGCGCGAGAGCCCGTAGGAGTCGCCACGGGCGTCGGCCCAGCGCATCACCTCGTCGCGCTGGTAGTGGTGGCCGAGAATCACGACCCGGTCACCGAGGGTGGCTCGGGCCGCGCCGATCATCGCGGCGAGCTCGTCGTCGCTGGCATCGGTGTAGCGAGCCGGCAGGGGCGCTTGGAGGCGGAACATCTCCCTCGTCTCGAATCTCGCTCCGCTGTCGGCCGGCGGGGACAGCCTGGTCGCCCATCCGCGGGTTTGTCGGCCACGAAGCTTGTCCGCCGGGGTACCAGGCCGGCGTAGCCTCCAGGTTAGTGCTTCAGCGACCGCAAGCCGTCCCCGACGCGCCCGGCTCGTATCAGTTCAAGGACGCCGACGGGCGGGTGATCTACGTCGGGAAGGCCGTTTCGCTGCGCCAGCGCCTCGCCAGCTATTTTGGCGACCCCGCCCAGCTCCACCCCCGCACCCAGCAGATGCTCGAGCGGGCGGCTGCGGTCGAGTGGATCCAGGTGCGCTCTGAGGCCGAGGCGATCATGCTCGAGTACGGCCTGATCAAAGAGCACCGGCCGCAGTTCAACGTCCGCCTCGTCGACGACAAGAGCTACCCCTACGTCGCCGTGACCACCGACGAGGCCTGGCCCCGCGTCGCCATCGTGCGGGGCACGAAGCGCCGGGGCACGCGCTATTTCGGTCCGTACGCCCAGGTCTACGCCCTGCGCGAGATGCTCGACATGGTCGTGCGGTCCTTCCCGGTCCGCACCTGCACGGATACGAAGTTCGCCCGCCACGAACGGCTCGGGCGGCCGTGTCTGCTCTACCACATCGAGCGCTGCTCGGGGCCGTGCGTCGGGGCGGTTACGGCGGCCGAGTACCGGGCCTGCGTCGAGGACCTCGCCCGGTTCCTCGACGGCGACACGAAGCGTGTTGTCGCCCGGCTCGAGGCGGGGATGCGGGCCGCCGCCGCGGCCGAGGAATACGAGCGGGCGGCGCGCCTGCGCGACCAGATCGAAGCGGCGCGCCTCGCCGGCGAGCACCAGGACGTCGTCGGCGCGGCCGACGAGGACCTCGACGTCATGGGGATCGCCGAGTCCGAGCTCAACGCCGCGGT
>JBEKLG010000129.1:0-4983 GCA_050010315.1 Acidimicrobiales bacterium
CTGGCCCGCACCCACTACGGCTTGGGCACCGGTGTCTCGGCCGTGGGAGAGCTGCCAGAGTTATTTGAGGAGTGGGAACGCTGGTCGGCCGACGTGGCCGAGAGCCACACCACCTACCTGACCCTCGCCAACTTCCGCTCCCCACGAGCGCTCTCCTCCTGGGTGACTGCACAACTGGCCGTGCTTGATGCGGCCGCGCTCTATCTGTCGCTGTTGCCCGACGCTCCTAGTGCAGTATCGGCCCGGCTGTGCTTGCGCGGCGGCTTCACTTGCCTGACGGCCATCGCCCGGGCCCGTGGCTTCGCCGTCCCCGACGAGGCCGATCCCAACGACGGCATCACCCTCAGCTTCGAGGAATTCCGCGACGCCATCGACCGCTTACGAAAAGTGGACTTTCCCCTCGAGCGCTCGAGTGAAGAGGCGTGGCTCGACTTCGTAGGTTGGCGGGTCAACTACGAGGCGGCCGCCTACGCCATCGCCCGCGCTGTCGACGCTCCGCCGGCATTGTGGTCGGGACCTCGTCGGCACCCGATCCCAGTGATCCCGCCGCTTAGGCCGGCGACCCTACGCGCTGGCAAGCGGCCTCTGCGGGCCCCGGAATAGAGGGGCGAGCTGTTGTTCGCTCATGACATCCGGGTACTGGAGACGGGCGAAACAGACGGATTCTTCACCGAGGGCGAGTCGTCAACAGCCCATCTCTTGATAGTGGACGATTCTCACCAACAAGCGACCACGACACACCAAGGAGGCCTTCATGCCGGCAAAGGGAAGCGCTGAGTGGAAAGGCAACCTGCCCACTGGTACTGGCACGTTCAGCGCGGGTGGCACCATCAGCGGCGGCTACACCTACAAGTCCCGTTTCGAGGACGGACCCGGGTCCAACCCGGAGCAGCTGATCGCGGCGGCACACGCCGCCTGCTTCTCGATGGCCCTTGCCAACCTCCTCGCTAGTTCGGGCCATCCACCGGACTCGGTGCACACCGACGCCACGGTCACCCTGAGGCCTGTCGATGGTTCCCCGACGATCACCAAGATCGAACTGGTCACGGTGGGACGGGTGCCGGGCATCGACGAGCCCACCTTCGTGGAGAAGGCCCTGGCCGCCAAGGCGGGCTGTCCGGTGAGCAGGGCGTTGGCCGGGGTGCCAGACATCATCCTCGACGCTTCCCTGGCCCGGTAGGAAGGAACCACCCAATGACCGAGGCATTCACCCTTGGCGGCCAACGAACTCCGGTCGGGCGTTACGGTGGCTCGCTGGGTAGTGGCCTAGTTTGACCTTGACGACGCCGTAACTACGACAACCCCTTCGCGCCGCGAGGTCATCGAGCGCCACCTAAGGAATAAAGGCGGACTACTCAGCGTTAGGAAGATTGGTTAGGTAGCCAATATCTGAGTTGTTGACAGAAGAGGATCTTTCGGGTGAGGAGAATCAGTAGGACAGTTATGGCCGTAGCGAAGTCAGTTAGCTATAGCCGATTCTTGGAAGAGCTTTCCGATCCCCGGGGCGGGCAAGTCTCCCGATGGGCTGCACTCACGACGGCGCGATAATTCAAACTAGGCCAGTACCGCTCGCTGTCGCACCTGCGCACCGATGATCTCCTGGGGCAGACCATGGTGGGGGCCTGTGAACATGTCGGCTTCCCCTGGATCGGATCGAGGACATCACGGTTGGCTGTGTGAGTGTCGCTCCCGAAGGCATGGCAGACATCGCCCGTTGGGGCGCCTTGACCGCGGGCTCCCCGGACTCGGTACCGGCTGTCACCGTCAATCGATTCTGCGTCTCATCACCTACCGGCGCCATCAACATCGCCCACGCCATTCGGAGCAACGAACTTGGTATCGGCCTGGCGGCCGAGGTCGAGTCGATGTCGCGCTCGGGATTGGCCCGGATGAAGGACGACGCGCCATTCGGCCCGAGCGGTCCCATCTTTTTGCTCGACACCATGTGGGGCGGAGCCGGTGGGCCACCGAATCCCGTACTCGTCGCGCGAAACGCTTACGTCGAGATGATCAAGATGGCGCAGAATGTCTCCGACCGCTACGAACTGACTCGAGAGGAGATCGATGCCTTCGCCTTGCGCTCGCACCAGCATGCCGCGGCGGCCCGTGATTCGGAAAGTGGACCTACAGAAGAGGTTCCCGTGGACGGCAAAAAACTCTCGCCGCAAAGCTGGAACTTACGACGGCCAGGACACGGTCTCTGCGATGGAAGCTCGGTACTGACAACGATCCCAGCTGTACGCACGACTTTGTGTTCGGCTCGCAGCGCCATCGAATGTTCTCCGACAACGCGTACTCGCGCCTGCGAGACGCTCTGCAAGCGCTATTCGCTTGTTCGCTTGCCCAACTCGAACCTGAAATCCCAGCTAGCGCGCTCGGAGGGACTCGAACCCCCAACCTTCTGATCCGTAGTCAGATGCTCTGTCCAAATTGAGCTACGAGCGCAGGTCACCCGCGGACGCCTTTCGGGCGTCACGGCTGCACGCCACCGTAAGCCCTGGATGTTACCCGTGCCGTTGGCCCTTGGAGGGAGGCACTGTGACCTGGACCTGATACGGTCCGGCATCGTGGTCGGTCCTGCCGCCGCTCACGAGGGTCCACGGCCGAAGAGCGCGCGGGAGCTCGCTGTAAGCGCGATCAGCCTCGGCATCGGGAACTACCGCGTCCTCATCGGCGCGACCGCCGTCGTCCTCGTCCCAACGTTCGTCGTAGGAGGCGCTGCCCTCGCGTACTGGCGAGCGAGGAGCGGAATGAGCCTGAGTCCGGTGGGTTCAGCGCGCGCCGCTGAATTCGTCGGCGTCGCGGTATTCGTCCTGGGGAACCTTCTCGCGCAGGCAGCCGGCATCCACGCCGCGACGAACCTCGCCGCCGGACGTGCAGCGAACGGGCGCCAATCTCTCCGGGTCGCTTCGGCCCAGGCCGGACCAGTGCTTACCGTCGGAGTGCTAGTCAGCGCGCTGTCCGGGCTCGGATTGTTGTTGTTCATCGTCCCAGGCGTCTATCTCTGGTTCACGTGGCTTGTCGCGATGCCCGTTGCCGTTCTCGAGCGGCGCACCAGTCGTGACGCGCTTTCTCGGTCGTCTTATCTCGTCAGGGGTCGGTGGTGGCCCGTCTTTGGCGGATACCTACTGGTGGAGCTGTTCCTCATTCTCTGGGCGGCCATCGCCACCACCGTCGCGGGGGCCGTCTTCCACGTTTCTCAGACGAGTCAGGCCGTCGCGGAGCAGCTCGCTTCGGCATTCGTCGAGCTCGCCCTCGCCCCCGTGGTCGTCGCGTTCGTCGCGGTCACCTACCTCGATCTCCGACTGCGCAAGGAAGGGTTCTCACCTTCCGAATTCGGCCGAGGATCGGACTTGGTGCCCGCCGGTTCCGGTTCCGAGGCGACGCAGGCCGGGGCTCGATGGAGCACGAGTTCCGCCGAAGGCCCGCTACCGTGGCAGGACTCGGCGAGTCCTCCAGTGCTGCCATCGGCGGGACCACGATGGCCACCGAAAACCCCGCGCGAGGTTTCCCCTGCGGGTGAACTTCCGGAGAGGCCGCCGGGTTGGCCGGCTGTGTCACCGAAACCACCGGCCCCAGGCCAGTCGGCGCCTTCCCGACAAGGTGATCTGGCACGACAAAGCTCCGACGAACAGCCAGACGGCGGCACTGAGGAGACCGAGGAATCGCGGTGACGGCCAGGATGGGACCGAACGTTGCGGCACGTGCGGAGCACGGACGGCGGGGGCCCCGTTCCGGGGAAAGGGCGATTCACGCCCGCTCTCGGGCGACGTGACGGGGCGAGATCAGGCCTGGTGTGTCGCGACGGCCATGTCCGAGGAACGCCGGGTTCTTCTCGCAAGGTGCCGTCGAAGCCGACGTTTCCTGGAATTCCACGGGATTGAACCGGGATCGGGTGCGGTCGTCCGCGGGCTTGCCACACGGCGGGTTGGAGGCCATCGTGCCGTACCTACCCTTGCGCGGCCTGCTGTCCTTGGGTGAGGAACTGGGACGTCGAGCGTCGCCGGAGCGACAGCCGGTCGGCCGCGTCGACATCGCGACGCCGGGGCAGAAGGGTGATGCCTACTTGGCGGAGAAAGTGGGACAACGTTCGAGCAGGAATTCTGGGATCACGTCAGACACTTGATCAACGATCTGCTTGGGTGAGCCCAGCGGCGCGTCGTTGTTCGAGCCCATTCCCCTCCACAGTCAGTGTGAACCGCCCCGGGTTTCGTAGTGACCATTTCTAACGGGGCGGTTCATTCAGCAAATCCGAGCCAGGCAGCGTCTTTTTCAGCATCGGGGTCTAAGGACGTGGTCTCGGCCTATCGGCGCGTCGGAGGTCGCCGCCGTCGGTCAGATCCGTCTCGGCGAGCAACTCAGATGGTACAGGGGGCGGAGTGTCAGGCGGAGGGTCCTGTGTCTCCAAGCCGCCGTCGCGGACGAGCGTCGTGGGAGCCCCGTCGGAGATCCAGCGAGCCTCGTGCAGTCCATACGGGTCGACGTACCAGCCCTCTTCGTTCATGGCAGCCCCTTTGAGAATCGTGACAGGAGCCCTGGCGAATTGTCGTTCGGGCTGCACGTCGACGAGATTGCCCCTAATCCCTACCGGCTCATTGTCGCCTGGTCATGTGCCCAACCCGCTGGCCAATTGCAGCCGCGACCACCACGGACGGTGACCGACCGGGCGACAAGGGCCGAAGCTCCGAGCCGAGCGTCTGGGCAGCCTTCCCTGGTGGGTATGGAATCGCTTCCGTGTCGGGTTCGAACGTGAATCATTCTCTGCTTGCGCGAACGGACGCGGAACCCCCGCTGGACTGGAACGACGTTTTGATTATGACAACGAGCGGAGAGGGAGGGATTTGAACCCTCGGACCCAGTTTCCCAGGTCAACTCATTAGCAGTGAGCCCGATTCGGCCGCTCTCGCACCTCTCCGGAAATATGTCTTCCGCGTCGTCGCGTCGACCTCGAAGACGGGACCAAGGGTAGCGAAGATCGGCCGG
>JBEKLG010000130.1:0-4970 GCA_050010315.1 Acidimicrobiales bacterium
TGGGTATGACCTTCCTCACAGCCGCCAAGGGTGACGGCAAGGTCGGCGGCGAGGCACTCAAACAACCTTCGCGTGTAGCCATTTGTGTAGCCAAGCGCTCAGATCCGACCAGACGCGGACAGACGCTAAGGGATACAAGCGCCTGGCCAGAGAAGCTCTGTGCGACGCCGGAGCGGCAGCGGTCGGGCGGAAGGGGAACCGGCGAAGTGGGAGCTTCTGTTCAAAGACGAGCAGACTGGCAAACGCCATCAGGAGACTGATCGCGCCTCGAATGCCATGTGTTCGCCGAGTCCCCAGCTCACAATGCGCTTGGGCGTGATCCTGAACATTTCGGGTGAAAAGCCCGGGCCCAGCGCCGTGCCCCCGGATTCGAGAACCTGAACCGCGCCTCGAACCTCGATGCCCCGTACACGCCAGGGATTGACCGAGACGATGTCGTCTACGACGAACGCTGCCTTGGGATGCCTGAGCGCGTCACGGTACTTCTTGCGGGTAGCGAATTCGTGACCACCGATGTCGATGGCGTCGAGCTCGGGGTTGTACCGAAAGCTCGTCGGCACAACGTGCGGCATCCCATCAGGACCAATGGTCGCCAATCGCCCGAGCGGGACTCCTGACGCCAGGTACTCTCGTTCCTTTTCAGTGAAGACGCTCATGTCGGCTCCTTTGCATTCAGTGACCAATTATGCGAGACGCCGCAGCTACGGCAAGTGCACGCCGTGACGGGACAACACCAGCATGCCAACTGGGTCGAGGATGGGCCATCTCCATCATCGAGTCGACGCCTTGGTAGCTGCGCGGCTGTGGTCTCGGGTCGGTGGTAGCGGCATCGGCGGGTGGGTGCCTTGCCGGGGACGGTTGCGAGCGCGATCGCGGCGCCAGCGAACGCAACGACTGCTGCGGCGAGTAGGCCGAGATCCATCCCACTTATGAACGCGGTGCGGGCAGCGTGCGCGAACAGGGCGCCAACGGTTCCGCCCACTTGGTGGGCGACTCCGAGGGCCGCGCCGAACGTGCCGAGGACGGTCTGCTCGAGCGTGTGCGGGGAGCGCGTTCTGCTGCTGCAACGACTGGCTCAACAGGCGCGATGACGTCTGGTCCTGCCAGCAGACCGAGTTCCGGGGTATCCCAATGAGATGCGCTGCGAGCCGGCGTTTAGTGATACCCGCGGATCGTCGGAGCGACACTGACTCGGGACCAATCAGACACGCGGCCACCGAATGCAGGAACAATGACCCATGATGTCAAGAGAGTGGAAGGAGGGTCGAGATGTCCAAGGTCGTTGCGGGAGTCACGATGTCGCTCGACGGATTCATCACGGGGCCGAACGACCGACCTGGGGCGGGGCTTGGCGACGGAGGCGAGCGGCTGCATTACTGGGTGTTCGGCGGACCTTGGACCTACGACGGTCCACGCGGTGCGCCCGTGGAGGTCGACGATGCCTATCTGCAAGGGGTCTTCTCGAGCGGAGGCGCGATGATCTGTGGCCGCACGATGCACGACGTCGTCGATGGCTGGGGGGACAACCCGGGATTCGGAATGCCGGTCTTCGTGGTCACCCATCGCCAACACCCAACCGTTGCGAGAGGGGATACGAGATTCGAGTTCGTGACCGGAGGGATCGAGAAAGCACTGTCTCTCGCGCGCCATGCCGCCGCCGCCAAGGACGTCATCGTCATGGGCGGCGCGGACCTCGTTCGCCAGTTCCTCGCGGCTGGACTCGTCGAGGAGTTCACCCTCACGATCGCGCCCGTGCTGTTGGGCTCGGGGAAGCGTCTGTTCGAGGGCATCGAGAGGACCGACATCGGTTTCGACCGCATCGCTGTAGTCGAGTCACCGTATGCCACGCATTTGCACTATCGAGTTCAGCTCGGAGCCCCATAATGTGAAGTCATGCTTCGCGCCGCGCTTCCACAAAGTGCCGGGTACCAGTCGATCCGGTCAATTCTGTTCAAGACCGGGGAGTGGTGGCGCGCCAGCTTCGTCGCATGGCCACGTGCAGAGACATCCAAGCGGTCCTCGTCTACGACGACATCGAGGGAAGCCAGCAGTACTTGGTGAAGACGTTCGGGTTTGTGCCCGGCGAACTGCACCGGGCGCCGGACGGGACGGCCATGCACGGTGAGGTGACCACGGGTTCGACAGCCATCTGGATGCACCGTGTCACCCACGAGCACGGGTTCGACTCGCCGAAGAACCTCGGCTACACCAGCGGCCAGCTCGTTGTCTACGTCGATGACGTCGACGCCCACCACCAGCGGGTCAGCGCCGCCGGAGGGCGCCCCACCACGCCTACCCCTGTCGACCAGGCCTATGGGCTCCCGGACTATTCGGTGTTCGACAATGAAGGCCACCTTTGGACCTTCGCTACTCGCCTGTAGCCGACCGAATGAATAAACGCGGTCGAACGGTCCTTAGCTGCCCATTTCCGAAGGGCCCCGTGAGGACGGGTTGCTCTGAAGGCGAGGGGCGGGCGATCTCAGGACGTTGCTGACGGCGAAGGGGCACGCCTCGCGGGTCGCTCCGAGGCTCGCTGCGATCCGCGCCGAAGGACAGACGCAGCGCGAGCAACTCGCAGCCCAGGACGAGCCAATGAGCGACGACGTGGAGAGGCTTGACGTTGACGATCGACCCTCTCTCGGGCCAGAGATAGTAGCGGACGTTTTCAAAGTTGCTGCCGTATTGATCCTCTGTGTCGCCACCATCTCGGTGCTCGTCGTAGGGCTCAGTCTCAGGGCAAACGCCGGCCATGCGACGGAAGTGGAACTGATCATCGAAGGCGAAGGAATCATCACGGCGGGGTTACTCGCCTTCTTTGCTTACGTGCTCGATCTGCTCGTCAGCATTTCGGATAGCGCCGGTGTTCTCAGTGACATTGCCTTGGCCGACGAGGACGGCGACGGTAGCTGACGACCTTCCGGAAACCGGTTATCGACAGCCCGAAGCGACGGCGACGCATCACTCGCAAGACCGGCCCAGCGCGAGGGGAGTCCGTTCGCCGACACGTTCCAGGCGGCGCTCGCCAACGCCCGCCGACAAGATCACAGTCCGCCGACGCGTAGTCCGGGCCGCGGAGCCATCCGAGCGCGAAAAGGTCGACCGCAAGGGCGCTTCCCGATCAGCTGGGACGCCGCCGACTGCCTCAGCTCGTCCCACCTGACGTAGCCCTGAGACTCGGCGCGCGCGTCCTGGCAACCCGAACGCGCCGTCCTTGACCCGAACCTCCCCCGGAATCGCCCAGGACGGCGGCAAACGACCGGCGAGGGGGGTGCGTCTACTTGAACCGTTTGCCACCGCCGACGTGACAGCTGTCACGCGCTGGAGATCCGTAGAGTCCCCATTGCTGCGCGAGAACGTCCGCTCGGCGATGTAATGCTTGGTGTGCACTTCACCGCTTTGCATCGTGGCGGCGACGTCGTGGTCTCGGTGCCGACGAACGGGGCCTCGCCCGCGCTCGCGTAGTGGGTGCGTGAGCGCGTCGCCCAGGCTCTGACGGGTGATCAGGCGGTCGTGGCCCCACAGCTTCGTGCCAAGCACCGGGCGTTGCACGAGTCGGAGAGAGCACCGAAGGGCTCGAGTGGCGAGCTCGGGTGCAGGCGTTGGTCGACGGCAAGTAGCTACTCCGTGGCCCCGGCCCCGACGCGGCCGTCCTCGTTGGCGCTCAGCATGCGGCGCAGCTTCAGCATCATCGCCGACCCGGCGAGCGCCAAGAGTCCGATGCTGATCGGCCACCAGCCGCCGAGGTGGTCGCCGAAGTAGATCGCCGCGATGGCGGGCGCGATCATGCCCGAGAGCCCCCAGGTCAGACCGAGGGCCGAGTTGTATCGGCCGCGCAGGTGCTCGGGCGCGATCTGGTTCACCAGCGCCGAGCTCGTGGGCGTGAGCATGGTCTCACCGAGGGCGAAGATGACCATCCCGACGCAGAGCGAGACGATCGTGACGGCGGCGGGCAACTTGAGTGCTACGTCGAGCAGCACCCAGAAGATGAACCACGACACCCCGGTAAGAGCCATCATGCGGGTCCGGCTGCGCCCCTGGATGCGGTTGAGCACCCAGAGCTGCGCCAGCACGATGGTCGAGGTGTTGAAGAAGAAGATGACGCCGATCACGTGTACCGAGAGCTTCAGGTTGTTCACCACGTAGAGGCTGTAACCCGCCTCCTGGGACCCGTAGCCACCGATCAGAAGGACGAGCGAGGCGAGCACGATCTGCACCAGGCGCCGGTCGGAAAGGACGTGCCGCCACCCCTCGGCGAGCTTCTCGGGGTCGTCGTGGTGGACCTTGACCGGCCCGCCGTGCGCGCGCAGCGTGAAGAAGAGCACGCCGGTGAGAACCGTCACGCCGGCGTTGAGGATATAGAGCACGGTGAAGCTGAACGGATGGTGCAGGTCGACGATCGACGCCGAGATCAGCCCGCCGAAGCCGATACCCAAATTCACGAGCATGAAGTTGAAGCCGAAGGCCCGCTGGCGGTGCTCTTCGGGAACGAGTCGGCTGAGCAGCGTGCTAGCGGGACCCCAGCCGGCCCCGCTGAAGACCGCGATCGCGAGGCCCGCGAGGAGAGCCATCGACCGGGTGTGGGCGAAAGCCCAGAGCACGAGCGCGCCCGCGCCGGTCGTGTAGCCGAAGAGCGCCACCGGCACCGGGCCGAAACGGTCGATCGTGGTGCCCCAGAGTGGAGTCGTCGCGAGTCCCGCGAAGGCGCACAGCGCGAGCAAGAGCGTCGCGAAACTGTCCGAAAATCCCCGCACGTTATGCAGGTACACCACGAACAGCGAGAGGGTGAGCCCGTTGCCGATGCAACCGAAGAACGTGCAGAGGTAGAAGCGACGCAACGTCGCGTTGATCGTCGATCGAAAATCTACGGGAACGAGGGTGTCGACGAGCTGCACGAGACGAACAGGCTAACAGGCAGCAGTTTCCCCGATTGTCAAGACAAATCGAATGACCTGCCCCAGGGATCGTTTCCT
>JBEKLG010000131.1:0-5194 GCA_050010315.1 Acidimicrobiales bacterium
ACGGCTTAGACGCCGTCCGCTAGCGCCATCTCTCCCGACTCGGCTGTGAACACTGGCGACTTGGTCGTCAGCCCTTTCCGGAACCTTGTCGAGCAACACCACCAGGGGTCGCGGAGGGTTTGACCGCTGTCCTGTAAGGTCCAGGAGAAGGGGGCCGTTTTCGCATTAAACCCCCTGGTACGAGCTCTGCGAAGCGTGGAGCTGAAGCGTTTCGGAGGGCCGACAGCGCGGATCTCCGAATGGTCTTGAATCTCAGGTCAAAATGCCTACTCAATCGCGTCGCGCCTGGACGGGCGCACCCCTGCCTGCGACTGCGACGCGGGGATCGCTATGAAGACGCGCGGATCTCCCATACGCCTTGCGTCCAGGTGTTGAACTCCGACCAGGTGATCTGAACCTCCTGCCCCCAGGACACGATCATCGGCCCGGTGCTTGAGTAACACGTATCCACTCGAAAGCGCGTCTTCGACGTCTGTCTCGTCGATCGACACCGAGAGGGTGCCCGTTAAGTACGAACCGGAGATCCCGTACGCCCGCCAATAATCGAACAGCTGTGTTTGATTCAATCCGACGTCAGTACCACCGTTGTATTCGTCTTCCGCCGACCAATAAGCGTCCACCACCGACGCCTCGTCGGGGCTGACGTTGTACGTCGCCTCGATCCAATCTGCCGCAGCCGCCATCGAGCAGTCTCCGATGGCTTCAGGTCCCGCGTTTTGGTAGTTGCTGAACGTGAGGCCCTGGGCGAGGTCAACTGGAGCGACAACTTCCGTTTCGAGTTCCTGGCTGACATTGATTGACCCGCTGGTGAATGTTGCTCCGATGAATTGATCGCCGTACGTATTCCAATCGGCGGAGCATTCCGCGGAGTTGGTGCTGCCTCCAACAGTGGCGGGACATAGGTCTTCCTGGGAGGGGTACATGAAATTGCCGCCCTGACCGCCGCCAATCATCGTCCACACGACCTCGCCGCTCGGGATCGCGCACTGTGCAGACGTTCCATTGGAATACGAGCACGTCGCACTGACCGTGGCCGTGTAATTGACAGTCAAAGAAGTTGTCTCGTTATTTGCGGCGTTCGAGCTGACCGAGATCGAGACTGATGTCCCCGTGACGGTGGGTGGGGGTGCCCCTTGCTGGCTCAACGATAGGTGCTTGAGCGCCGAACCTCCGCTTCCGCGAACCCGTACCCAAAAGCGCCACGAGTCCTCAGCCGTATTGGTATTCGCGGAGAACGCAACTTTGATCCGCCCGATACCGCCCGAGCAATGGACATAGAGAGGAGGCGAACCTCCGCCTCCAAACTCGCACATCTTTCCCCTTAGGACGCGCGCGGTCAGGGTGACCGTGCCGCCGGGGGCCGGGACGGAAGCCGTATTAGAACGGAACCAAACGATTGCGGGAGCGCGTCGGACGACTCGGTGCTGGACCGTGGCTGCCCCAGCCGCGTTAGTGAGCGCGAAGTAAGCCAGATACGCGACGAGTCCAAGGCCTACCCAAACAATGACCCTTCGCATCGCCCCTCTTTGTATCGCATCACCCGCCAGGGCGCCCGCCCTTGAGATACTCCATGTACACGTCGAAGCTGCACGGTCGCGCGAACAAGTACCCCTGCGCGTACTGGCATCCAAGATCACGCACTGCCGCGAGCTCTTCGGCGGTCTCGACGCCCTCGGCGATCACGCGGAGACCGAGCACCTCCCCGATGGCGATCACAGCCGCCACGAGAGTGGCGGCGTAAGGGTCAACGTCCATGTCGGCGATGAAGGACTGATCGATCTTGAGTTCGTCGACCGTGAATCGACGCAGGTAGGCGAGTGACGAGTACCCGGTGCCGAAGTCGTCGATGGAAAGTCGCGTCCCGAAGGCCCGCAGCTCGTGCAGCACCTTGGAGAAGTAGTCGATGTCTTCCATCAGCACGGACTCGGTGATCTCGAGGCAGAGCAGCTTCGGTTCGATGCCGGTCGCTGAGATCAGTTCCTCCAAGGCGCGAATGAAGTCGCTGGACCGCAGTTGCACGGCGGAGACGTTGACCGACATGGTGCTCGCTGTTTGTCGGGACTTGGCCCGGTTGGCGAGTGCGAGTGCATTGCAAGCCTGTTCGAGCACCCATTCGCCGATCGGGACGATCAGCCCGCAATCCTCGGCAACCGGGATGAATTCCGCCGGGCCTATTGTCCCCAGGTCCTGGTCATGCCATCGCAGTAACGCCTCGGCGCCAATGAAACGCTCCTCGATCATCGACCACACCGGCTGGAAAGCGAGTGCGAACTCGTGGTTGTCGAGCCCGCGCCGCAGGCCCGTCTCTATGGTGGAGCGCCGTTCGGCTTCGGCCCGCAGGGTGTCGTCGAATACCTCGTATCGTGCCCTGCCAAGATCCTTGGCGCGATGCATCGCGAGATCGGCGTCGCGCAACAGCTTGTCGGCGCTCTGGCCCGCTTTGCCCGTCGCGATCCCGATCGACGCCGTCACGTGCACCTCTTCGCCGGCGATGTCGAACGGGGCAGCGAACGAGTTCAACGTGTGGTCCGCGATCTTGAGCACATCGGTTCCGGCGAGGAGCTTCTCGGACACGACGATGAATTCGTCGCCGCTGAAGCGTCCTACGGTGTCCGCGGAGCGCAAGGACGCCACCAGTCGTGTGGCGACAGCTCTCAGCACCGCATCGCCAAAACTGTGGCCGCGCGTGTCGTTGAAGACCTTGAAGCGGTCCAGGTCAATGAAGAGCAAGGCGACCGACCCATTCTCGCGGGTGGCCCGCGGCAAACCGTGCTCGATCCTGTCCATCAGCAGCAACCGGTTAGGAAGCCCAGTGAGGGGATCGTGAAGCGTTTCGTGCTCGAGTTGCAGTTCCGCCGCCTTCCGGTCGCTGATGTCACGAGTGATGCCGTCAATCCCGATGACTTCTCTGTCTGCGTCAAGCACGGCGCCCAGGCTCTGGTTGACCCAGATCCCGGAGCCGTCCTTGCGCACGAGCTCGACATCGACGGTGGTCTCGGCGCGGCCCGAACGCACGCGCGCCAGCCAGAGGTCACGAGAGGAGGGGTCGACCAGGCGGTTGATGAGCTCAGACTGGGCATAGAACTCGTCCGGCGCATACCCGGTGAGCACGACCGATGCTGGGCTCACGAACTCGAAACCGGGATCGGGCAAGATCCGGTAGCGGAATATGAGGTCACGTGAATTCTCGGCGAGCATGCTGAGCTGCATCTCGACGCTCCGTGCTTTCTCTTCCGCCTCGCGACGGTCCGTGATGTCCTGCACGACGCCGAGCAGCTCGACTGGCTCCCCGGTCGCGTCGGTGAGGACGTCCCCTGCCGTGAAGACCCATCGCTGCGTGCCGTCCGGGCGCACGATCCGGTGCTCAAGCTCGTAGTGGCCCTCTTGGGCGATCGCCGAGAGCGCTGCTGATCGCACGCGCTCAAGATCATCAGGGTGGACACGCGCGAAGTAGTCCTCCAGCGTCAGGTTGGGACGCTCGGCGGCTCCGAAGATCCGGAACACCTCACTCGTGCAGATCAATGGTCCGTTTGAAGCGACCGCAAAGACCCACCCACCGAGGTGGGCGATGCGCTGGGCCTGCTCGATCAGTCCCCGGTTCTCCGCGAGATCGCGCTCGCGCTGCTTGCGCTCGGTGATCTCGTGCAGGATCGCTGACTTCCCAACGACCGAGCCGTCTGGAGCGAAGATCGGCGACAGGCTCATCGACACATCGAACTTCGTGCCGTCGCGCCGTGTCCGCGTCGTGTCGTGGTAGCTCAGGCGCTCCCCGGCCATCACCCTGGCGAACACCTGCTCGAAGTCTTCGAGCTCTTCTCCCTCGAGGATCTCCCCATAGAAGCGACCGACCATCTCGCTGGCGCCATAGCCGAAGAGGCGCTCGGCGCTCCCGTTCCAACTCGTCACATACCCTTGCAGGTCAGTGCTGAACATGGCGTCTTCGGCGCTCTCGACGATCGCGGCAAACAGCGCTCGGATCTGCTCCGAGCGTTGCCGACCGGTGATGTCGTGAGCGATCCAGGTAGCCCCAACGAGCTGCCCGTCGGAGCCGTCAATCGGAGCGATCGTCAGTGATACCTGCACCCTGAAGTCATCCTTGCGAGATCGCGTCGTCTCGAGGTGGTCAACACGCTCGCCCCGGGCGAGTCGGTCCATGAACATCGAGTGCTCCGACCGCTGGGCCTCGGGCACGATCATCTCGATGTTCTGACCGATGGCCTCAGCCGCCGTCCATCCGTACAGGCGTTCAGCTGCGGGGTTCCAACTCGTGATCGTGCCGTCGAGGCTCGTAGAGCCGATCGCGTCATCGCTCGAGTCGGCGACTTCGGCAGCAACTAGAAGAGCCGCGGATGTCTCCGCTGGCAAATCCTCGAACTCCGCTAGTCGGTCGAGGATCATCTCGCACCCGCAATGCAGTCAATTCCGTCTGCCACGCTGGCCGTGAGCGAGCACGTGCCGGTTCCGGTGAACTTCACGAGCGACCCGAGCGAAATGTTTGTCGGCGTTGGGGCCTGATTCTCAGTGATCACGACGGCCACAGGAGCCATGCAAGAAAGCTAAACCGCGATCGATGATATGAGAGGGATTCAGGCGCAAACGACCCGGGAACAATGATCAAAACGTCTCATCATCGAACTCAGAATGACTACGAGCCGGAATGTGGACTCTCTTCCACGACAACGATGTCTCCCGGCCGCAAGCAAGACGGCTGCTACAGGCTGTGCGTCGGAACCGGGCTTCGGTCCGCCCGTAAGCCGGCCGAGTTCCGCGACACCAGCGCCTTTCCATACCGCATCGACAGCTGGCGAGAAGTCAGGCGCGCCGGTCATAATGGTCTCGCCACGCGGCACGTCGGCACGCCATTGGGATATTTTGGGGGCCCCACCGCGATCGGCGCGCCACCGAAGGCGGGCCCCTAGCTGGGCCGAAAGCATAGACAATCCTCGAAAAGTCCGGCCATACTCGAGAAATCGACGTTTCCGGTCGATTGTGCTCGGCAGTGCTCGTATCTTCCCCGCACCAGAACCGCGGTGCGCGTGGCGATGACTCTTCCGGGAAGCCCGCACCTCAAGACCCCTGCGGACGTCTCGGGAACCATCGATCGCGCCACGAGCCGAATGAGCAACGTGCGACCACCCCGTTGCTTGAAGTGGTCTCAACGCACACGAGGTTCCATTCCACCGCCCGCGCCTCT
>JBEKLG010000132.1:0-4812 GCA_050010315.1 Acidimicrobiales bacterium
GCCCTTCTCGGGAGAATCGGATTCTGCCGAGTTCTCCCGCCGGGTCGAGAGCGCCATCTAACGATCACCTCCTTCTCGGTCTCTCGTCTAACGGCAGATCCGTCGCCGTTCTTGAGCGCCCGAAGCCGGGTCATCGGCCGAAATCCCAGCGACCAACTGGGCGGCACAATCACGACTCCCGGCGAGAATCCCCGCGGCGCGGGCCTGGCTCGGCGCCACGCGCCCCCGCCGCCGATCGGCCACCCGAGGCTCGGTTCGGGCATGACGGTCGGCGGCAGCTGCGCTCACCGGTGCGATCCGATCCGGCCGCATGACGGTCGGCCTCGTCCGCAAGACGCTCCGGCGATGCCGATGCAGGGTGGCGTCGGCAACCGGGCAGCTCCCGCGAGCAGGGATTTGTGGCATACCGTGATTGCAGTGTCGCCGAGAGTGGCAGCTGGCGGAAGACACGGAATTGCCCCTACCGCTGACGAATGACCGTTGTATATGATGCAAGTGTGCTAGGAGTAGCCACTGAAACTGCTGGGGCACAAATGAGTCATGTGCCTCGCAGCGCGTCGGCACCGCCGCGCACCGCGCGCGTGCAGTCGCGGAAGGTGGGGAGACCGTGACCACCGCAGCAGTCGACGGCCGGGCCGAGGCCGTCGCCGGGCGCTTTTTCTACACCGACCCGTACTACGCGCGTCTTTGGGAACGGTTCTGGGCGGCGCGCGACGAGACCGCCCGGAACGACCTGCTGCTCGCCTACGAGCCGCTGATCCTCGTCGTCCTCGGCCAGCTCCCTTCGTCGGTCCGAGCCCACTGGGAACGCGAGGACCTCGCGAGCTTCGGCATCCTCGGCCTCGTCGCGGCGATCGACCGCTTCGACCCGGCGTCGCCGCTCGACCGCTTCGCCGGCTACGCCGCGATGCGCATCCGCGGTGCGATCTACGACGAGATGCGCCGGCTCGACTGGCTCCCCCGCTCGGTGCGTCGGCACGTGACCGAGTACCAGTCGACCGCCGACGAACTCGGCCACAGGCTCGGGCGCGTGCCCGGACCGTCCGAGGTCCTTGACATGATGGGGGTCATCGGTGCGGCCCGGCAGGCCGTCCTCTCCGGCGTCCAGTCGTCCCAGATGCTCCACCTCGACCGCGTCGTCGAGGTCGCGGGTTCAGACGGCACGATCCGGCTCGCCGACGTCCTTCCCGCCGGCGGGACGAACGACCCCGAAGCGGCCGCCGTCGAGTCCGAAGAGGTAGCCGCCCTGCGGCGTGCGGTCGACGAGCTGCCCGAGCGCCAGCGCCGCGTCATCACGCTCCACCTGTTCGAGGGCTTCACCTTCGAGGAGATCGGCGCCCAGCTCGGCGTG
Organism: Acidimicrobiales bacterium; assembly: GCA_050010315.1. Taxonomy (GTDB): domain Bacteria; phylum Actinomycetota; class Acidimicrobiia; order Acidimicrobiales; family Bog-793; genus Bog-793. The sequence goes on from JBEKLG010000132.1 coordinate 1,352, forward strand.
AGCGCGTCGCGCGTCTGCCAGATCGAGGGCGCCGCGATCCGCTCGTTGCGCCAGCTCCTCGTTCACTTCTCCCAGGAGATCCTGCCCGTCACCACCGATTAGGCGCGAAAGTCAGGCCTCCATCACGACCGGCACGATCATCGGCCGGCGTTTTGTGCGCTCGCTCACGAGCTTGCCGACCGCACGTCGCGCCGCCCGTCGGATTGCGTCGGGTTCGCGCGATCCGCTCTCCGCGACCTCGCCGACCGCCTTTGCGACGGCCGTCCGCGCGTCGTCGATCAGCGCCTCGGCCTCGGGGGCGTGCACCCACCCCCGGGTGATGATCTCGGGTCCGGTGATGATCTCTCCCGAGCGGGCATCGACCGTCAGAACGACGACGACGACGCCCTCCTCGGCGAGCACCCGTCGGTCGCGCAGCACACCCATCCCGACGTCGCCGACGACGCCGTCGACAAAGAGGTAGCCCGCCGGCACCTCGCCGTCGAAGTCGATCGAATCGTCCGTGAGCCGCACGGCGTCGCCGTCCTCGCATAGGAGCACGCCGCGCTCGTCGACGCCCATCTCGATCGCGAGCCTGGCGTGGCGCAGCAGGTGACGGTATTCGCCGTGCACGGGGATGAAGCACGCCGGGCGGGCGACGTTGATCAGCGTCGCCAGTTCGCCCTGCTTGCCGTGACCGCTCTCGTGGACGTGGGCGACGCCCGAATGGATGATGTTCGCGCCGCGGCGCGCCAGCCCGTCGATCACCTTGGCGACCGCCCACTCGTTTCCCGGAATGGCGTGGCTCGAGAGCACGACGACGTCCCCGTCGACGACGGAGAGCCGACGGCTCTCGCCCGCGGCGAGCAGCGACAGCGCCGACATCGGCTCACCCTGGGAACCGGTCGAGATCACACAGACCTCACCCGGGGCGAGCTCGTCGAGCCGTTCCACGTCGACGAGCGCATCTTCGGGGATGCGGAGCAGCCCGAGCTCGCGGGCGATCGCGACATTGCGCAGCATCGACCGGCCGAGCAGGGCGATCTTGCGCCCGTTGGCGATCGCCGCCTCTGTTAGCTGCTGGATCCGGTGGATGTGGCTCGCGAAGCAGGCGACGATGACGCGGTGCTCCGGGTGCTCCAAGAAGATCTGGCGCAGCGTCTCGCCGACCGTCCGTTCGCTCTGGGTGAACCCCGGCTCCTCGGCGTTTGTCGAGTCCGAGAGCAGCAGGCGGATTCCCACCGAGTCGGCGAGCGCCCCGATGCGCGCGAGGTTGGTGCGGCGACCGTCGACCGGCGTCAAGTCGAGCTTGAAGTCCCCCGAGTGGAGGATGACCCCCTGGGGCGTGTGGAAGGCGACGGCGAAGCCCTGGGGCACCGAGTGGGTGACCGGGATGAACTCGACGTCGAACGGTCCGATCCGGCGCCTCTCCCCGTCGGCGACGGGAATGAGCTCCGAGCCCTTCGATCCGGAGTCCTCGAGTCGCGAGCGGGCGAGGCCGAGGCTGAGGGGCGATCCGTAGACCTTCGTCTCGATGTCCCGCAACAAGAACCCGAGCCCGCCGACGTGGTCCTCGTGGCCGTGGGTGAGCACGATGCCCTCGATGCGCGCGGCGTTCTCCTGCAGGTAGGCAAAGTTCGGCAGGACGAGGTCGACACCCGGCATCTCCGGGTCGGGGAACATGATGCCGCAATCGAGAACGAGGACCCGGCCGTCGTGTTCGATGGCCGCACAGTTCCGCCCGATCTCCCCCAGGCCACCGAGAAAGACGAGCCGGACGTCGTTAGCCACGGGCACCCCGGCTTCCGCGCCACGCCTCGAGGTCGGCGAGCACGGTCCTCGCCCGCTCCTCGAGCCCAGCGGGCGTCGGTCCGAGTGGCAAGCGGCACTCCCCGGCGGGCAGCCCGAGCACTCGCAGCACCGCCTTTACGGGAACGGGGTTCGGCGCGTCGTCGCCCGACTCGAAGACGAAGCTCGGAATCAACGCCCGCGCCACCTCGAGCGCACCTTGCACGTCCCCGGAGCGGAACTGGTCGATCATCTCGCCGCACTCGACGCCGCACCAGTGGGTCGCCACGCCGATCAGGCCGACGGCACCGACCGACAGAAGCGGCAACGTCATCGCGTCGTCGCCGCAGTAGCACTCGAAGCCCGCGGGAGTGCGCGCTAACAGCCGCGCCGTCGCCGGCGCGTCCCCCGCCGCGTCCTTCAGGCCGACGATGTTCTCGACCTCACTCGCGAGCAGAAGGATCGTCTCGGCTGCGATCTTGCGCCCCGTCCGCACGGGGATGTCGTAGAGGACGATCGGCAACCGGGTCGCGGCGGCGATCGCGGTGAAATGTGCCGTGATGCCGGCCTGCGACGGGCGGTTGTAGTAGGGGGCGACGGCGAGGATGCCATCAACGCCGGCTCCGGTCGCCAACTTCGTCAACTCGATCGAATGCCGCGTGTCATTCGAGGTCGCCCCGGCAAGCACCGGGACGCTCACCGCCTCGGCGACGGACCGCCAGAGCGCGACACGCTCCTCGTCCGAGAGCGTCGCCGCCTCCCCCGTCGACCCGGTGAGGACCAGTCCGTCGCTGCCGTGCGCCACGAGGTAGCGCGCCAGCGTCACCGCCCCGTCGAGGTCGAGCCCCCCGGAGGCGTCGAACGGCGTCGCCATCGCCGTTAAAACGGTGCCGAATCGGGTTGGGTGGGACGCGGTCACGACTCGACGCTACCGCACCCGATCGCTGGCGCAGGCGGCAGTCGGGCGAGGCCGAGGGCGCCTGTCTTTCGGGCGAGGTTCCCATCCGCGGCCAAACCCCGGGCACATCCGCCTGCCAAACCGGATCCGGCGTTCAGATCTCCACTGAAGCCGACACCTTGCGGCCGTGCCACAACCCGGCCAGGACGGGGACGGCCATCACCCCCGCGCCACAGAAGGCGGCGAGCGCCGCGTCACCGGCGATCTGGCCGATCTGCCACAAGGCGTAGGCGTTGAGCAACAGGCCGCGCAGCGTCCGGCCCTGGAAAAGGACCTCCACCTTCGCGGCCAGCACCTTGTTGTTCGGTTGGGCGCGCCTGGGTGCCCGCCTGGGCGGAGGTGAGACCGTGGTCGATCTCGGTCACGTCAACACCAATCAGGTCGTCGGCCGACACCTCGGCCTGCTGGCCGACGATGAGCTGCTGACCGGCGTACAGGTCGAGATAGGGACCGATCTTCGGGCTGGCGAGGACGGCACTGCCCTTCGACGGGAAGTAGATCTTCTGCCCGGCGAGCTGGTTGTGGACCTCGCTCGACAGGTAGCTCCCGCCCCAGGCGAGGAGTGACCCGGCGGCGATGAACGCGACCATCACGACGACCCCGCCGAGCGTCACGAGTCGATCAAAGCGGCTGGGGTGAAATGCGTCTAGTGCCGACGCACCGATGGGCGCGTGAGGAGAAGGCACGGGTCGGCCGCGCGTGCAACGGGTGTTGGGGACCGGGCTATGCGGCGGCT
>JBEKLG010000133.1:0-5834 GCA_050010315.1 Acidimicrobiales bacterium
GCTCAAACGTGCCACCTTCCTGGCACAAATTGGCGACCAACACATGACAGATACGAGTTCCCCCATGGTCCGAATGTGTCTCTTGACCGTCGGTTGGTGCCTCGTGAGTCGCCGAACGTCACAACGGTCGGTGCTCTGTCATTAGCCGCGTCCGCCGCCTAGGGAGGTCCTTCGTCTTGCTCCCCCCGCCGGAGCGATTCGCGTTGCGGTCGCCGCGATCGAGCTGGTGAGATTCGGGCTCGGCATTTCCGGATTACTCGTCGGCAGAATTCAGCAAAATAGCGGGCGCGCCTGCCCTCGTCGGTGGATCAATGATGGCCCGGCCCACTCCGGCGCTTCTTCTCTGCATTGTCGAGACCTCGCGGGAGTGATCGTCGTGACCGGACCGCGTGTCGAGCGGGCTATTGGCACCGATTCAGCAGGGATCTGCGAATTGCATTCGACGGCCGGCGGTCATTTCTCACGGGCCGTCACCGGGGACGAATCAGACAATCCGATCCGCACGATCCCGGCGGCTACCGCCGTTGACCCTGGCCCTCACGGGATCTCGGGTGGTGCGGCGCGCCGCGGACTGGGTCGCGAACCCCTCTGCGCCGTAGGACGCGTCCGTCCAGGTGACCGTCCGCACCCCTCGCAGCCGAGATGGTAGAGAGCGACGCCGCAAGGCGCGAGTCCTCGCCAGTGTCCCCGGCGTCTTCGTCTGGGCGCCTTGCCGGCTGGCACGGCCACGACGCGGTCCGAGAGTCAACCTCGCTACCGGCAGGTCCCGAGTGCCGGAACGACGCAATGGGCCGCCAGCAAAGCACAGCTGATGAAGCACAGCTCTCCGCACCCGGGGCATCGCCATGCCGCGACCCGATCCTCGGAACCTGCCATCGCACGGCTCCCGGGAGAGAGCCGTACCGGCAGGTCGTCGTTGCGGAAACCCCAGCCGAGGTTCGCCGTCGTCTTCACCCGTTCAGGTTTCCCGCGGCAGCCACATCGGCCTGTTGCTCCCAAGCGACGCCGCGGCCGTCGCGCGGTACCCCGACTGGCCGACCCATAAGCCAAACATGCACGAGACAGTCGGCTCTCACCCGCGTCGACCTTGTGACGGGCGTCAACCAGCTCTGGCCCAGTCGATGCCCCGACCCGCCGCGGCGACGCCTCCGAAGACTGGCGTCTCGCCTCTTCACGACCATCATTCCCCTGGGGCTTGCCGCTTGAACACGGCGCCCAAGCCCTGGCGACTGGAGCAGGAGGCCCGGTTCAGACGCCGTGGAAGGGACGAAGCAGTGACGAGCCGGCGAAGATTGCAATCTCCGCGCCGAGTGCGAGGAACGGCCCGAAGGGGACCCGCGTCGCGAGGCCGACGCGTTTCGCGACGATCAACCCAATTCCAACGGCCCCGCCGATGAGTGCGGCGAGATAGAACCCCAGGAGGACATAGCCGACGCCGAGCCAACCAAGCGAGAGTCCAAGCACACCGACGAAACGGACATCGCCAAAACCGAGCCACCGCGGACTCACGGCATTGATCGCCAAGAACAGACCGGTCCACGCGGCCGCGCTGCAGGCGGCGATGACAAGCCGGCGCCAATCGCCCGTCTCCGCCGAGGCGAAGACCAAGAACGCGCCGACGGCGGCCGTGACAAAGTAGACGATCCTTTTCGGCAGAACGTTCTTTTCGAGGTCGATCGCTGCCAGCGCCACAAGGCCGGCGGCCAGGACCAGGTAGGCCGGCAGCGACCAGGCGAACCCGAAGCGGGCCGCAGTCCCTGCAAAAAGACCTGCGGTCAGCAATTCGACGACGGGGTACTGCAGCGATATCGATGCTCTACAGCTGCGGCACCGCCCCCGCAGCACGACATACGACACGACGGGGATGTTGTCGGTGGCCTTGAGCGCAGTTCCACAGCTCGGACAGCGCGAACGCGGCGCAACGATCGACTCGCCGCGCGGCACACGGTAGATCACCACGTTGAGAAACGAGCCGATGGCGAGTCCAAACAATCCGAGACCCACGACGAGGATGGCAAACATCGCTCAGTACGCCCCAGATTCTCGGCCGCAGACACCCACGCCGGCGCACCAACGGGCTTCAGCTCGCAGGCGTCGGCCGAGGTCTCCTCGGCCCCGGGAGACCAACAACATCGTCAAGGCTCCACCGGTCCGTCCTCGGCCTAGTCGGTCGAATCGTGCCCGCATGCGCCCCGAGGTTACGCGTCCGACTGACACCAAGAGGCGACCTACCCATCTTGACGTCTGCTCGAAAGGTGCGATCTTGGCCGATCAGCCCTATATTCCCGACCGTGCACAGATGGAACAGCGACTTGGAGAGCCTCACCGAAGACGTACTCACCTACGCGAGGGATCGCCTGAGGCTCGACCCGCTCCCCCTGGACAACACCCGCCCCCTCGCTGAGCTGGAGAATGAGGCAGGTTCAACGATCACCGCCGAGGGTATCGGCGGCAAAGAGGCACTACGGATCTTCGCCGACGTGCTCGCGCCGGCCTGCGTCACCGTCAACCATCCCCGTTTCCTCGCCTTCATCCCCTGCGGGCCAACCCCGGCTTCGATGCTGTTCGACCTCGTCGTCGGGGCGTCGTCGATCTGCGGGAGCAACTGGCTCGAGGCTGCGGGTGCCGTCTATGCCGAGAACCAGGCACTGCGGTGGCTCGCAGACCTCGCGGGCTTCCCGCCGGACGCGGGGGGCACGTTCGTACAGGGCGGGACGATCGCCAACATCTCGGCGCTTGTCACGGCTCGCCACGCGGTGCGCGACCGGCGGGGCGAGTCGCCCCGCGATGCCCGTCGCTGGGCGATCGCCGTGAGCCCAGACGTGCATTCCTCACTCCAGGAGGCAGCGGTCGTGATGGATGTCGATCTCGTCGTCGTCGAGGTTGACGACGACGAGCGTCTGCGCGGGGACGCGCTCGCCGCTACCCTCGACAAAGTCGAATCCCGGGGGGAACAGACGGTCTTCGCGGTCGTCGCGTCAGCCGGGACGACGAATCTCGGCGTCATCGACGACCTCCGTTCGCTCGCCGGCGTCGCCGCCGAGCGCGGGATCTGGTTCCATGTCGACGGCGCCTATGGGGCAGCTGCCCTCGCCGCGCCAAGCGCGCGCCGGCTGTTCGCGGGCATAGAGCTCGCCGACTCGTTCATCGTCGACCCGCACAAGTGGCTCTTCGCTCCGTTCGACTGTGCGGCGCTCATTTACCGCGAGCCCGGGCTCGCCCGGGCGACTCACGCCCAGCACGCGAGCTACCTCGAGCCAGTGGCGCAGACTGGGGAGTGGAACCCGGCCGATTACGCGATCCAACTGACGCGGCGGGCACGAGGCTTGCCGTTCTGGTTCTCGCTCGCTACCTACGGGACGAAAGCCTATTCGCGGGCAGTCGAGCGCACGCTCGAGGTGGCGCGCTACGCGGCGAAGGCCGTCCACGGCCGCGACTCCCTCACGCTCGTGCGCGAACCTGAGCTGACCGTCGTGTGCTTCACCCGTGCTGGCTGGTCGCGCGACGACTACGACCGCTGGTCGAACAAGCTGCTCAACGACGGCATCGCCTTCGTCACTCCGACGACCCACCGCGGCGAGGTCGTGGCACGCGTGGCGATCGTCAACCCCCAGACAAGCGAGTCCGACATCGACGTCGTGCTCGACTCGATGTCCTAGACGGCGATGGCACCCGCGCCGGGACTTCCTTCTGGGCTGGCCGCCCAGCTACAAGGGCCCTCGTTTCAGGGCGTCGCGACCTTCGCGCGCCGACCGCTTCTCACCGAGCCCGACGAGCTCGACACGTGGAAACCCGACGTCGCGATCGTCGGCGCGCCGTGAGACGGCTCGACGACGAACCGTCCCGGGGCGCGCTTCGGCCCGCGAGCGCTGCGGGCGCTCGCCTACGGACCGGGCACGTTCCACCTCGACCTTGGGATCGAGATCTTCGACGAGCTCAAGGTCGTCGACTTCGGCGACGCGATCTGTCCGCACGGGCTCGTCGAGGCCTCGCACGCCGCGATCCGTGAGCGCGTCGCCGAGGTCGCGGGGCGCGGCGTCTTCCCGGTCGTGCTCGGGGGCGACCACTCCATCACCTGGCCCGCGGCGACCGCGGTGGCGACCGCCGTCGGCTGGGGCCGGATCGGCGTCGTTCATTTCGACGCCCATGCCGACACCGCCGATTCGATCGATGGGAACCTCGCGAGCCACGGGACACCGATGCGACGGCTGATCGAGTCCGGCGCCGTCCGCGGTTCGAATTTCGTCCAGATAGGTCTGCGCGGCTACTGGCCTGACGCGGCGACCTTCGCCTGGATGCGCGCCCAGGGCATGCGCTACCACTTCATGCAGGAGATCTGGGAACGTGGGCTGCCCGCCGTGCTCGACGACGCCGCCGCCGAAGCACTGGAGAACTGCGACGCCGTCTACCTCTCGGTCGACATCGACGTCCTCGACCCGGCGTTCGCCCCGGGGACCGGGACGCCCGAGCCCGGCGGGATGGCCCCCGTCGATCTCTTGCGGGCCGTACGGAGGCTCGCGATCGACACGCCGCTCGTCGCCGCCGATGTCGTCGAAGTCGCGCCCCCCTACGACTGTGCGGACGCCACGGTCAACAACGCCCAGCGGGTCGTCCTCGAGCTGCTCGCCGGGCTGGCTGTCCGTCGTGGGGCAACGCCGACGACCATCTGACGACGCCGACCGGGCAGCCGGTCCGCGATTCGTCGTCCCCTAAGGCGGGGCGCGTCCTTAAGCTCCAGGCGGCCGATGGCCGGCACGGACCTCGGGAAGGGTGGCGATGCGACGCGCCAGATTCACGTGGTCGCCAAGCCGCTCGTAGAAACGGGCGACGAGGGTCACCTCGGTCGTCACGGGATTTGACATCCCCGAGGTCCCGATCTCGTGGGTGAGTCGTTGATGGAGGCCGTCGAGCTCCTCGTCCGCCTTTTCGAGCACGCCGGCTCTCGCGGCGCGGTCGGCGTATGCGTCGGCCGCGGCGCTCCACATCTCCAGCGCCACCTCGCTCATCCGCTGGACGAGCCCGCGGCTCACCGGGGTCATCTCCGCCCCGAGACTGCGGACGGCTCGCTGGGCGATGTGTTCGGCGAGATCGGCGCTGCGCTCGAGCTCCGGCAAGATGAGCAGCACGCTCACGAAGTGGCGGAGCTCGTCGATCGAGGGCGAACCCGTCTCGATCTGGCGCCAGATGACGTCGTCGACCTCTGCCGTCAGCTCGTCGATCACCCGGTCGGCGTCGACGATCGCCTGCCCGATCGCCGGTTCCAGGTCGAGCAGCGACTCCGTCGCCCCGGCGAGCGCCTCGCGCACGAGAGCGAAGAGCCGGGCGACGCGCTGGTCGACGAGCGAAGGCGGCTGGATGTCGTCGGTCATCGTTTCGCCACCCTATCCACTACCGCTGGGGAATTCGCGATTCGTTCGCCCGCTGTTCACCTGGATGTCACCTTCCAGTCAGAGTCTCGTGACAATGTTTGGCTTCGATGCCGTCCGCGTCGCCGCTCGGATCGCGATGATCGATCCAACGCTCACCGAGCAGGCTATTGCCTCGCCGACGGTGAGCGACCTCCTCAACGAGGCGCCGCGCAGCAAGTTCCATCACCGGGCCGTCGTCATCTCCGGCGCGGGATTCTTCACCGACGCCTACGACCTCTTCGTCATCAGCACCGTCGCCGCGCTCGTCACGAAGCAGTGGAGCCTGTCGACGACGCAGAAGCACTTCTACAACCGAACCCGTCGCCACAGCTCGCTCGGGATGATCTCGCCGATCGCCTATGAAAAGCTCTACACAGAGAGAACCAGCGCTGCCTGATCTCGCAAGCTTGGTCCAGGATCCGGGGG
>JBEKLG010000134.1:0-4749 GCA_050010315.1 Acidimicrobiales bacterium
GGTCCGAGGCGTCGAGGCGCGCTGCCTCCAGCCAGTACGTCGCGTAGCTCACGTAGGCCCGCCGTACCGTTGAACGCAGTGCCGCCGGTGTCGCCTCGGCGCCGAGGATCCGGCGGAAGTTCGCCGCGACGACGCCGCGACGACGCCGGCCGATCCCCCAGGCGACGAGCGCGGCCCCGCCGGCGGCGGCGCGCCCAACCGGGCCCGGCGCGCCGCGCAGAAAAGCCGCTCCTCCCCGGTAGCCGAGGTAGATGGTCCGAGCCCGGGCGCGGCTCAGCGGCCGAGGCGCCGCCCGACCCGGGGAGGTGTTAGCGCTCGCGGTCGAACCGGCGGCCGAAGGCGCGCGCGCTGCGGTGCGGGCCGGTGCGCTCTCGCCGGTTGGTCGCGCGTTCGCCGCTCGCGCCGAACACGACGCGCAGGCGCGTCGACAACGGGACGAGGTCGCGCCGTCCCCTTCGGGGCTGCGCGGCGCGCCGCTCGCCCCGCCAGGCGCGCCCCCCGGCGCGGGCGAGGGTTGCGGGCCGCAGGGCGCGGGTGCCGTCGTCCGGCGTCGCCTGGGCCCAGACGCGGGCGAAACGGCCGATGCCGGTCGCCGCGGTCAGGGCGAGGAGGGCGGCGAGCAGCGGGACGAAGGCGACCGGGGCGAGAACGGCGATCAGGAGCGTGACGCCCAAGAAGATGAGCCGTTCGGCGCGCTCCATGACCCCGCCCTGGGCCGAGAACCCCAGGGACTCGGCTTTGGCGCGTTCGTAGGAGACGAGGTTGCTCACCGCGATGATCCCGAGCGGTATGAGGGCGGCGTTGGCGTCGTGGGCCCGGATGAAGTACCAGGCCAGGCCTCCGAAGATGAGCGAATCGGCGACCCGGTCGGCGACCGAGTCGAAGAAGGCACCACGTCGCGAAGCGGTCCCGGCCGCCTTGGCGACATGGCCGTCGAGGGTGTCCATCAGCCCGCCGACGATGATCAGGGCGATGGCGACGAGGAACCAGTGGTAGGCGATGAGCACCGCGGTCGCCGCGGCGGCCAGCACGCCGAGCGTCGTGATGGCGTCAGCGCCAACACCCACCGCGACGAGGCGCTGACCAAGCGAGCGGTGGCCCGGCTGGGCGGGCGCGGGCGCAGTAGCGCCGTCGTCCTCGCGCTTTGCCCGCCGGCCGTCGATCATCGTCCCTCCTGCCCCGGCGCCACCAACGCTACCAGCAAGATCCGGATACCCCGCGAGGACGCAAGCGACGCGGCCGGCAGATTGTCAGTGCGGCCAGGCGGCGACGATGCGACGCCAGCTCTCTTGCAGCGCCTCGGGCAGGACGCGCACCGAGGCGACGGTCGTCATGAAGTTCGTGTCGCCAACCCAGCGCGGGACGACGTGGAAATGGAGGTGGTCGGGCAGCCCCGCGCCGGCGGCGCGTCCGAGATTGACGCCGAGGTTGAGCCCGTCGGGGCTGTAGGCGTGTTCGAGGGCGATCGTCGCGTCGCGCGTCATTTCCCACAGCTCGGCGCTCTCCTCGCCGTCGAGATCGCCGAGCGTCCGCAGGTGCCGGGTTGGCAGGACGAGGAGATGCCCGCTCGCGTAGGGGTAGGCGTTGAGCAGTGCCGCGGCACGCCTGCCCCGGAAGACGACGTAGTGCTCGTCTTCGGTCCCCGTGGCGAGCAACCGGCAGAAGAGGCAGTTCTCAGGGGTGTCGGCTCCCGCCGGCGTGCCGGGCGCCTCCCCCGGTGTGGCGAAGGCGTCGGACACCGAGGTCACGTACGCCGAGCGCCAGCCTGCCCAGAGGTGGTCGAAGGTCATGCCGCGCCGTCTTCGGGTCGGCGGTGGCTGGCGATCTCGCTGCCGAGGCGCGACAGCAGCGCCGCCAAGGGCACGCCGCGCTCGACGGCGTCGGCGCCGCGGGCGTTGACGCCGACCGAGCCTTCCCGCTCGTCGTCGTCGCCGACGACGAGGATGTACGGCAGCTTCTCGAGCTTGGCGCGGCGCACCCGCGCTCCGAGCGGCTCGGCGGCGTCGTCGGCGTCGACGCGGATTCCCGCGGTGCGCAGCTCCTCGGTCACGGCCGTGGCGTAGGCCGCGTTGGCGTCGCGCACGGGCAGCACCCGGGCCTGGACGGGCATGAGCCAGGTCGGGAGGGCCCCGGCGTAGTGCTCGATGAGGATGGCGAAGAACCGCTCGACGGCTCCAAAAAGCGCCCGGTGGATCATCTGCGGGCGGTGCCGGACGTTGTCGGCACCGACGAAGCCGAGATCGAAGCGGTTCGGGAGCTGGAAGTCGACCTGCAGGGTCGACAGTTGCCAGCGCCGGCCGATCGCGTCACGCAGGTGGATGTCGATCTTCGGCGCGTAGAAGGCGCCTTCGCCTTCGGCGACCGCATAGGGGATGCCCGCCGACTCGAGGGCGTCGCGCAACGCCTCGGTCGCCCGGTCCCACTCGGCGACATCGCCGACGAACTTCTCGGGTCGCGTCGAGAGCTCGGCTTCGAACTCAGTCAGCCCGAAGGCGTGGAGCACCTCGAGGACGAAGGCGAGCAGCGAGCGGAGCTCCGCGGCGAGCTGTTCCGGAGCGCAGAAGATGTGGGCGTCGTCCTGGGTGATGCAGCGCACCCGGGTGAGTCCGTGGAGGACGCCGGAACGCTCGAAGCGGTAGACGGTCCCGAACTCGAAGAACCGCAGCGGGAGATCGCGGTACGAGCGCGCCCGATCCTTGTAGATGAGGATGTGCATCGGGCAGTTCATCGGCTTGAGGTAGTACTTCGCGCCCTCCAGCTCCATCGGCGGGTACATGCTCGCGGCGTACCATCCGAGGTGCCCTGAGGTCTCGTAGAGCGTTGACTTGGTGATGTGCGGCGTCCAGACCTGCTCGTAGCCGTGCGCCCGGTGCATCCCCAAGGCGAAATCCTCCATCAGCTGGCGGACGAGGGCGCCTTTCGGGTGGAAAACGGGCAGGCCGCCGCCGAGTTCCGGTGGGAAGTGGAACAGGTCGAGCTCGAGCCCGAGCTTGCGGTGGTCGCGGCGTTCCGCCTCGGCGAGTCGCCGGAGGTACTCGGCGAGCGCAGCCTCGGACTCCCAGGCCGTACCGTAGATCCGCTGCAGCTGCGGGAGGCGCTCGTCGCCGTGCCAGTACGAGCCGGCGACGCGGGTGAGCTTGAAGTGGCCAAGCTGGCCGGTCCGGCGCACGTGCGGCCCCCGGCAGAGATCGACGAAGGTCGGGCTGTTCCGGTACGTCGTCACCTCCGCGGCGCCCACGGCCGCCTCGGCCGAGAATTCGGGGTCGATCCCACCGCGGGCCGCGGCGACGCCTTCGACGATCTCGCGCTTGAACGGCTGCGCGGAAAAGAGCTCGAGCGCCTCGTTAATCGTGCACACCTCGCGGACGAACGGCTGGTCGGCGGCGATGATCGCCCGCATCGCCTCTTCGATCGCCGGCAGGTCCTCGTCGGAGAAGCGCCCGTTGCCGGGCAGTTCGAAGTCGTAGTAGAAGCCGTCCTCGATCGCCGGTCCGATGGCGAAGTGCGCCCCGGGGTACAGGCCGAGCACCGCCTGGGCCATCACGTGCGCCGTGGAGTGGCGGATCACGGCGCGTCCCATCTCCTCCTCGCCGGTGACGATCCGCACGACGTCGCCGTCGGCGAGGACGGTACTGAGGTCGACGAGCGAGCCGTTCACCTCGGCGACTAAGGCGCCGCTGGCGAGACCGGGGCCGATTGCCTCGGCCAAGCCGGCGGCCGTCGAGCCGCCCGGAAGGGCGCGGTTCGAGTCGTCGGGCAAACCGACGGTGATCTCTTCAGACCCGCTGTCCACGCGCGCTCAGTTCCGCTCCCGGCCGCGGCTTGGCGCGGCAAGACGCTCGTTGTGGTTCGATTGCTCTCGACAGCCTAATGGCTCGCCGCGGGCGGCTTTGGAGCTTCAGAACGCCACGCCGAGGAGGGCGGCGGCCTCTGAGACGCCGGCCCCGGCGCGAGCCGCGGCGTCGATCGCCCGCAAAGCGCCGGGCGTGTCGAGGTCGTCGTCGAGACGGGCCCGGACCTCGTCGAGCGCGGCGGACCCCGCCCCGGCCCGCCGCCAGGCGGCGAGGCGCGCCGTCGCCTGGGCGAGCAGTGCCTCGTCCCAGTCGAGTCCGGCCCGGTAGTGGTGGCTGGAGAGGGCGATACGGACGACCGCCGGTTCGTGGTGCTCGAGCAGGTCGCCGACGAAGACGAGGTTCCCCAAGGATTTCGCCATTTTCTCGCCCCCGAGACGGACCATGCCGACGTGCATCCAGTGGCGCACGAGGGTTTCCCCCGTCGCCGCCTCGGACTGGGCGGCGACGCACTCGTGGTGCGGGAAGATGAGGTCGGTGCCGCCGCCGTGGAGGTCGATCGTCGGCCCGAATTCGCGCCGAGCGAGCGCCGAGCACTCGATGTGCCAACCGGGGCGTCCCGGTCCCCAGGGCGATTCCCAAGAGGGCTCGTCGGGCAACGACGGCTGCCACAGGACGAAGTCGAGGGGGTCTTTCTTGTGGGGATCGTCGACGTTGCCGCCGCGCTCGGCGGCGATCTCCAGCATCGCGGCACGATCGAGCCGGCTGAGGCGGCCGAAGCGCGGGAACGTCGCGATCTCGAAGTAGACGCCGTCCCCGGCCTGGTAGGCGTGGCCGGATCGGAGCAGCATCCCGATCAAATCGAGGATCTCCGGGATCGCCGAGGTCGCGCGGGGCTCGGAGTAGCTCGGCAGCAGGCCGAGCGCCCCCATCTGCTCGTCGAAGCGGGATATTTCCG
>JBEKLG010000135.1:0-4724 GCA_050010315.1 Acidimicrobiales bacterium
GCAGGCACCGGTGGACGCGCGCGGCGGTGCAAACAGCAACTCTGGGTCGCGGCGACAACCCCTGGCCGCCATCGGTTAGGTCGGCCGTGACGGGGATCCTCCCCGGTTGCGTCTTCAGGCCGCCTAGAGAAAATCCCCAGTGGCCTACGGGACGAGGACGAACCGTGAGCAGACCGATCGGACGGCGGCTCTGTCAACCCCTGACGAGGCGGACCGCCGGATGCTTCGACACCTGGTGAGCCACCCGGTTCACGAGCACGCGCGCTCAACTAGCGTATTCGTCTCGCCAACAAGTCCTCGGCGGGCGGAATGACACCCCGGCCATACTCCGACCGACACCCGGTGCGAACCTGAGCCGCCCGGCGCAGACGGTCTCGTCGGTGCTCGGCATCCCCGCGCCAGGAACGACCGGCCGTCGGCCGCATCACGGCGACAGAGGACGTCGCCTACGCTGTCCGGCGACATGAAACGGAAGGTCGCCCTCGTCGCAAGCAAGACCCTCGCGATCTATGGCTTCGCTGCCTGGGCTTACATCGCGCTCTGCGCGCTCGTGCACCCCTACACGCTGAGCTGGCGCCTGACCCACTTCTTGCCGTACCCGCGCGAGGACACCTTCGGCGCGCTGAGCTTCGTCGTATCAATCGTCGCCTTCTTCATCTACCAGATGCTCCGGCCGGAAAAGCACGATGCACTCCCCTAGCAAGGGGGCCGTCGTTCCGCGTGACAATCGCCTGCCACGCGCCGCTGGCTGGCGCGGTCTGCCGGCTGATCGCGGGTCAAACCTTCACGACGCGTCAACAAAGCTCCGGCTCGCGCCAAATCGCTCGCGACCGAGCAGGCTGATGGCGACAGCCCTCACCCGTTCTCTAGGCACGCGGCAAGCGCGCCCCCGAAGGTCTCGACGTAGCGGGCCAGTGCACGACCGGACGGCTCATAACTCGGATTGACCTCAGTGAGGACGATCGCCACGAGTTCAGGCGCGCCAAGAAACACTTTGAGCGCCTCTCCTACTACGGCGAGCGAAACTCCTGTGCCGTAGTGCGGGAAGTTTGCCAACGGCAGATCACGGGAGTCGACTGCATCCACGTCGAAGTGAACGATCATGTGCCCAGCGGATTCTTGGAGACAAGCCAATGCCTGGCGCGCCATGCCAGCCGGATTGGCGCGAACCTCTACGTCGGCAATCCGTGCCACCGCGGGCCGCGCTGCCAGAATGACCTCGCGGTAGGTCTCGGGCTCTCCTTTCTCGTAGCCAAAAAGAACAAGCCGCTCATCGGCGAGCAGCGGCCAACAAGGACCCAAGCGGCTGAGCTTGTTGTCGGTGAGACCGAGCAGGTGAGCGATCCCCATGGCATCTAGGACACCGCTGCTCGTCGTCTCCGGTGTAGCCAGATCGGCGTCACCGTCGAAGTAGAGGAGACCTGCATCGAGATGGTGACGCAGGACACCGGATGCCACTCCGAGGGTGACGGTGCAGTCACCCCCGAGCACGAGGGCAAGTCGTCCCTCCCTCAGGACTTCCGCCACTGCGTCGGCCGTGACAGTGGCCACCTCGACAACCCTGTCCAGGTTCCGTGCGGTTGAAGGAAAGTCGTCGGGCACGAAGATGGACTCGACGACATCGCCCCGGTCGACAACAAGGACACCGACCGAGCGGAGCAGATCGACCAAGCCCGCAGCGCCGCCGGAGCCCGCTCCTGTCCGGCGTGGTGAGTGCCAGCACTGCTCGCTACACCAATAACCGCCACCTCGCGCCCCGGCATGTGGTCACTCTCCTTTGCGAACGGCATCAACATATTCTCGGATGCCCCGACCTCTTGGCCGAAACGCCACTCGTGCTTCTGGCTCAATGAACAAGAGGCTAAGCCGGCGCGAGAACCGCAGACGCGCAGGCACTCCAGAACAGGTCGTCGCGTGCTTGACGCCGCGCATGCTCCAGCGGAAAGACTCGCTCACGGTCGGCGATCTGCTCTATGAGCATCGAGGGAAATGCAAGAAGGATGTAGCTAGCCTCTCTACGCACGCGAAGACAATCACGAGGAGATGAGTCGATGACTGCTCCAAACGTCATGGGCGGCGAGGTTGGATTCCCGGACGCGTTGATTGCGAAGGGACCGTGCCAGGAGTTTGCTGATGAGCTTCGCCTCTTCGGGCAGTTCGTTGGATCCTGGAGCCTCGAATGGATCGGAAAAGGTCCGAAGAACCAAAGAGAGCCGATGACAGGAGAGCTCCACTTCGGTTGGGTGCTCGACGGCCGCGCTGTGCAGGACGTCTGGATCGTCCCTGGTCGCGGAAAGGCACACCAAACCGATCAAAACATTGGATTCCACGGCTCAACGATCCGCTTTTACGACGCCAGCCTTGGTGCGTGGAAGTCTACGTGGATCGAGCCCTTCAAGGGTGTTATTCGACGGTTCATCGGTCGGTCCGATGCGAACGACATCGTGCTCGTAAGCGACGAGGAGACCCCTCAGTTGCGATGGCGCTTCACGAAGATCACCGAAACCTCATTCGTGTGGCTAGGCGAGACCTCACAAGACCATGGTGCGACATGGGCGCTCGAAGAAGAAATGCGCGCCACCCGACTCTCGCCTTGAACTGAGCTCCCTCGGAATAGCGAACACCGAGCCTTGAGGCGATGAGAGCCTGAGAACGCCGCCGGTTTGACGGACACCTTGATGTTCCCCGCGTTTAGCGGAGTCAGCTTGGTGGATTCACGCCAGCACCGAGAAAGTACCCAGCTGAGCTGAAGGACGGGGCTGTCCGCCTCATCCTCCAAACCCGTGAAGAGTCCGGCGACCGACGGGGCGCTATCGGCAGGGTTTCAGGCCAGCTCAGCTTCGATCGCGAGATGTTCCGCGGCTGGGTGAACCGGGCCGAGACCGACGAGGCAACAAGCGCCAAAGCCGGGGGCACCTAGCGAGGAGAGCAGACACATCGACCCGGCGGTAGCGCACACGCCCGTCCACCTGGCGCTCGAGGATGCGCACTTCATGGCGGAGCACCATCAGCTCGATGTCCTGGTCGAACCCAGCTCGGCATGAAGCGCGCCGGGACGGGGAGCCGGCAGAGGGCGAGGCGGCAGGGCGAGAGGGCGATGGCCGATGATCCCCCCGCGTTCAGGAGAACCAGCTCAGCGACCTGATCGAGGTTCTGGCCCTTCAGCTTGGGTTAGAGATTCTCCGCTGCGGTTTGCGATCGTACTT
The DNA here is from genome assembly GCA_050010315.1 of Acidimicrobiales bacterium. Lineage (GTDB taxonomy): Bacteria > Actinomycetota > Acidimicrobiia > Acidimicrobiales > Bog-793 > Bog-793. The sequence goes on from JBEKLG010000135.1 coordinate 3,207, forward strand.
GACAACTCGCGATATAGCGCTAGTATGTCGTTAAGCTCAAGACAAGGAGTCAAGATGCATCACGAACACCAGGGAGTTCCCCCTTTCATGGCCTTACAACAACATCACGGCGACTACGGACCACGGTTTGGATCCTGACCGCGCTTTGGCCGCTACGGGAGAGGCCGCGGCGGACGAGGGAGGAGAGCGTCACGCGGTGACATTCGCGTGGCGATCTTGCTCTTGCTCAACGAACGTCCCATGCACGGCTACGAGATCATCGCGGAACTCGGCGAGCGCACCGACGGCTTGTGGAGACCGAGTCCTGGCTCGATCTATCCGACGCTTGCACTCTTAGAAGACGAGGGATACGTAACTTCGAGTGAGGAGGGCGGTAAGCGCCGCTTCTCCCTCACGGCTGCTGGTTCTGAGCAAATCGCGAACCGTGACGATGCACCACCGCCTTGGGAGGAGATGGCAGCCGATGTCGGCCCAGAAGCAGCCAGGCTTCGGAAGTCGGGCATGCTCCTTTTCGCCGCGGTCGCTCAGGTCGGCCAAGCGGGTACGCCCCAGCAAGCAGGCGAGGCGGCCACGATCCTGGACGAGGCCCGTCGCCGCCTTTACGGTCTGCTCGCCGGATCGAGCGAAAGCTAGTCGTGGTTCAAAGAAGACTGGAGATGGTGAACTGAATCTTCCCCCGCTTCGCCGGACAGGTTGACTGAGTTGATCAGGCGGCAACTGCGGCGTTGGAGTGTCGTGCTTCGGACTCGATCGGGCTGAGGTAAGGAATAGTCAATAGTTGTGGACGAGCCCGATTCATTGGTCACGAGGCGACCGACACAGGGCCACCTCTCCTTCTTGCGATTGTGGAAACAGCGGCGTACCTCGGTACTTCAAGGTCGCATTTCTGCGAGATTCTCGGACAACATGACCTGCCGACGGTCAGGCTCGGGCGCCGCCGAATGGTGCGGGCCAGGGACCTCGAGAGGTTTGTCGCGTCGCCAATCGACTCACTGGACCCCTAGTGACGCGGCCGCTGCGAGTGTCCAACTCGTGACAGTGGCATAACGGCCTTTACGACTTTGGCGCGATGGAGGGCCGACGTTCTCCGACTGGCGACTTCAGCCTTGGGCAGCGACCTATCCGGCGGTTAGGGGGCACCGACTGAGGTGCTCGTTCGAATCAGCGTGAGTCGTGAGCGTGGGCGCGTCGTCGCAGGCTGCGTCCACGAGAGCGGACAAGTAGTCGAGCCAGGCTGAGACCTGCCAACACGATCACGGTCACATCCACGACCGGCACGAAACGGACGCTGCCATCTCTCACGACGTACGTCCCAATCGGGAGAACCAGGCCCCCGAAGCCGCCGCCGGACCCGCTCGGCACGGTGCCGTCGCTCCCACCAGTGTCGTCACCTTGCGGACCCGTCCCTTCGCCTCCCCCGCCTCCTCCCGCTACGAGCGCCACAGGGATAACGAGAAGTCCGTCCATCTCGTAGGCGGTACCGAAGGCTCGGCGAACTGAAAGGTTCTCTGCCACTTG
>JBEKLG010000136.1:0-4719 GCA_050010315.1 Acidimicrobiales bacterium
ACGGCCTGTGGGTCACCCAGAAGGACGTCGACATGGCCAGGAGGATCAGCGAGATCGCCCGCGAACACGGACTCGAGCCCGAGCCCGGCGCGGTGACCCAGCTCGAGATCGCGTTGGACACCGCGCACGAAGATGACATCGGCCGCTTCTGGTCGGTTCTGCTCACCGGAAGCCCGGACAACAAGATCTACGACTCGGTCTTCGACCCCACCGCCCGGGTCCCAAGTCTCTGGTTCCAGGGCACCGACGACCACGAGACCCCCCGCCAGCGCTGGCACTTCGACCTGTGGCTGGCGCCCGAGGTGGCCGAAGGTCGAATCGCTGGCGCCGTGGCCGCTGGCGGGTCCGTCGTCGACGACTCTGCAGCACCATCGTTCACCGTGCTCGCCGATCCCGACGGCAACCGGGTCTGCGTCTGCACCGCAACAGGACGCTGATGGTCGGCCATGTCGGTACAGGTGCAGCCCGCGACCGCGAATCGATGGGATGACCTCGTCACCGTCTTCGGGCGGCGCGGCGAGAACCCTTCGTGGTGCTGGTGTCCGCGCTTCCTGAGCTCTCGCGAAACCCCGGCGTCTGGTCCCAAGTCGAACAATCGCCGGGCGCTGCGCCAGGAAATTGCCCTGCCCGAACGCCTCCCGGGCTCATCGCCTACACCGGCAGCTAACCCGTCGGTTGGACCAGGGTCGGTCCGCGTTCAGCCTTTCCCTGGCTGGGGGCCAATAAGGCTCTGGCAAGGTTGCTTGCCGAGGATCCCGGGGCCTAGTGGGTAACCTGTTCTGCCATCGGCAGTCGCCACCGGCGATCTGGCATCGGGTCAGCGCTACTCGAAGCGGCCGTCAACTTCGCCTGGGATCACGGCGCGACGGCTGTTGAGGGTCACCCGGTGGACGTGGCGGTCTTGAGGGCCACTCATGTGAGTGGGTCTGCGCTTTACACCGGGACCATGGCGATGTTCGTAGCCGCCAGCTTCACCGAGGTGGGGCGCACGTTCCCCACTCGGCCGGTGATGCGGCTCATGATGTGACTTGCGGGCAAGACCGCCATCAATGGGGTACCGCCTCAGTAGCGGATCCCAGCGGACGGCGTCGGGCGCATCTCCGACCCGACGCGCGCCGGGAAGCCGGGCATGCTGGCGCCGGACCATCGACCGCAGAAGTGGGTGATCGGTGCCCCCTGGGGCGTTCCGCCAGGTTGGTCACCGCGAGCACCGATTCGGCGTTGTGTAGGGCCAAGCTGCGCTCCCGTTCGCGCCCGTGACCCGCCCGACTCTGAGGGTCCATTCATCCCCGTCGCGGCACTCAACTCAGTCGCCTGGTCTGCCGCACCGATCCGGTGCGCGCGGGGACAGTTTGAATACAATTCCCGCCGGATGTTATGGGACGCGACACTGGCGCCCGAACGGCCGTTCTGGACGGATCGCAGGTCAATGCAGGAACCTGCCGAGCAGATCGGGCCTTGGGTGCCACTCCAGCACGGATAGACGCCGCGGGCACGGTCCTCCTCCGCGAGCGGCGGCGTCAGCCGGAAATATGGCGTACGATGCCCCGTCTGCCGAGGGGGCGGATGTGGGGTTGAGTGACGGGGGGACGAGCATGAGCGACAACGCCACATTTCTCGAAGGGCTTTACGGGTCATTCGCCCAAGGCGACGTCCCTACGGTGCTCGCCGCGATGGATCCCCAGATCGAGTGGAACGAGGCCGAGCACCAGACGTTCTGGACCGGTAAGCCCTTCGTCGGTCCGGATGCCGTTTTGCAGGGAGTCTTCGCCCGTATCGGGGGAATCTTTGGCGATACCTTCCGGATCGAGATCAGCCGGCTGCTCGACTGTGGGTCGACCGTAGTGATGGAGGGCCGTTACAAGGGCGTCGTCCAGGCAACGGGCAGGCAACTCGACGTGCAGGTAACCCACCATTGGGACCTCGCTGACGGCAAGGTCGTAAAGTTCCAGCAGTACACCGACACTTGGCAATGGTCGGAGGCCACTGGCGAGAAACCGGTGGGCTGACTCCAACCTTCTCTGGCATCGCACCGGGCGATTGCATCGTCAAAGCGGACCTTGGATCTGCTCTCGGTGAAGTTCGCCCAGGCCATGTAACAACCTGCTAAGAATGCCGAGCCGACCATCCAGGTGTGGCTGCAGCGCTTAACGAAGGCGGTGTGGCGATGTCGCCCAGGGGGAAGTCGCACCTCGTCATCATGTTTACGGTGGGGCCAGATGACGTGGCCCAACGAGATCGCATCTTCGCGAGCCAAGGCGAGTGGATGAAGGGGCATCCCCCTGAGGGCGATGTGGCATTGCTGGACTACTCCATCTCCAAGGCCCCAGAGCTTTCGAACCCGCTGGACCCGAGTTCTGAGCCGACCGGCAAGACGATCTTCGTGACTGATGACTACTACGAGTCACCGGCCGGCATTGCCAGGCATTGGCAGCAGACAGCCAGCTGGCCGGAGTTCCCCGTTGCAGCCGAGTGGATGGCCAAGGCCACGATAGTGACCCTGCACAACGGCACCGTCGTCCAAGGACTCTGGTAAAGCGGACTAGCGCGCGCCGCCACCAAGGGTGCAGGGGATACCTCTCGCAGCGCGAGCATCGCACGGGTTGACGGCGCCTCCTCGGTTCCTGGACATCAGTCACCGCGCCATAGTCGGATCGGAGCGGGCCAGGACGAACAAGAGCCGCCGTTCCGTGTGACGACCGTCACCAGGCCGGTCGATGCAGTCCTTGCTCGGCAGCTCAACGACACCTGCTGCACTCTGTTGAGAGATTTACTTCTGTGCTAGTGGGGGCTCATCGCACGCCGATTACGATTGAGAGCATCCCTCAGAAGACGGCGATGGACGGCAAGTCCACCGCCACCCCGCGAGCAATCGAATTGACGATGCGATTCGACCTGACGGGGGCCGGAAGTCTGAGCAGCTCGAAAGTCATCGATGTAGTGAACGCGATCGTTGACGAAAGCAAGAAGGCCGTTGCGAATCGCGGCTTGAAGGTCTCAAGTGTTGTGGGCGACTGGGCGTGGGTCTAAGGACCGTGGTCTAAAGGGCGCATCTCGTGACGACGGTGCCTTGTGGTGCCCCACGACTGAGGAGACGTATCGGGCAACCCGCCAACAGGCAGACGACCTTCCAGACGGTCGCCGAGTACTACCCGATCCAGGTGTTCTTTGTTGCACTACCGCAGCCCTCCCGGGCTTCCTAGCGACGGAGACATGCTCACCGCCACCGTCGTCCTGGCGGCCGGCCGCCCGTATACTGAACTGAGTCGAGCGGGCACCGCCTGCGAGCGGATAGGCGGACGGATCCCGGTTCGTCGTGTGGTCGTCCTGGCAACGAGGGGGATGTTGATGTCAAAGTTCCTTCGTACACTCGCCTGCGCCGGGCTGATCGGCGCGTTCTTGACCGTTCTCGCGGGAGCGCCGGCGCTGCCCGCGGCGGCTGGCAATTCGATGCCTGGGCGAGCGGCTCGCCTCGTCGACACGAGTATCGTCGTCGGCTTCCTCCAGTACCTGGTGGTCGCGAACGGCACACAGGCGCGACCCGGCAATCAGTTGGCCCCCGGTAGGGGAGTCGCGCCGACGATCACTTCCCAGCCGGTTAGCGAGACCGTCACGGCCGGTGCGACCGCCTCGTTCACCGCGGCGGCGTCCGGCTCACCGACGCCGACGGTCCAGTGGCGGGTCTCGACGAACACAGGACGCTCCTGGAGCGCGATTCGCGGGGCGACCTCGACGACCTATTCCTTTACCGCTTCGTTGTCGCAGAACGGCTACGAGTACGAAGCGGTGTTCACCAACTCGGCTGGCACCGCGACGACGAAGACGGCGAACCTGACGGTGACGGCCGCGCTGTCGAGTCCGCCAACGATCACGTTGCAACCCACCGGTGAGACCATCTCAGCCGGTACGACCGCCTCATTCAGTGCCGCGGCTTCCGGCTCGCCGAGGCCGACGGTGCAGTGGCAGGTTCTTACCAGCGCGGGCACGTGGACGGCGATCGCGGGGGCGACGTCGACGACCTATTCCTTTACCGCTTCGTTGTCGCAGAACGGCTACGAGTACGAAGCGGTGTTCACCAACTCGGCTGGCACCGCGACGACGAATGCGGCGACCTTGACGGTGACGGCCGCGCCGCTGCAGTCGTCGAACTGGTCCGGTTACGCGGACTCGGGTGCGACCTTTAATTCCGTCAGCGCGAACTGGACAGTTCCGACGGTCACGTGCTCGAGCCGCACGAACGCGTACTCGGCGCAGTGGGTGGGCATCGATGGATACACCAGTTCGACCGTCGAGCAGGACGGGACGGAGACCGACTGCCTGGGGGGTGTTGCGTCCTACTACGCCTGGTACGAGATGTACGGGGACTCAGCCGTGAATAGCGGTTATGAAGTCGAGCTCTCACCGTCGACGAACCCGGTGTCTCCGGGCGACCCGATGAGCGCTTCAGTGAGCGTGGCAGGGGACGAATGGACGCTTGTTATCACCGATCTGGCTTCCAACCACGGCTGGACCTACTCCACGCCTGCCATCACCTTCTCGAGTGCTGCTCAATCTTCGGCGGAGTGGATCGTCGAGCGACCGGAGATCTGCAGCCGGACCTGCTCGCTCACCCCGCTCGCCGATTTCGGGAGCGTGAGCTTCTCGAACGCCTTGGTCACCACGACTGGTCCGAGTGGAACGATCAGCACGAATCCCGATGTGGCAATCGAGATGGTGAAC
>JBEKLG010000137.1:0-4704 GCA_050010315.1 Acidimicrobiales bacterium
CTCGGGCCAGCTATGACGATGCTCGAGATCGTCGACCAGGCCACCGTCGACCGCCAGGGTTCGCCGGCGCTCTATGCGCTGCTCGTCGGCGCGCTGCGCAGCCTGGAGGTAACGGCATCGCCGGTCACGCTGGCGGCGTTCTGCCTGAAGCTCCTCGCTGTCGAAGGCGTCGGACCGGTCACCGACTCCTGCGCCCATTGCGGTCGGGACGCGCCCCTCGTCGCGTTCGACGCCGGGGAGGGCGGGTTCCTCTGTCGCGACTGCAGGCGAGGTCAGGCGGTGTCGCCCGATGTGGTCGCGCTCGCCCGGCGCATCTGCTCCGGCGGGCTCGCCCGGGCGCTCGCCGAGCCGGACGGACCGACCGTCGAGGCGTTAGAGCGCCTCACGACCTCGGCCGTCGAACACCACCTCGACCGGCGGCTGCGCACGACACGCCATCGCCTCGCCGAGGAGACGACGCCGGCCTAGGTCGGGCACGGCCGAAGGCGCTGCTCTCTAGCACCCGGATCCGCTGGCGACGACACGGGGTATCCTCAGGCCATGTCGGAGGAAAGCACTGCCGCGGATCGCGCCTGCGAAGAGAATCCGGGACAGTTCGATACGCTCGTCAACCTCGCGAAGCGGCGGGGCTTCATTTTCCCTTCGGCAGAGATCTACGGTGGCATCCGCTCGACCTACGACTACGGACCGCTCGGCGCGCTGATGCTCCGGAACGTGCGGGAAGCTTGGTGGCAGACGATCGTGCGCGAGCGCGACGACGTCGTGCCGATCGAGGCCGCGATCATCACGAACCCCAAGGTCTGGGAAGCGTCGGGCCATCTCGAGACGTTCGCCGATCCCCTCGTCGACTGCCGATCCTGCCACGAGCGCTGGCGGGCCGACGAGATCGGGGGCGTCTGCCCGAACTGCGGGTCCGCGGACCTCACCGAGGCGCGGCCGTTCAACCTCATGTTCAAGACCTTCGTCGGTCCGGTCGACGACGAGTCCGCCGTCGCCTATCTCCGCCCCGAGACCGCGCAGGGGATGTTCGTCAACTTCGCGAACGTGATGACGACGATGCGCCGCAAGCCGCCATTCGGCATCGCCCAGCTCGGCCGGGGCTTCCGCAACGAGATCACGCCGGGAAACTTCGTCTTCCGCACCCGTGAGTTCGAGATGATGGAGCTGGAGTTCTTCGTCCCCCCGGCCGAAGCCGGGCGGTGGTTCGACTACTGGTGCAAAGAACGACTCGCCTGGTACGAGAAGCTCGGAATCCGTAAGGACCGTCTCCGCTTCTACGAGCACGCCCCCGAGGACCTGTCGCACTACTCGTCGGCGACGACGGACATCGAGTTCGCCTTCCCCTGGGGCTGGGGCGAGCTCGAAGGGATCGCGAACCGGACCGACTTCGACCTCAAAGCACACAGCACGTACTCCGGTGTCCGCCTCGAGTGCTTTGACCAGTTGACCGGCGAGCGTTACATACCGCACGTGATCGAGCCGTCTGCTGGCGCGACGCGAGCGATGATGGCCTTTCTCCTCGCTGCTTATGACGAGGACGAGATCGGAGGAGAAAGGCGGACGGTGCTGCGCCTCCGCCCCCAGCTCGCGCCGTTCCAGGCCGCCGTGCTACCCCTCTCGAAGAAGCCACCACTCGACGCGCTCGCCCGTGACGTGCTGCACCGCTGCCAGATCGCGCTCATGTGCGAGTACGACGACACCCAGTCGATCGGCCGCCGCTACCGGCGACAGGACGAGATCGGCACGCCATTCTGCGTCACCGTCGATTTCGACAGCCTGAATGACCAGGCCGTGACGATCCGCGAACGGGATACGACCAACCAGGTCCGGGTGCCGATCTCGGACGTCGTCTCCGAGCTGCAGGACCGCGTCCGGTCCTGAGGCCATTCGACCGCGACCATCGGCTCCCCAGGTGAGCGACGTGGCGCGAGCGGGCGCCGGGACCGCCCGGGGATCAGCCGAGCCCGGCGGGGCCGGACCGGCGGGAAAGCTCGGCCTCGTCGACGGCGCGAAGGTCGTCTTGCTCGGCGCCCCGCCGGGCTGGTCGCCCGGCGATCTTCCCGGCGGGATCAACTTAACGAGGCGGCGCCTCCCTCTCGGCCGTGTCGGCGCAGCGGACCTCGCTTCAGCGGAGGTGACAATCGTCTTCGCCCGGAACGCGGACGGGCTCGCGGTGGCATGCCGCGCCGTCGCCACTGCGCCACCCGCGGCACTCTGGATCTGCTGGCCGCGTCGCGCCGGCGGCCACAGAAGCGACCTCACCGACGATGTCGTGCGGCGCGCCGGCCTCGCGCTCGGGCTCGTCGACAACAAGGTCGCGGCACTCGACGCCGACTGGTCAGCCCTGCGCTTCGTGCGCCGACGCGAGCGACGTTGAACGAGCCCGCGACCAAACGGCGCGGCGAACGGGTACCGTCCGGGACATGGCAATACCCGACGAGGACGTAGCCCGGGTTCGGGCGGCGACAGACCTCGTCGCGCTGATCGGCGAGCGGACCGCCCTCAAGCGGGTCGGCCGGCGCTTCGTCGGCCTCTGCCCGTTCCACGCCGAGAAGACCGGCTCGTTCAGCGTGAACGCCGAAGAGGGCCTCTACTACTGCTTCGGCTGCCAAGCCTCGGGGGACGCCATCAGCTTCGTGCGGGCGACGGAGGGGGTCGATTTCGTCGAGGCCGTCGAACGCCTCGCCAACCGCGCCGGGATCACGATCAGCTACGACGACGACCGCGACCGGAGCGAAGACCGCAACCGGCGACGGGAACTGCTGGCAGCGATGAGCGCGGCCGTCGAGTTCTACCACGAGCGACTGATCGGCCACCCCGACGCCGGCAAGGCGAGGCAGTACCTGCGCTCGCGGGGTTACGACGGCGAGGTCGTCCGCAAGTTCCGGCTCGGCTACGCGCCTGCAGGCTTCGACGAGCTCGTGCGGTCGCTGCGCTTACCGGGCGCGGTCCTACGAGAGGCCGGACTCGCTTACGAAAGCGAACGCGCCCGCCTCCAAGACGCCTTCCGGGAACGGATCATGTTCCCGATCTTCGACCCTGGCGACCAGGCGATCGCCTTCGGGGGTCGAATCCTCCCCGATGGGATGCGAACCCTGGAGCGCGAACCGGGGCCAAAATACCGGAACTCGCCGGAGTCGGCGATCTACTCGAAGCGCCGCACGCTCTACGGGCTGAACTGGGCCAAGTCGGACATTGCCCGCGCCCGCGAGGTCGTCGTCTGCGAGGGCTACACCGACGTGATCGGCTTCCACATCGCCGGCGTGCCCCGAGTCGTCGCAACCTGTGGCACGGCGCTCACCGAAGACCACTTCCGCTTGCTCGCGCGCTTCGCCGAGAAGGTCGTGCTCTGCTTCGATGCCGATGCCGCCGGACAGGCGGCGGCGGCACGCCTGTACCAGTGGGAGAAACGCCACGAGCTCGAGCTCGCCGTCGCCGAGCTGCCAGTCGGCTCGGACCCAGCCGATCTCGCCCAGCACGAACCGGCCGCGCTCGCCGGCGCGGTCGAGCGTGCTCAACCATTCCTCGGCTTCCGCGTCGAACAGGCCCTCGGCGCGCACGACCTGCGCACACCCGAGGGCCGCAGCCGGGCGGCCGAGGCGGCGCTCGCCGCCATCGCCGAGCATCCGAACGAACTCGTCCGTGACCAGTACCTCGTCAAAGTGGCCGACCGGACCCGCCTCGACCCCAATCGACTGCGCGAGGTTCTCGTCGAGTTGGGATCCCGCCCGCAGCACGACGACGGGCGCGAGCGCGACGGCGGATGGGGATCCCGCTCGGGCGACCGTGACGGCCTGGGCGCGGCGACCCCGGGTTCAGAGCGCCTCGGCGGAAGGACGCCGGAACTGCGCCCCGAGCTCAGAGCGGGACGCGACGCCCTGCTTCTCACGCTCGACCGATCCGACGAGGTTCGCGGCCGCTTCGACGAGGTGCTGTTCGTCGACCCCGTGCAGCGGAATGCCTACCGCGCCCTCACCGGCTCGCCGGGCCTCGCCCAGGCGATCGAGCAGGCGGACCCGGAGGCCGGTGACCTGCTCCGTCGTCTCGCGGTCTGCGAGGTGCCTGACGAGCTCGACGTCGGCGGAACCTACATCGAGCTCGTGCGGGCAGGGTGCGAACAGGCGCTGCGCGAGCTCGAGGCCGAGGGGCGCCTCGCCGAACAGGAAGGGCGGGCCGAGGACGTCGTCGCCGTGCTGACGGCGGGCGCTTGGCTGAGGACGGAACTCGAGATCCTCCGGGATCCGCTCGTGCGGCCAGGTGGGGACTCGGGCGCGAAGGACGCCGCGCAGCGGTTGGTAGCGTGGCTCACGCAACGTCGGCAGGAGGCGGGATGATGGGACGCGCCGCACCGCTCGAAGGCGAGCCCGACGCGCCGCTAGCCGGCCGACGAACGAAGACGGCGCGCCAAGAACGTGCTCGTGCGCCCCGGAGCGGCCATCCGTCCCACCGCAACCGACAGAGTCGTGAACAACAGACGAGCGAGGCGATCCGAACGCTGCGCTCGGGTTCGGTCGACGCGACGACGACGATGGTCGCGGATCCCGTCCGCGCCTACCTCCGGGAGATCGGACGGGTCTCGCTTCTGTCGGTCGATCTCGAAGTGTTGTGTGCCAAGCGCATCGAACGGGGGCGCCAAGCGTATGAGCGGCTCGCGGCCTGGCAGCGGGACGGCGTGCTCAACGACATCTCGCTGGCGAGACGCCG
>JBEKLG010000138.1:0-4702 GCA_050010315.1 Acidimicrobiales bacterium
GTTCTTCTGTGGTACCGCTGCTGCAGACATTGCCGCTAGCCGGTCGGGACATATTCGGCGTTACGCGCAGTCGTGAGTGCCACATAACGCGCGGCGATTAGATGTCAAGGCCCTCGCCCCGAAGTGATGCGATGAAGGAGCGGGGCCTCCGCTACCCGTGAAGGTTCCAGTCGCAGAATCAAGACTGGGGCTTCTCACACCAGCTCCACGAAAAGGGAGGCCCCTATGGAACGAGAGTACGTCGGGATCGACCTGCACCGCCGCCGTTCGGTCATCGTGCGCCTCGGCGGGGATGGCGACCAGCGCTCGAGCGTGCGGATCGACAACGACCCGGGCGAGTTTGCCGCGGCAGTGTGCGCGGCTCCGGCTGGCAGTGATGTGATCATCGAAGCCACCTATGGCTGGTACTGGGCAGCCGATCTCCTCCAGGACCTCGGCTATCGGGTCCACCTCGCTAACCCGCACGGCAATGACTGGGGTCATCGTCGAGTGAAGAACGACGAGCGGGACGCGCACGACCTCGCCGATCTGTTGCGCCTCGGACGTCTCGCCGAGTGCTGGATCGCGCCGCCGGAGACTCGTGAGCTACGAGAGCTCGTGCGCTTTCGGGCCAAGCTCTCGTGCATGCGCACCGGGGCGAAGGCCCAGGCGCACGCGGTGCTCGCGAAGAACGGTGTGTTGCCCCTGCGCAACGACATGTGGGGAGTCGGAGGCGCCGCCCAGTTCGACACGCTGGAGGTTCCTCGTGCCTACTCGCACCGCATCGAGGTACTGCGTGACCTGGTGTGCTTTTTCAACCGCGAGATCCTCGAGATCGACCGCCAGACCCACCGGTTGCTGCGTCACGATCCCGGCTACAAGGCCGTCCCGGCGATCTATGGGGTCGGCGAGGTGATGGCGGCGATCTTCGTCGCCGAGATCGGCGACGTGACACGCTTTTCTTCACCCGAGGCGCTCTGCTCGTGGGCGGGGCTCACCCCGATCCATCGCGAGTCCGACACCAAGGTGCACCGCGGCCGGATCACCAAGCAAGGCTCGCGTCTTGTCCGCTGGGCGGCCGTCGAGACAGTCGCCCGCTATCACGGCGGCATCTATGAGGCGTCGTTCCAGTCGATCGCCGAGCGCCGCGGCAAGAACAAGGCCGCGGTCGCCATCGCCCGCAAGGTTCTCACGCTCGTCTACTACGGGCTCAGAGATGGCGAGATTCGCTGTCTCGCGAGCCCCAAGGCGGCGTGAAGCTCGGACGCGGACGGGCGCGAGCTCGTTGAACGGCAGGGCTCCCGCTCGAAAAGAGTGGCGCAGCCGGCGAAGTGATTGAGCCCGCCCGTTCGCGGCCGGAACACACCATGCCGAGCAACTCGGCGAAGACATGCCTGGGCAACCGAGCTTGCCCCTCTCGCGATCTCTGAGCGAGAGAACTTGGTGCGAACCAAAGCGGTTTCGTGACCGCCCAGAACAGCCGGACTAACGCGATAACCCCGAGAGTCAGCGATGACACGCGCCCAATCTCAGATCGTCTCGACGATCGCCATCGGTCCTACGACGAGAAATCACAGCCGCGCGATTGACACGACCCCGCTCCTTCAGACATGCCGGTCGGGCGTAAGCAACTGTCGCGAGCACGAGACCGATCACTGCTACCGCACCTCGCTCATTTCCGAAGCACCCGTAAAGAGATCCTCCGCCTCGTCCCGCCGTCTCGTCCCCTTGCCCCTCCGCTGCGCGCCTACGCCAAAGCTGCCCGGAAGTTCTCAGCTGAAAGGACTGGCGGGGTCGGCGTGCGGGTCCTTCCCGCGGTCGCGTGATGCCTACAGAAACGGACTGTCGGAAGATTGCCGCTGACGGTGGGGAGAGAGGTACGAAGGAAGCAGCAAAGCCGACGAGGAGGAGAGGTCAAACGGCACAAACGGCGCTCGACGGGTGCTCACGGGTAATGACGCTATCTGGCCCAACGGTTCTGCCGCAGACGCCGAGTCGCTCAGGTGCGTCACGAAGTGGCTGCTATTCAAATGGGGGCCGAAGGGCCCACGGAGTGGGTGAGATGATGGCTGATCCAGCGACGAGATTGAACTCGAAGGCTTCCCGGGCCAGCGGACCAGCGGTTTGACCACGCCGTGGTGGTACTGTCGGTTCTGTCGGCAGTTGCGGCCGTTCGGTCGACCGGCTGCTCGACTGGCTCATGGCAATCCCACCCCACTCGCCAAGGCCGGCCAGCTCTTAAGGTCGCGCGGTCGATGCAACCAAGAAAACGTAGGTCGCTGGCGGCAGAGGATCGGTCGAGTCGGCCCCCGATCAAGTCGCGGATCGCGGCTGGAGGGGCACTGCTGGCATTTGGTGTTGCTGTCGTGGTACTCGTCATCTTCACGGCTCGGGACCTGCCATACGTGATGGTCGCGTTGGCGGCCGGAGCTCTCGGTATTTCAGCGATGTGGATCGCTGCCACCAATAGACGTTTTCGGTGGTGGGCGGCAGTTGGGGCTGTTGTCCTTGTTGCGGCGACGGTCGCCAGCATTGTGGCGGCAGGTCGGGGCGCCGTGGCGGTGATAGTCGGTGTCATCGGGATTGCGGTTGCCGCGGCATTGGGGACTGCTGCCCTTCGTTGGGAGGTTCGTCAGGCACTCGCCCACCGGTGGCACGGTGTACCACCTACGAGACGTGGGGTTCTCTTGATGAACCCCCTATCGGGAGACGGTAAGGTCGAGAGGTTACATCTGGTCGCCGAGGCACGTCGTCGAGGCGTCGAACCGGTGCTGTTGAATCCTGGCGATGACCTGCGAGCACTCGCCGAGCTCGCAGTCGCGCGCGGCGCAGACGCCTTGGGCATGGCGGGGGGTGATGGTTCACAAGCAGTCGTGGCGTCGGTCGCGGCAGCGCACGGATTGCCCTTTGTTTGCGTTCCAGCCGGCACGCGCAACCATCTGGCTCTTGATCTCGGGATCGACCGTGACGATCCTTTGGGCGCGCTCGATGCTTTCAAAGCTGCCCGCGAGACCACTATCGACCTAGGAGAGGTGAACGGAGAGGTTTTCGTCAACAACGTGTCACTGGGTCTCTACGCCCGGATCGTCTCCTCGGATCGGTACCGTAAGGCCAAACGCCGGACGGTGGCCGAGACGCTACCGGACCTGTTGGGAGCCGACGCTGAACCGCCTGGACTCCGCCTTGAAGGCCCTGAAGCGGTCATCTCAGACGCGCAGCTCATCGAGGTCTCGAACAACAAGTACGCGCTGTCGAGTGTGATGGGGTTCGGCTCACGCGCCCATCTGGACGCCGGAGTGCTCGGAGTCGTGGCCCTTACGATCAACCGCACGGCAGATGTCAACCGGCTCGTGGCTCTCGAAGCCGCGGGTCATCCCGAGCGCTATCGCGGCTGGCGCGAATGGACCGCCAGGGAACTCGAGATCCAAGGACCGCCGTCACTTGCCGCCGCCGCCGATGGCGAGGCGCGTACTTGGAGTCCTCCGCTCCACTTCACGATCCGACCGTGCGCACTTCGGGTTCGTATCGCCTACGGACAGTCCGGCGCGTCACCAGCCTTCCTTCACTCGCGGTTAGCCGCGTCAACCTTGGTCGGCCTCGCACGGGTGGTCCGGGGTCGGCCGAGCGGGATTGTGCCCAACCGAAAGGCACGTGACGAGACATGACAGTTCCCCCGCAGTCCTCGCGGTCGAAAGGCGATCCTGGGACACCGCCCCTTCACCACCACTCGGTCGGTCGCATGCTCGACGAGGTGGGGACGCTCGACCGTGCCATCTACGACGCGGTAGCCAGCACACCGACTCCGGCATTGGACCCACTCGTGACTTGGCTCACGGACGCCGCTAGCTACTCACGGATGTGCATTGCGATCACGGTTGCACTCGCCACAGCAGGTGGCAAGCGGGGCCGAGGCGCGGCCCTTCGCGGTCTGACGGCCGCCGGCGCGGCGTCGGTCGCCGCCAACCTTGTGGCGAAGCAGCTCGTCCCGAGGGAGCGACCGGATAGGAGGCACGTCGTCAGAGGACGCCGGGCACGCATGCCCGGGTCGAGTTCTTTTCCCTCGGGCCACACGGCCTCCGGTTCTGCATTTGCCGCTGCGGTGACCGCCGACTTCCCTCGGCTGGCGCCTTTCCTATACGGTCTCGCGACCCTGATCGGATACAGCCGGATCCACACCGGCGTTCACTACTTTAGCGATGTGGTGGGCGGTGGACTCCTTGGGTTGGGCATCGGTTCGGGAATACGAAAGCGCTTTCCGTCAGCCGTCCAGGTCATGGCCTGATAAGGAAGCGTGAACGCGCTCGCTCGTCAAGGCTTTCGTTCCATTGCGTCAGTGAACGAATATCAGCACCAGTGACCGGATCCGTCGCTCTGTATCGCGGGACCGCTCCGCCCAGCAACTACGGCTGCCGCTCGAGATTGGACGATCTGAGTGGCCAAGGTAGCCGGCCAAACCGCGGGTCCCGCGCCGTGATCATGGAGCCTTGCGCCCGTACTTGGTGGGGCTCAGGCAAATGGTCTGATCGGGAAGACGGTTGGGCTGATGAGATAGGGCGGCGGGTCGATGCGGGCGGGGTTGTCTCGGCCAGGGCTGCAAAAACGCCACGCAGGGCTTCGTCCAGCTCTCCGACTCCTCAGGGCTGACCCAGAGCGTGCTCTTGCGCTACCGACGCAGTCGGCAAGGACGCTCGTCATTTCAAGCAGCGCGTCCCGACGCGGACGG
>JBEKLG010000139.1:0-4699 GCA_050010315.1 Acidimicrobiales bacterium
TCCTCAGCTTTATCCACCTGGGCCGGGTTTCCTCGGCTGAGGAGTTCCCGAAGTCCCAGAGCACAACTTCGTGACCGCTTAAGAGTCATCTTGCCGCAACGCCTTCGGATCAGCGTGCCCCTCAACGCCGTTCATGAAGGGGCGGGGCCGTGTCAAGTGGTTCGGCCGCTCTTTCTTCGTTGATTTCGTGACGTCGTCCTGAACGAGGGCGCGCGCCAGCGAGGAGCCGGGGTCAACGTTGGCAAAGCCACCCGAAGGGCTCGACGTTGACGCCGGCGACGAGCGGCGCAACCTGGAAAAGGACGACGCCTATGCGGTGTTCGAGATTCCCATCACTGTTAAAGGGGCTCTGTCATGGGCGTGCCTTGCAGCCAGCCATTCATTCGTCGATCTCCGACATGATGGGTTTCGGCCACGATCCGACGGGCTCAATCAGATGCTCGACCGCGCGAAGTGCAAGCGGGCCACGGCGATAGTCGAGCGCGCGCCGGAACGTGTCCGCCGCTCACGCGGCCTGATGCGCTTCGAGACAACGGACCTCCCCGTCTCGAAGCCCGTAGTAAACGAGGGTGAGAAGCTTTCGGGCGACCGCCACACGCGCCTTGTACTTGCCGCGGTGCTCGGCGATCCGCTGGTAATCGGCGCGCAACTTCTCGCCACCGCGCCGGCGGTAGTTGCCGACGGCCTCGATCGCGGCCCACCGCACGAGGGGTGACCCTTGCTTTGTGATCGCGCCGCGGTGGACGACCTCGTCGGATTCGCGGTGTCTTGGGGTGAGCCCGGCCCAGGAGCACAGCTTCTTTGGGCTTGAGAACCGGGAGATGTCACCGATCTCGGCGATGAAGATCGCCGCGGTGACCTTGCCGACGCCGGGCAGCCTCGTGATCGTTTTGTAGCCGGGGTCGTCTCTCAGCTGACGATGGATGTGGCGATCGAGCATGTCGATCTCGCGCTCGTAGAGCTCCAAGAGATCGCGCAGCGATTCGATGCGGAGGGAATAGGCGAAGGGAAGCTCTAACGAGTCGAGCTGGGCGGAACCCGCCGGTCCCCACATCTCTTGGACCACAGGCAACACACCGTTCTTCGCCATCACCCCGTGGATCTGAGCCTTGGCGCTCGTTCGGTTGCCCACCAACGACGCCCTGTAGCGGACAAGCTCGCGCAGTTCCCTCGTTCTTGGTGGGGCGATCCATCCCTCTGCCAAGCGTCCGAGTCGGAGCATCGCCGCCAGGTCCTTGGCGTCGCGCTCGTCGTTTTTCACCCGGCGGTTGCCCCAGTTGTTGCCGAGCGCGTGGGCGAGGTGGACGTTACAGCCGAGTGCTTGCAAGACGTCCGCCGCCCAGTACCAGCCATAGGTGGACTCGAGGACGACTTCGGGCGCCTCGCCCGCCTCGGCCATCGCCGCGGCGAGCTCGGCAGATTGGCTCAAGATGCGCTCACAGCCGAGCAGCTCGCCGTCTTCGTTCATGCGGAAGATCGTCGAGCTGCGACGGTGCAGGTCGATTCCGACGTACTGTCGCTCCATAGGGGCCTCCTCCTCTTGTCGAGGTGTTTGTGGAAACCCGAGTGTCGCTCGCGACGCTCGAATCTTCACGGGGGGCGGAGGCCCCGCCCCTTCATCGCATCAGGTGCGTGACGCTGCTTATTGGTTCGAGATCGAGGGCGGGCTACCGAGGGTACGAGCACTCCCCCTCGGTGCCTTCTCGCCTCGCACCAGGCGAAATGACTGGATCTAGCTGACGTCCTCCGCCCGTGCCGCCCGGCTTGCCAGGAAGGTCGCGCGGCCCAGCCAGCCGAGTAACCATGCAGATCCGATACGGAACAGAACGGCCTGCGCGCGGGGACCTGGTCTTGTCGCTCCCACGATCGTCGCCACCGCAATCGGGCCAACACCCGAAACCGTCAGCGCCGAGGCGGCGGCAAGGTGCCCGGCGTGCCACGCCTCATCGCTGCGCAACGTTGACGGGAGGCGAATGCCAGCGAACAGGTTTCTCGGCAATCGGCCCGCCGCGGCCCCACGTCCGAGCGCGACCATGATGACGCCGCTCAATCCGAACTTGTTGGCCTTGGACACGCGCCTCATGCTACGACTTTTCATGGTGCCCCCGACCGCCGGGTCGAGGTTCATGTCCGACCGACAACCTCTGCTACGAAAGCTCGAAGCGATACAACCGCGACGCCAGGAGCACGAATCGCGATCCATCGCAATACGCGACTGACGGTACGCCGAAGTAGTAGGCGACGGCCGGAATCTTCGCGAGACGCTGGAACGAACCCGTTCGTGGATCAATCCGGACGAGTCCAAACGCGCCCGAGCTGGACGGTTTGGCAGGACTGAGGCTGACGACGGCGCACAGACTTCCCGAACTTCGATCGATCAGCCCGCGCGCCTCAGGCGTCGAATGAGCGGGGTCGTCGCGGTATGGTCACTCGATCGCCTGACGCGTAATGACGGCAGGTTCGCGCCCCGCGAGCAGCCAGGCGACGATCGCCGCCGCGATCGGCATCGCGACGAGGATCTCGAGCAAGTTGTTCACCGGCACCGTGCTCATCAACGCGGACTCGCCGCCGTTCAGAGTGTTCGATCGCACGTTCGCGACGAGTCCCAAGTACGCCGCGAAGGTGCCGAGTACCGCCCCGAAGAATCCGAGCGCCCCGGCCGTCGCGGCGGTGATCGTTCGACGCGTCCATCCGCTCGCTCCTGTCGCGGCGAGCGTGCGGAGTTCGCCTGCGGTCTCGCTCCGGATGAGGCCGATGCTCATCGCGAGGATGGCGAGCGCGAGCACGATCCCGAACACCGTCGCGAGATCGATGACCTCGTATCCCGGGGGCGCGCTCGACTTCGTCTCGATGCTCATTCCGGAGACCTCTGCAGCGATGAGGCGGGCGTTGCGGGTCTGCGCGGCCGTGGGGGGATGATTCGTGACGATGAACCAACCGGCGAGGGAGGTCTGCAGGTGGAGCATTCGGATCGCGTGCGGCGTAAACACGGTGTTCGGCGCCGATGTCCCCGAAGGGAGCGAGGCGACGTATTGGATCTTCGGGTCCCAAATGCACGAGCTCTTTGGACACGGAGATCCGCCGCCCCCGTTGCCCCACGTCAACTGCATTTGCGACAAACCGGCAATTCCCGGTCGCCACGTCAAGACGTCGGCGTCCGGGTTGACCGTCGACGCCCTGATCCCAAACGCGCGCAGCAGCTGGGGAGTCGCGACGTAGATCGCGCCGGACCAGTTCCGCCCGGACGCGGCGCGCTGCAGGATCGCGTTCGTCTGGAATAGCTCGAGCGTCGATTTGGCATCGAGCGCCGTCGCGATTTCGTGGACTTTTGCATCGAGGGTCGCCATCGGCGGCGGCTTCGGCGTCGGATGGGGCTTCATTCCCGGTCCGCTCACAATTGTTCCGCCAGGAAGAGGCGTGTAGGCGACGACCTCGTTCGAGGCGAGATTCGGACCCGCGTAGTCGAGGTATTGGCCGTAGCGCAAGGACGCGGCAGCGGCGGTGACGACTGCGGCCAGCACCGCAACGCTGATCGCCGCCATCGCCGACCCCGACCGGGCGCGGTAGCGATACAGGTCGCGTAACGCGAGCCGAGGGCCGATCGGCATGAGACGCCCGATATGCGCGGCGAGCGCGAGGCAGAACGGCGCGAGCAGGATCACCGCCGGGATGAGCGCAATCAGACCGAAGACGAGAAAAGGCGTGTTCGGCGAAGCCCCGCCGGCAACGGTGGAGAACGACAGCAAGACGAACGCGATGGCGAAGAAAACCGCGCCTGGCACCACCGACCAGCGGACCTTCCTCGGTGGCATCGGCCGGCCTGAGAGCGCCGCGTGCACCGTCACCATCGCGACGGTTCTTGCCGGGCGGCGGGCGGCGAGATACGACGCGACGACGGCGAGTCCCATCGCGGGGGCGATCACGATCCAGGGAAGTTGGAACGCGCCGATCACGTGGTGCGCGGTCCCCTCGATTGTGGGGCGATAGATCAGCCACACGACGAGTCCGATCGCGGCCCCGACGACCGTTCCGAAGACGCCGACGATGGCACCGTTGGTCTTCACGACGAGCCGAACGTTCTTCGTCGTCGCACCGGTTGCGGCGAGCAAGCCGAGCGATCGCAGGCGACGCTGCGCGAGCACCGTGAACCCGCCGACCGAGACGAGTGCGATAAGCACCATCCCGAGCACCGCGACCATGGCGATGATCGTCACGGGGTTCAACGGGTTGTTCGACTCGGCCTGCGAAAGGCTTTCTACGTTCGGCCCGAGCTTTGAAACATCGGCGAGCGGGGCGTCGAAGAGCAGCTCGCTATCGCTCGGCGAGCGAACTTGGCCCGGCACGACGAGCGCGAACTCGTCGAGGGTGTCGAGAGGATCCTCGGCGATTCCGACAACGCGTCGTCCGATCCCGTCCTCGGTCCACGTCGACCCGATCCGAAGACCGAACGCCGACGCGACACCTTTCGTTACCGCAACTTCGGCGGGCGTCGAGGGATAACGGCCAGAGACGAGCGACAAGAGCGGCCCGCTGAACGCCCCGTGTGAAGCCTCCGCACGCAACTGGTACGTCTCGGTCGAACCCGGGATCGTCAGCGTCTCGTTCTCGATGACTTGCACCCGTCCGAAACGATTTTCGAGCGTGGCAACCTTCGCCACCAAGTGCGGAACCGGCCCCTCGAACGACATGACGTCCTTCG
>JBEKLG010000140.1:0-4684 GCA_050010315.1 Acidimicrobiales bacterium
AGGGGCACGCTGATCCGAAGGCGTTGCGGCAAGATGACTCTTAAGCGGTCACGAAGTTGTGCTCTGGGACTTCGGGAACTCCTCAGCCGAGGAAACCCGGCCCAGGTGGATAAAGCTGAGGATGCTCAAGATGAGCATCACGCCCGCCAGGATGAACGAGATGATGCTCGCCCATAAGGCGACGGTCCCGAACGTCGAGAAGGCGTAGGCCTCGAGTAGAAGACCGCGCAGTGTTACTCCTTCGAAAGCAATGGTCTTGTCCGTGGCGAGCGTCTGGTTCTTCGGATGCTCTATGGAAGCCGTTGCGATTCTGGCGTAAACGCCGTGGTACGGCAATCCGTAGATGTCGGAGGCGATCTTCTGGGCGTATGCATAGGCCTGCGCGCCGGTGAGCACTTCCTGCCCCGCGTACTGAAGGAGGAAGGGCCTCTGTGCCGGCGGGGTGATCTCAGCCTTGGACGGGAAGTAGATCTCCTGGGCGGCGAGCTGGCTGTGAACGTTGTCGCTCGTGTACGTGTACCCCCACAGCGCCAGCGCGCCCGCAGCAGCGAGGACGATGACCAATAGCGCCCCCAGCATCGACATGATCAGGTCAAATGTCCAGCGTCGCATGATTCTGCTCCCCCGGCTAGCGCCTAGCCGCCTTGACGATCCAGATCGGATCTTCCCTTGATTGGATCTCGCGAGCGCCGAGTGAGGATGTGCTCGCGATCCCCATCACATTGCTTGTGGTCGTGATGCTCGGTCAGTCTACATATGCACTTCGAGATCGCGCTCGGAGGTTGTGCGACGTAGTGCGATGAGCATCGCATGAGTGCCGCGCTGCCACACCTGCCCGGCGTTCAGTAGTACCCCACCATTTGCTCATGAAGTTCCACTTGCGAGTCGCCCGTGAACGACTTCCAAACTGCTTTTCAGAATCTCAGGCGGCTTGAGTCAAAGACTTCGTCTTTGCTTGGATCACAAAGCCGAGCACCGGTATCCATATTCCAAACGCAAGAATGCCGAACCATGAAATCGGTCCCGCACAGCACACCAAACCAACGGCAATCGAGACCCATCCCAGCCACTTGGGAAGCAAGGATCCGGTGAGAATCGCCACACCGGCAGACAGCGCCAGCAGGGCGATCCCGAACAGGAATAGCAGCTCGTTGTTCTGGTCCACGAAATTCAAGGTCTGGGCGATACCCGCTTGATGATTGTGAGCAGCAAGCAGAAGTGGAACATGGAGCAGGGCTCCGGCTGCAACAAGATCGGCGACAAAGATCAGCCCGCCGGCGTAGACGACGCTCGGTAGGGGGCCGTGATCGTCAGCGGCGCCGCGCAGAACATTCCGTAACTGGCTGACGAACAGGACCATCAGAGCAAGTCCGACACCGATGACCGGGATCTGCGCCCATCCGATCGTCTGATGGGCATTCCAGTAGGCGATCACTTTCAGTCCTGAAGCGTTTTCTCCGGGACTACTCCCGCTTAACGGGCCAAATCCGACAAATAACAAGATGAGAACTATCAGGCCGAGTAGTCCCATCCAGCGGTTCATCCGCTGTCCGCTCATCGAGATCCCCCCATCGTCGTTTCGCTTAAGGATGCACAACCGACCCGTCGAGAATGGCTCGCCGGGTTCCACACTTCGGAGCGTGGAACCCGCCGGCTTGTCCGCCGACCCTGCCCGACAACGCCTGACGCACGGCCCGTTCGAGGGACGGCTTTTCCGTCCCGGCCGAGCATATCGGCGCCCTCCGCCCGCCAAGCGGCCGCGCGCCCCGTCCCGGGCCAGTGTGGCGCGATCGCCTGCCAAACGACGCCGGCGGCACAAAGACGACCTCGCCGGGGGCGGTCGCGACGACAGCTAGATCGCCAAGAGCGCGTCGAGCCCGAGGGTGAACCCCGGCGTCGAGGCCACGCGACGCGTCGCCAGAAGCACGCCCGGCACAAACGAGATCCGGTCGTAGGAATCCTGCCGGATGGTGAGCGACTGGCCGGGTCCGCCGAAGAGCACCGCCTGGTGCGCGACGAGACCGGCGAGCCGGACGGAGTGCACGTGGATCCCGCCGGCCGCCACGCCGCCGCGTGCCCCCTCGCAGGACCACGTCGTCGTCGGGTCCCGGCCGAACGGGCCGGCCCCGGAGGCCTCGCGCGCCGCGGCGATCCGGCGCGCCGTTTCGAGCGCGGTCCCCGAAGGCGCATCCCGCTTCTCGTCGTGGTGGAGTTCGATCACCTCGACGCCGGAAAAGAAAGGTGCCGCCAGCTCGGCGAGACGCATCATGAGAGCCGCCGAGATCGAGAAGTTCGCGGCAAGGATCGCGTTCGGCCTATCCGGTGGCCCGAAGGCCGCCCGCAGACGCTCGAGGCCGGCACCGTCGATCCCTGTCGTCCCACAGACGGCGTGCACGCCGTGCGCCGCGCACCACTCGAGGTTCTCGAGAGCAGCCGCAGGGCTCGTGAAATCGATCGCGACCTCGGCGCCGGCATCCTCGAGCGCCTCGATCGACCGGCTGGTCGCGACGCCCGTGGGCGCCGGTGACACGAACCCGGCGTCGTCACCTCTCGGGTCGACGGCGGCTACGAGCTCGAGGTCGTCCGCGGCAGCGACCGCGGCGCAGACCGTAATCCCCATCCTCCCGCAAGCACCCAGGACGGCGACCCGCGTCATCGGCGCGCCAACCTACGCCCTTTTGCCGTCTGGGGCCCTCGCAGCCGCGGGAGCGGCGCCCGCGCCCGGCGACCTGGCTGGGCCGGGGTCGCACGAGCCGGTACGATGTTGGATCTGGCCCGCGCCACTTTTCGGGCGCGGAGCAGGTTTTCCAGCGGGGTCGTTCTCCCGGGTCTCGTTGCGCGGCGCTGAACGCGGAACGTAACCGGGGTTTTCAGCCGAGGAGGCCTTGGTCGATGTCTGCGCAGGACGCGGATGTGGCGCCACCCACACCGGTGCTCGAGGTGGAGAACCTCCACACCGAGTTCCACCTCCGCACGGCGAACGTCAGAGCCGTCGAGGACGTCTCGTTCCACGTCAACCCCGGCGAATGCGTCGGGCTGGTCGGCGAGTCCGCTTGCGGCAAGACAACGGTCGGGCTGTCGATCATGAAACTCCTCCCGGCTGTCGGCCACGTCACGGGGGGCTCGATCCGACTGTTCGGACGCGACCTCGCCCCGTACGACGAGCGCCAGATGCGCACCGTGCGCGGCAACGAGATCGGGATGATCTTCCAGGACCCGATGACCTCGCTCAACCCGACGTGGAAAATCGGCCGCCAGATCGCCGAAGTCGTCCGGTTGCACCGCAAGGTGAGCAAGGCCGAGGCCTACCGGCGTGCGCTCGAGGTCCTCACGCTCGTCGGCATGCCGCGCCCCGCCGAGCGGCTCGCCAGTTATCCGCACCAGCTCTCCGGGGGGCTCCGCCAACGCGTGATGATCGCCATCGCGCTCGCTTGCGAGCCGAAGCTCCTCATCGCCGACGAGCCGACGACGGCGCTTGACGTCACCATCCAGGCGCAGATCCTCAACCTGATCGACGAGCTGCGCCAACGGCTGAAGATGGCGGTGATCCTCATCACCCACGACCTTGGGGTGATCGCGGCTCGATCCGACCGGGTCATGGTGATGTACGCCGGCAAGATCATCGAGAGCGCGACGACCGAGGAGCTGTTCGGCTCGATGCACCATCCCTACTCCGAGGCGTTGCTCGAGTCGATCCCCCGCCTCGATCAGGACCGGGCGCGGCGGCTCTTCTCGATCTCCGGCCTGCCGCCGGATCTCTCGGGGACGCTCGTCGGCTGCCGCTTCGCCCCCCGCTGCCGCTACGCGACCGACGAGTGCCGCCGCGACGAGCCGGCCCTCTCGCACCAGGCGGCAATCCCTCCGGCGCCAAAACCGCCTGGCCCGCTCCAGGCGCCCGCTCCCGGCGCCGGCGACGCCGCCACAAGCGAGGCCCATCTCTACGCCTGCTACCACCCGGTGACGGCGACGAGGGAGGAGCGCTTGGCACGCCGCGGGATAGTTGTCGCCCCCGACGGGGCGACGACCGTCGCCGCCGCGCCGAAGCGTGCCGACACCGCATCACCCGCTTATGTGAGCGACGAAGCGCTCGAGGTCGTGAACCTCGTGAAGAACTACCCCGTCGTTTCCGGCGCGGTGATCCAGCGCAAGATCGGCACCGTCCAGGCGGTCTCGGACGTTTCGTTCTCGGTGCGGCGCGGTGAGACCTTCGGGCTCGTCGGCGAGTCCGGGTGCGGCAAGACGACGATCGGCCGTCTCGTCGTCGCCCTCGAGCACCCGACGTCGGGCACCGTGCGCTACGAATCGACCGACGTCACCAAGCTCCGGGGACGGGCGCTGCGGCACGGGCGGCGCGACCTGCAGATGATCTTCCAGGACCCGTACTCCTCGCTCGACCCGCGGATGCGGGTCAAGACCATCGTCCGCGAGCCGCTCGTCGTCCAGGGAATCGGCGACCGCCGCTCGCAGAACCAACGCGTCGTCCAGCTCCTCGCCGAGGTCGGCCTTTCCGCCGGCGCGGCCGATCTGTACCCGCACGAGTTCTCTGGCGGCCAGCGTCAGCGGATCGGCCTTGCCCGGGCGCTCGCGCTCAACCCGAAGCTCATCGTCGCCGACGAGCCGGTCTCGGCTCTCGATGTCTCCATCCAGGCCCAGATCCTCAACCTGATGCGGGACCTGCAACAGC
>JBEKLG010000141.1:0-4552 GCA_050010315.1 Acidimicrobiales bacterium
GTCGAGAGGCGAGAGACGACGCACGCCCTGGAGGTACATAAGGACGAGGAACAGCACCGCGAAGTTCGCAAGACCCTGGAAAAGCGCAGCGAGAAGCGTTGGGGAGAACGTCGGTATCCGGAAGAGCCGCAGGTTGACCAGCGGAGCGGCGCGGTGGCGCTCGACGAACACGAAGATCACCAACAGGACGCCGCCGCCGACGAGGGCGACGAGGAGCGAGCCCGACAGCTTCGACGTCGCGAGCTTCGTCATCGCCCAGAGCACGCCGAAGAGTCCGGCACCGAGAAGGGCCATGCCGATGAGATCGAGACGCTGCCGGTGGCGCGGGTTGTTGCCGGGCAGGACCTTGAGCGCCAACGCCAAAGCCGCCGTCCCCGTCGGCACGTTGATCCAGAAGATCCACCGCCACGAGGCGTAGGTGATGATGAGACCGCCGAGCAGGATCCCGAGGATTGCCCCGGCGTTCCAACCAATTGAGTTGTATCCGAAGGCCTTCCCCCGATCCTGTCTAGGGAAGGCGTCCGCCAGGACCGCGCCGCTGTTGGCGGTGAGGAATGCCCCGCCGAGGCCTTGGACGATGCGGAACACAATGATCGTCGTCTCGCTGGTGGCCGTGGCGCACAGGGCCGACCCGATGATGAAGATGAAGAAGCCGAGCTCGTACATGCGCGTCCGACCGAACATGTCGCCAAGACGACCGACCTGAGTCGCGAGGACCGTGACGACGAGGATGTAAGCGACGATCACCCAGACGACAGCCGAGAGCGCGATGTGCAGCGACCGTTCCATCGCCGGGAGGGCGAGGACCACAATCGTCGTATCGACCGCCGTCATCAGGACACCGACGACGACGACGAGCACGATCAGCTCGCGCCTGGCTTCGTGACGCGGGACGCCCGGACTGAACGCGGAACCGGACGGCCGGGCGACCTGCTCGACGCCCGGAAGCGGGCACTGGCGGTCGCCGTCCCCGACTCGCGGCGCGCCGGCAAGCTCGGTCATCGCATTGGCCCGCCTGCGGCCCAGCCGTCTCATGGAAGCGGCTTGCCCCGTCGATCAGCCGTCCTGTCTACCGCCAACGTTGCCAGCTGCACTTCCGGCAAGTCTGGGGACCGAGGACGCGAGCTGACCAGGGGACTAGGTCCCGGACGAGCGCCAGGGCGCCAAGGCAACGACCTTGGCCGAGCCACACAGAAGTGGCGGCTTGACGGGTGACGGCCGCGGGCTGTCTGGGCATGCCGGGTGGCCAGCGTGGCGGAATGCGGCCTCGGTCTCGGCCGGCAGGGGGCAAAAGCAACCCTGAACTCCTCGCAGGCGAGCGCGGCGAGCGCTCGATCGTCTTGATCCCCTCGCCGACGAACGACAACCCGAGGGGCCCTGGCAGGTCGGACCAGGACCCGAACCATCGGCCGGAGGGCGCGCCGCTGCTCCGATCGAGCGTTGGCGGAATGTATCGAGGCGAGAAGCGGGAGTCGGTGGACGACACGGCACGCCCGGGTCGCCACGTGCCGTACACAGTCGCCCTCTTCGTCGCGCCGCGGCCACAGCCCCGATCGCCGTCGACGTACAGTCCTACGCTGGTGAAGACACCGCAGAACAGGGCCCACGATGACAACGAGTCGGCATTTCGCCCGGCGCGCGACAGCCCGTCCGGGCTTCGCCGGGCTCCAGGATCGTTTGACCGCGGATCGACCACGGCGCCTCGGGCACGATCGCCCCTTCGGAGGACCGGCGTGCTGAGCCGCCGCGCCCAGCTCACCGGTGCGGCCTTCGTGATCGCCACCGCCCTGGCGCTCACCGCCCCATCGGGCGGCGTGACCGCCGTGCGACACGATCACACCGGGCCGGTACCCCAGAGTGCCCGGCACAAGCCGGCTCCGGGCAAGAAGGGCGCCACGACGATGAGCCCTAATGGGATGCAGGCGCGTTGGGTCGTCGAGGAGAACGAGCGTCCGGGCACGACACACTGGGAGATCCCTCCGGGCACGCCGGGCTCGATCGCCGGGTTCGCGTCCACGACGTATGCGGCACGTGGCGACCATGTCACGCTCTACGTTTCGACGACGGCGAGGCGTCTGCACGTCGAGGCCTATCGGATGGGTTACTACCGGGCGAAGGGCGCCCGGCTCGCGTGGCGGTCACCCGAGGTCTCCGGGCGTCGCCAGCTACCGTGTCCGCTGACAGCCGGGACGAACATGGTCGCCTGTGACAACTGGAAGCCGACGCTCACCTTCAAGATCACGAATGCGTTCGTCCCGGGTGACTACCTTCTCAAGCTCGTCGGAAGCGGCGGCCAGCAGAGCTACGTCCCGCTGACTGTCTGGAACCCGACCAGCACGGCGACCTACGTCTTGAAAAGCGACGTCTATACCTGGCAGGCGTGGAACCTCTACGGCGGCTACGACTTCTACGGCGGCCCGGGCACGTGCCCGCCCGGCGTCTACCCGGAGTGCAACCGCGCCCGCGTCGTCTCGTTCGACCGACCCTACGACTACGGCGACGGCGCCGGAGACTTCCTCAGTAGCGAGTACCCGCTCGTGCGCTTCGTCGAGCAAGCGGGTCTCGATGTCACCTACGTCACAGATGTCACCGTCGAGCAGCATCCGGCGTTGCTGCCTGCTCACCGGACGATGATGTCCCTCGGCCACGACGAGTGCTGGTCGCTGACCGAACGCCTGGCAGCCGACAGCGCCGAGGCCCACGGCGTGAACATGATCTTCTTCGGGGCGAGCGCCATCTTGCGACACGTGCGCCTCCAGGCCTCGCCCTTGGGAACGGACCGCGAGGAGGTCGACTACCGCGATGCGGCGGCCGACCCCCTTGACGGCAAGGGCAACCCACTCGAAGTGACCGGCAACACGTGGGGCTCACCGCCCGCCAACTGGCCAGAGATTGGGTTTGTCGGCGAGCAATACGTCGGCTACCTCCTGAGCGGAGCGGAACCTCGACCACTGGTCGCCGCCCGCGGGGCGCCCGCGTGGATCCTGCGCGGCACCGGGCTCCGACCCGGCTCGGCCGTGCCGGGAGTGGTCACGGGCGACCTCGACGAGTTCGATCCCGGCGATCACCCGGGCGACCTCGAGATCCTCATGCACTCACCGCTCAGCCTCTCGGACGCGATGAGCGAGACTGGGTCTCAACAGGGATTCCTCTATGCCGACACGACGTACTGGACCGACCCGAAGACTGGAGCCGGGATCTTCGACAGCGGCATGACCTCGTGGATCGCTTCGCTGACACCGTGCTCGCCCGGCGCGCGCTACTGCCCGGCGCCGGTGACCCGACGAATCACCGGGAATCTGTTCGCCCTCTTCGGCCGGGGCCCGGCTGGACGTTTCGAGCCTTCGGTTCCCAACTTTCGACAGGTCTACGGGTCGAACACCTGAAGCGGCCGCCGGGTGCGGGCGGGCCCCGACCCGGCCTCGCCGCCGAGTTGCGGTGCCGAGCTCAGCTGGGCGCGACGGGTTCGGAGATGTCGACAAGGACCTTGCCAGTGACGCCGTTCTCCACGGCGGCGTGGGCCTCACGGATCGCCTCGAGCGGGAAGCGATGGAGGGGAAGACCGGCGGCGTCCCCGACGCGTAGCGCCCCGTCAGAGATCGCGGCGGCGACGTCCTCGACGGCGGCAGACTTCGCCGCGCCGGGAACCGTGTAGACGAGAATGAACTGGTACCGGGCGTTGAGCGTCATCGCCCCCCGCACGGGCATCAACAGATCAGGCCCGTCGCTGGCGTAGACCGCGACCGTGCCGTTTGGGGCAAGGATCCCGCGGTCGATCTCGGCGTTCGTGACCGAATCGACCTCAACGATGAGGTTGACACCTTGTGGTGCGAAGTCCCGGACCTTGGAAACGACGTCCTCGGTCCGGTAGTTGACCACGGCATGCGCTCCGGCGGCCTCGGCCAACGCCTCCTTCTCCGTGGAGCTCACCGTCGCGATCACGAGGGCCCCGGACCACCGGGCGAGCTCGACCGCCGCGTGGCCGACGGCGCCAGCGCCGCCGGCGACGAGGACTCTGGCACCGGACAGCGCGCCGGGCCCGAGCCTTCCCGTCGAACCCACACCGACGGTGAGGCAGCGGTGCGCCGTGAGCGCCGGAATGCCGACGCTCGCCCCGAGATCGAATGAAGCCGAGTCCGGCAGGTTCACGGCGTGGCTTCCGGCTAGCGCGACGAACTCCTGCGCCGCCCCGTCGGCGCGGTGCCAGGCGCACTCCCAGAGCCAGACGCGCTCACCCGAGCGGGCGGGGTCACAACCGTCGCCGACGTCGACAACGACTCCCGCCCCGTCTTGTTGCGGAACCATTTCGGGAAAGGGGAGTTCCCGCGGCGCCGTCGAGCCACGGCGCGTCTTCCAGTCCGTGGGGTTCACGCCGGACACGATCACCTGGACGAGGACCTCCCCAGGACCGGGAACGGGCATCGGACGGTCGACGACCTCGAGAACCTCCGGGCCGCCGTAGCGGCGGTACACACACGCCCTCATCACTCCACCCCCGCACGGCACGACTATCACGCCACAGGTCTTGTGCTTAGCAATCCGGTCTCCACCC
>JBEKLG010000142.1:0-4550 GCA_050010315.1 Acidimicrobiales bacterium
CGCGTAGCCGGAGGCGGCGATACTACGGACGTGGCGAGGACGGTCCTGCGTGGGGCGCGCTGGCCCGGGGACGTCGCCATAGCAAACGGCCGGATCGCGGCGATCGGCGCGGTCGGAGCGCTTCCCGGCGACCGGGTGCTCGCCTGCGACGGCGATCTGATCACCGCCGGCTTCGTGAACACCCATCACCACCTCTACCAGTGGATGACGCGGGGACGAGCGACCGCCTGCGACCTCTTCACCTGGCTCACGACCCTCTACCCGGTCTGGGGGCGACTGGCGATCGAGGACACGGCGGCGGCAGCCCTCGTCGGGCTCGGCGAGCTCGCCCTCTCGGGGGCGACGACGGTCGCCGACCACCACTACGTCGTGCCGCACGGCGACGACACGGTCTTCGACGCGATCGCTGCGGCGGCGCGCACGGTAGGGGTGCGCCTCGTGCTCTGCCGCGGCTCGATGGACCTCGGCGAGAGCGCCGGAGGGCTGCCCCCCGATTCCCTGGTCGAGCCGATCGACGCCATCCTCGCCTCGACCGATTCCGTCGCCACCCGCCTGCACGACGGCGGGCGGGTGATGATCGCCGTCGCCCCCTGCAGCCCGTTCTCGGTCTCGACGGACTTGATGGTCGAGTCCGCCGCCCTCGCCCGCCGGCGGGGCCTGCGTCTCCACACCCATCTCGCCGAGACGACGGACGAGGCGCGCCATTGCCTCGAGCGCTTCAACAAACGCCCGCTCGCGCTGATGGAGGAGCTCGGCTGGCTCGGCGACGACGTCTGGTTCGCGCACGGGATCCACCTCGACGCCGACGAGGTGGCCCGCCTCGGCAGCTCCCGCACCGGCGTCGCCCACTGCCCGAGCTCGAACGCCCGCCTCGCCGCCGGCTTCTGCCCGGTGCGCGAACTCATCGACGCCGGCGCGCCGGTCGGCCTCGGTGTCGACGGACCGGCGTCGAACGAGATGGGCGTGCTACTGCCGGAACTGCGCCAGGCGCTGTTTTTCGCCCGACTGCGCGCCGGGCGCGCCAACGCCCTGTCGGCCGACGAGGCACTCGCGCTCGCGACGAGCGGCGGGGCGGCGTGCCTCGGGCGGGCCGACCTCGGGCGCCTCGAGGTCGGGGCGGCCGCCGACCTCGCCGTTTGGCCCGCCGGCGACCTCGCTGACATCCCCCGCGCGGTCGACGCACTCGTGCTCGGAGCCGATCGCCGCGTCCGCCACCTGCTCGTCGGCGGGGAGAGCGTCGTTCGCGACGGGAACCTTGTCGGGGTCGACCTCGCCCGCGCCCACGCCGAGTTGGCAAGACGGGCGCGCCGCCTGTGGTCGTGAGCGCGGATCGCGCCGCGCCGCGGTGCCCCGCCCCGGCCGAGGCTTTCCGCGGCGGCGGGCGAAACGGAAAACACCGGGTGAGGGCACAAGAGGTGACGCGATGCTGATTGCCGGCGGCACGGTGATCGACTCTGAAGGAGAGCGGCTCGCCGATCTACGGGTCGGCGACGACGGCCGTGTCGAGGCCGTCGAGCCGGGGATCGCCCGGCGCGACGGCGAAGAGCGCTACGACGCGACCGGCAAGCTCGTCGTCCCCGGGGGGGTCGACGCCCACACCCACATGCAGCTTTCCGTCGGCGCGCTGCGCGTCTCCGACGACTTCGCCTCGGGGACCCGCGCCGCCGCCGTGGGCGGCACGACGACGATCATCGACTACGTCACGCCCGAGCGCGGCGAGGATCCCTTCGCCGCCGTCGGCCGTTGGCGGGTGATGGCGGAGCCCTCCGCCATCGACTGGGGGCTGCACCTCACCTTCACCGAGGCGGTACCCGAGACGGTCGTCGCCGCCGCCGTCAAAGCAGGGATCAGCTCTTTCAAGCTCTACCTCGCCTACCCCGACCGCCTCCAGGTCGACGACGGCACCGTCGTCGACCTGATGGGCTCGGCCCGTCGCCAGGGCGCCCTCGTCACCCTGCACTGCGAGAACGGGGCGGCAATCGAGGAGCTCCGGCGCGAGGCGCTCGCCGCCGGCCGCACGGCGGTCATCGAGCACGCCCGCACGAGGCCGGCCCTCCTCGAGGCCGAGGCGACGGCCCGGGCCGCGGTCCTCGCCGAGCTCACCGGGGCCGCGATCTATATCGTGCACGTCTCTTCAGCCGATGCCCTCGCCGCGATCCGGGCCGCCGCGGCCCGCGGGGTCGACGTCCGGGCGGAGACCTGCCCGCAGTACCTCTGCCTCGACGAGAGCCGGCTTGCAGGCGACGACGCCGCCGACTTCGTCTGCACGCCGCCTTTGCGCGAGGCCTGGCACGCGGAGAAGCTCTGGGAGGGGCTGGCGCGTGGCTGGATCCAGACCGTCGCCACCGATCACTGTCCGTTCTGGCGCGCCGACCGGCGCGCCGGGGTGGCCGGCTCAACGAGCGTGCGCGATTTCACCGAGATCCCCGGCGGCCTGCCGGGCGTCGAGACGCGCCTCGCGCTCATCTGGGAGGCGGTGCGCGAACAGCGGATCAGCGCCTCGGACTGGGTGCGGTTGTGTTCCACTTCCCCGGCGCGCATCTTCGGGCTTTTCCCGAAAAAGGGCTCGCTTGCCGTCGCCGCCGACGCCGACGTCGTCGTGTGGGATCCTGCGAGGCGCCAATCGCTTGCGGCCGAGGACCTCGACATGGCGGTCGACCACTCCCCCTACGCCGGGATGGTCGCCACCGGCTGGCCGGAGCTCGTGCTCAGCCGGGGCCGGGTCGTCGCCCGCGACGGACGCTTCGTCGGCGAGGCCGGCTGGGGTCGTTACCAGGCCCGCGCTCGCCTCGGACACGAGGACCGTCCGCCGGTGGCGTGACGTTAGGCTCGATTCAGCCCTTTGTGAAAGGCACAGGCTCCCCATGATCGCTGCGACACGGCCGCCCGCGGCCGAACCGGTGCCGTCGGGGAGGAACTGAGCCCGTGACGGCGGGCGTCTCCGAGGATACGCGGGCGGTCTCGTTCCGCCTGAACGGGCGTTCCGTCGAGGTCCGCGGCGACCATCCCCATCTCCTCGCCGCTTTGCGCGAGGAGCTCGACGTGACCTCGCCGAAAGACGGCTGTTCCCCCTCGGGCCAGTGCGGCTGCTGCACGGTGCTCGTCGACGGCAAGGCGATGGTCGCCTGCCAGGTCTCGCTAGCGCGGGCGGCCGGCAGGTCGGTCGTCACCCTCGAGGGGTTCGACCCCGCTGAGCGGGAGCGCTTCGCCGCGGCCTTCGCTGCCAGCGGCGCACTGCAGTGCGGCTTTTGCACCCCGGGGATCGTTGTGCGCCTGAAGGCTCTGCTCGACCGCAAGGGCGCCGACCTCAGCCGGGAAGAGGCCAGCCGCCATCTCGGCGCCCATCTCTGCCGCTGCACCGGGTACGCGAAGATCCTCGACGCCGTCGAGGTGCTCACCGGGGCGAAGTCGCCGGCAATCGCTCCCGCGGGCGGGGTGGGCGCTCCCGCCGAGCGTTACGAGGGCCGCCGGCTCGCCCTCGGCGACCACCGCTTTGTCGACGACCTGCGCGTGCCCGGCATGCTGCACGGCGCCCTGCGGCTCGCCGCCCACGCCCGGGCCGAGGTCGTCCGCATCGACACGTCGGCTGCCCGGGCGCTTCCAGGCGTCGAGGCCGTCCTCACCGCCGCCGACGTCCCCGGCGAGCTGCGCGTCGGGATCGGCCGACCGGACTGGCCGGTCTTCATTCCCGAAGGCGGCCGGACCTCCTACCTCGGCGACGTCCTGGCGATCGTCGTCGCCGACACACGGCAGACGGCACGGCGCGCCGCCGCGCTCATCGACGTCTCCTACCGCCCGCTGCGCCCGCTCACGGACCCCTGCACAGCCCTCGCTGACGCCGAGGACGCCACCTGGCAGCAGCCGGGCAACGCGCTCTCGCGCACGACGTACCGCCGCGGCGACGTCGAGGCGGCGCTCGGCGCCTCGGCGCACACCGTGCACGAAGTCTTTTCGACCCAACGCGTCGAGCACGCCTTCTTGGAGCCGGAGTCCACGCTCGCCGTGCCGCGCGCCGATGGCACGCTGCAGGTCTTCTCGGGCGGCCAGGGCATCTGGGACGACCGGCGGCAGATCGCCTCCGTCCTCGGCGTAGATGAGGACCGGGTCGTCGTCGAGCAGGTCCCGAACGGCGGGGCCTTCGGGGGCAAGGAGGACCTGTCGAACCAGGCCCAGACGGCGCTCGCCGCCTGGCTTCTCAACCGCCCGGTGAAGTGCACGCTTTCCCGGGAGGAGTCGTTGTTGCTCCACCCCAAGCGCCACCCGTTCCGGCTCGAATACTGGGCAGGCTGCGACGATGCGGGCCGGCTCACCGCGCTGCGCGGCCACCTCGTCAGCGACACCGGGCCGTACGCCTCGGTGGGCGAATTCGTGCTCGAGCGCGCCGCCGGGCACGCCTCCGGCCCCTACGTCGTCCCGGCGATCGAGATCGAGGCCGTCGCCGTGCGGACGAACAACCCGGTCTGCGGCGCTTTCCGGGGCTTCGGCGCCAACCAGGCCCAGTTCGCGATGGAAGGGGTGATCGACCGCCTCGCCGAACGAGTCGGGATCAG
>JBEKLG010000143.1:0-4538 GCA_050010315.1 Acidimicrobiales bacterium
ATTCGCGGGCGGACCGCAGTGTCCCTGCCGGTGCCGGTTGCGGTCAATGCCATCCGCGAGATCACCGCGGCTCGTCACTATCGGCTCGTCGTGGCCGCGACGTTCGTCGTCAAGCAGGGCCTGAAGTCGACCTACAAGCTGAGGCTCGTCGCGGCCCCATAACGGCACAAGGCGCGCCAAAGCCTGGGTAACACGATCTTCACACAACTTGGGCGCCGATCCCACCAAGGCTGCGTTCCCGCCGATATTCTGGCCCCACCAGAGAAAGGAGGTGGTCCAACTGATGGATGGTCAACGTGTTGGGACCCTGGAGGTGGCTGTCCGCTAGGCGGCCGCTGGACCACCTGGTGAATCCCGACCAGACACCCTCGGAGGTCCGTTCAGGAGCTGGTCCCACCTGAGCCAATCCGGACTCCGAGTCTTTCCAGAGATACCGATCCCGCTTGGGGATCCCTTCGGGGGGCGCGTAAGCGCCCCTCGAATGCGTTCTGCGCTATCTCGCAGGCGACGCCTGACCGGCCGGGGCTCAGGCGACGCGGGGGTCGGGGGCTTCGGGGTCGATCCTGTAGGCGGCGATCGCCAGTGCGACCTCGTCCTGCTTGGCCGCGCCATTCGAGGCAAGGGAGGAGAGCACGGCGACGACTATGTGCTCGGCATCGACCTCGAAGTGCCGACGCAAGGTCTCGCGGGTGTCGGAACGTCCGAAACCGTCCGTGCCGAGCGGGGTGAAAGGGACGTTGACAAAGCGGGAGATCTGATCCGGGACCGCCTTCATGAAATCGGTCACGGCGACGATCGGCCCCGAAGCACTTGCGAGCGCCCGGGTGACGTAGGGAGTGCGGGGCGTTTCGGAGGGGTGGAGGCGGTTCCAGCGCTCGACCTCGAGCGCGTCCTCCCGGAGGAGCTTGTAGCTCGTCGCCGACCACGTCTCAGCCGAGATGTTCCAGTCCGTGGCGAGAAGCTCGCGGGCCCGCTCAGCAGCCTGCCACGCCGTCCCCGAGAAAAGGATCGTCGCCCGGCGGGGCGGGTTGTCCGCGCCGCCGGGGTCCGGCCGGGGTTCGACTGAAGCGGGCTCGGAGTAGCGGTACAGGCCGCGCAGCGCACCCTCGATGACCCGTTCGCCCTCCTCGCCGTCGGGAAGGGCGGGCATCGTGTAGTTCTCGTTGTACAAGGTGAGGTAGTAAAAGACGTCCTCGCCGCGCGGTCCGTACATCGCCCGGATGCCGTCTCTCACGATCGCCGCGACCTCGTAGGCGAACGACGGGTCGTAGGCGCGCAGATTCGGCAGCGCCGAAGCGAGCACGTGGGATTGTCCGTCCTCGTGCTGGAGGCCCTCGCCGTTCATCGTCGTGCGGCCGGCGGTGCAGCCGATGAGGAAGCCGCGGGCTCGCTGGTCGGCGAGCTGCCAGATGAGGTCGCCGACCCGCTGGAAGCCGAACATCGAGTAGTACATGTAGAAGGGCAGCATTGGCTGGGACCAGGTCGCGTAGGACGTGCCCGCCGCCGTGAAGCTCGCCATCCCGCCGGCCTCGCTGATCCCTTCTTCGAGGATCTGCCCGTCGACGGCCTCGGCGTAGTGCATCGCCAGGCCGGCGTCGACCGACGTGTAGAGCTGGCCCTTGGGCGAGTAGATCTTCATCTCGGTGAAGAGCGCGTCGAGTCCTAAGGTCCGCCCCTCGTCGGGGATGATCGGCACGACGAATCTGCCGAGGTTCTCGTCCCGCATCAAGTTGCGCAACAGGCGCGCGAAGGCCATCGTCGTCGAGACGGCCTGGACTCCCGATCCCGCCCGGAACTCGGCGAACGCCGACTCGTCCGGGGTGGGCAGGCCGTCGATCCCCTTGCCGCGCACGACGCGGTGCGGCAGCGATCCGCCCTGCTCGCGCAACCTCGCCATGAGGTACTCGTACTCGGGCGATCCCTTCTCGGGCCGGATGTACGGCGGCGTGTCCGTGTCGAGGACGGAGTCGGGGACCTGGTCCTGCAGCTTCAGCCGCTCGCGCAGGGCGCGCAGCTGGTCGTGGGTCATCTTCTTGATCTGGTGGGTGGCGTTGCGCGCCTCGATCTCGGCACCGAGCTTCCAGCCCT
Organism: Acidimicrobiales bacterium; assembly: GCA_050010315.1. GTDB lineage: Bacteria > Actinomycetota > Acidimicrobiia > Acidimicrobiales > Bog-793 > Bog-793. The sequence continues at coordinate 2,089 of JBEKLG010000143.1, forward strand.
TCACGGTCTTGGCGAGGATGGCCGTCGGCGCGCCGGTGTTCTCGGTGGCTGCCTTGTAGGCGGCGTAGATCTTCCGGAAGTCGTGGCCACCTCGGGGCAGCGACTGCAGTTCCTCGTCGCTGAGGTGGGCGACGAGCGCCCGGAGGCGCGGATCCGACCCGAAGAAGTGCTCGCGGATGTAGGCGCCGGACTCGGTCGTCATCCGCTGGTAGTCGCCGTCGAGCGTCGAGTTCATCTTGTCGACGAGGACGCCGTCGGTATCGCGGGCGAGGAGCTCGTCCCAGCGCGATCCCCAGATCACCTTGATCACGTTCCAGCCGTTGCCGCGGAACTCGGCCTCGAGCTCCTGGATGATCTTGCCGTTGCCGCGCACCGGCCCGTCGAGGCGCTGGAGATTGCAGTTCACGACGAAGATCAGGTTGTCGAGTTGCTCCCGGTTGGCGAGGCTGAGGCCGGCGCGCGACTCGGGCTCGTCGAATTCCCCGTCACCCGCGAAGCACCAGACCTTGGAACCGCTCGTGTCGAGGATCCCGCGGTTCATGAGGTAACGGTTGAAGCGCGCCTGGTAAACCGCGGCGATCGGTCCGAGACCCATCGAGACGGTCGGGAACTCCCAGAAGTCGGGCATGAGGCGGGGGTGCGGGTAGCTCGAGAGTCCGTGTCCGCCCACTTCGAACCGGAAGTTCTCGAGGTCGGACTCGCTGAGGCGTCCTTCGACGAACGCCCGGGCGTAGATCCCTGGCGAGGCGTGGCCCTGGAAGAACACCTGGTCACCGGGGCCGTTGTCCTTGCCGTGGAAGAAATGGTTGAAGCCGACCTCGTAGAGCGCGCCCGCCGCGGCGTAGGTGGACAGATGGCCGCCGATCCCCGAGTAGCGGGCGTTGGCACGCGTCACCATCACCGCCGCGTTCCAGCGGACGTAGGCGCGGATGCGGCGCTCGAGGTACTCGTCACCGGCGAAGGGCGGCTCCTCGTCGGCTGGGATGGTGTTCACGTACGGCGTCGAGACCGTCGCCGGGAAATGGACCTGGAGGGCGATGGCGCGACTGAGCAGCTTCATGAGAATGAAGCGCGCCCGGGCCTTGCCGCTGCTGCCGACGACGGCGTCGAACGAGTCGATCCACTCGTCGGTCTCGGTCGGATCGATGTCGGGCACCTGGTGTGAGAAACCGTCGAAGATCACGGGAACTGTTCTTTTCAGTCGATTCCGCTCTCGCTGCCGCGAACGGGGTGTTGTCCTACGCGACCGACGATAACGGCGCTCACCGGTCCGGCTGCACGCGTGGTGCAGACTGAGCGGGTGGACGCGAGCTCGCGCACGGTCGTCTACACGGACGGAGCATGCCACGGGAACCCCGGTCCTGGAGGCTGGGCGTGGGCGACCGGCCCCGACCGCTACGCCTCGGGGGCGGAGGCCCGAACGACGAACCAGCGCATGGAGCTCGTCGCCGTGGTCGAGGCGGTGGCCCACCACGGGGGACCGCTCGAGATCGTGAGTGACTCGGCTTACGTCGTCCGCTGCTTCCAGGACGGCTGGTGGATGGCGTGGCGGGCGAAGGGGTGGCGCAACTCCAAGGGTGTGCCGGTCGCCAACCAGGACCTCTGGCGCAACCTCGTAGCCGAGGTCGTGGACCGCCGTCCCGGTGAGATCTCGTTCCGCTGGGTGAAGGGCCACGCCGGCGAGCCGTTGAATGAGCTCGTCGACGAGCTGGCAAACGCGGCCGCGCGCTCCCAGTCGGCAGGCGGCAGTCCCCGGTCCTAGCGGCGCGGCGGGCTCGCGCCCGATGGCCGTCGATCACGCGTGAGTGACGCCCGGGCACGGCGGCACCTGAAGCACGTCTCGCGCTGGTCTCGTCGGTCGTCGCCGGTGTCGGGTAGCGGCCCGAGGTGAACTTGTCCGAGAGGGGGCAATTTCACCAGCCGCGACCCGGACGGTTTGGTCACCTCGGCCTCAGTCGGCGCGCCTGGCTTTGTCGCGGCTCCGGGCGAGCCACCCCGTGGCCTTTCCCCGTCGACGAGATGAGCGGCAACGAGGGTCCTGAGCACCTCCCTTGGCCGGGCTTCCGGTCTCCGGCCTCCCGAGCACGCTGCCGGTACGGGCGAGGTTCGTATCCGGGCCGCGGGCGGCGGGGCGATCGAGATCGAAAGGTGCCCGCGGTTACGGTGCTCGTCAACGGGTCCGGTCGGTAGTCTTTCCGGCGAGATCTCGGTTGGGAGGTGGTTCACACGGTCGGGGCTGGGAGGGGCGACGGACGCTATGACCTCGTCATCATCGGTGGCGGCCCCGGTGGCTACGCCGCGGCCCTCTACGGCGCGGCCGCGGGCCTGTCGATCGCGATCGTCGAGAAGGACAAGGTCGGCGGCACGTGCTTGCACCGTGGCTGCATCCCCGCCAAGGAGTTCCTCGAGACGGCGAGTGTTTACCGGACGGTCGTCGACGCGCCGGAGTT
>JBEKLG010000144.1:0-4523 GCA_050010315.1 Acidimicrobiales bacterium
TGGCGTCGATCGCCCGGGCGAGATTCGAGCGGAATGCCTGTTCCTCGACGTAGTAGTGGCTCATCGCGCCGTTGACGATCCGGCTGAGCAGGCGCTGGACGATCGCCTTCGGTCCCCAGCCGATCCCTTTGCAGATCCGTGAGTTCGCCATGTCCCAGTGGCGGTGGAGGTAGTGCAGGCTCTCGAGGAGGTGGATCGGCTCGCGACCGTCGTCGACGACGAGATCCTCGTAGGTGGCCCGCGGCATCCAGGTGCGCGGGTATTCGTTGCGGCCTTCGGCGACGAGCGACCTCAGCTGCTCGACGATGGATCCGGCGTCGAGAGTGTCGTCGTGAGAAAGTTCGTCCATCGTTCGTCCTCCTGTACCGTCGAGATCGGGCACCAGTCTCGCCATTTGCTGAGCAGCGCGTTGTAGTAGGGGTCGCCAGCCGCGAGGGTTGCCCCCCAGCGGTCGAGGATCCGGCGGTGCGCCGCAGCATCCTCCGTGTGCCCCCGGGAGCGGGACTCGTGGTGGACGAGCTCGGTGAGCGGCGTGTAGACGACGAGATAGCCGGCCTCGCGCAGCTTCAAGCAGAAGTCGACATCGTTGAAGGCGACGGAGAGGCTCTCGTCGAATCCGCCGACCGCTTCGAACACCTCTCGCCGCGTCATCATGCAGGCGCCGGTGACCGCCGAGCAGTCCCGGGTCTGCACCGCCATCGCGCCGCAACCGGGCCGATCACCGGGCAGCCCCCGCAGCACGTGGCCCGCCAGTCCGCCGAGGCCGAAGACGACACCGCCGTGCTGGAGCGAACCGTCCGGGTACAAAAGGCGCGCCCCCACCGCGCCGACGGCTGGGCAGAGGGCGTGCCCGACGAGCGGGTCGAGCCAGCTCGGCCGGCGCGCCTCGATGTCGTTGTTCATGAACAAGAGGAGCTCGCCTTCGCACGCCCGGACGGCGGCGTTGTTGATCGCTGACCAATTGAACGAGCCCGGTGCGTCGACGAGTTTCACCCGGGGCTCGGCTACGAGCCGCTCGACGAGGGCCTTGGTCTCGGGGAGCTCGCTCTCGTTGTCGACGAGGACGAGCTCGATCGGCTCGTAGCCGGGCTGGGCGCGGATCGACGTCACGCACGTCGCGAGGAGCGCCGGTTCGTCGCGGAACGGGATGATGATGCTGACGAGCGGTCGTGCCTGAAAGGCGCGGCGGACGTTGAAATGCCCCTCGAGGGCGCCGGGTTCGATTGATGCCAGCTCGCCCCGGCGCGCCAGCGCCTCGGCGATCACCTGCCGCGTCACGCTCTGGGCAGGATCCTGCCGAGCGGGCGGTGGCCCCACCGCCTGCCGGCGGTGGTAGGCGACGCCGGTGACGTGTGCGACGGCGCGGGCCCGTTCCGTCGCCCGCAGCACGAGGTCGTACTCGGCGGCCGGGTCGAAGCCCGGGCGCAGGCCCCCGAGCTCGTCGAGGAGGGAGCGCCGTATCGCCACAAGATGGCCGATGTAGTCGCAGCCGAGGATGAGGTCCGGTGACCAGGCGGGTTTGAGGCTCGGCGCGTAGCGCTCGCCCGCCGGGTCGATCCGGTCCTCGTCGGTGTAGACGACGTCGACGTCGGAGGCGTTGGCTATGGCCTCGGCGACGCCGCCGAGGGCGCCGGGCGCGAGCTCGTCGCACGCCGCGGCGAGGGTGACGAACTCTCCACGAGCCGCACCGAACGCGGTATTGATCGCTTCCGTCCCGTCACCCTCCCCGGCGGCGACGACGCGGACGCGCCGGTCGATGTGTCGCAACGAGCCGAGGTAGTCCGCGGCGCCGCCGGCGGTCCCGGCGACGACGACGAGCTCCCAGTTGGCGAAGGACTGGGCGAAGACCGATCCGACGCATCGCTCCACGAGCTCGGTCGAGTCTTCGCTGGCGGCGACGACGACGGTGATGATGGGCGTGGCCCGCCGGGGTCTCTTCGTCGTCGGCGCGCGGCAGGATTCACTGCCGGGCGAACCGACGCCGCTCGGTTCGCCGCGCTGGGCGAGCCAGCGGTGGTAGGCACGGCGGTCCTCGGTCGCGTCGAGCGGATAGCCTCCTTCGGTTCGTGGCGCAAGCTCGTCGGTCTCGGGGTCGTCCCGGTCGCGTCCGCGCCAGTGTTCCGGTGTCCGGGACCGCACGGGGTTGGCGAGGGCGTCGAGTTCACGCGCCGCCCGTTCAAGGGCGGCGACTAGTCGCGCGAGCTCGTCGCCGCGGTTAGGAGAATCCTGCTGGCTCGTCATTGCCTTTCTGTGGACCCGTCGTCTTTGCGCTCCGGTCTCGGGTGAGTGTAGGTGGTGGAGGTCGGAGAGGGATCTGGCACGATGGGGCCGTGGGCAAGGTTGTCTCGGGCGTCGTCGGGTGTGATCCGCCGGCGGAGCGTGGGCGCCCGCGCTGGCCGTGGTGAATCCGCAGCACCTTGGTGAGCAGCTTTCCGGTCGACGCCTGACCTTGCGCCCGCTGCGGGCCGGGGACTATCGCGCCTGGCTCGACGTGAGAACCCGGGCCCAAGAGTGGCTCGTCCACTGGGAGCCGCGGCGGGCCGGCGGGCCGTATCTCGCCGTCGACCGCTCTTCGTTCGCAGCGCGCTGCTCGATGCGCGAGCGCGACCGCCAGCTCGGCACCGCCTACAGTTTCGGGATCTTCACCGGCCGGACCTTTGTCGGCGAGATCAACCTCTCCTCGATCCAGCGCGGCGCCTCCCAGAGCGCCTATCTCGGCTACTGGGTGGACGAGGCGCACGCCGGCCGAGGTTACGTGCCCGAGGCCTGCGTTGTCGTGTTCGGTTTCGCCTTCGACGAGCTCGACCTGCACCGTGTCCAGGTGGCGATCATCCCGCGCAACGGCCCGAGCCGCCGGGTAGCCGAGAAGCTCGGACTCGTCGAGGAGGGTCTCGCCCGGAGCTACCTCGAGATCGACGGGGTGTGGGAGGACCACATCCGCTACGCGATCACAGCCGAAGACTGGCGGCAACGGCGCGAGGCTCTCCGGGCCGAATGGATCAGTCGGAAAGTCGGCTGAGCCGCCGTCGGTCAGGGTTGGCCAGCGGCGACGAAGCCGAAGTAGTACATCGGCGAGTAGGAGACGGTCTCACCGGTCTCGGGCGCCTGGATGATCGTCTCCGTTCCGTACGGGCCCGAACCGACGTACATCGCGACGTGGGTGATCGGGTCGGGGCCGTCGTCGGGGAACGAGTAGAAGAGCAGGTCCCCGGGCTCGATTGCCGACAGGGCGACGGGCTTCGTCTCCCGGAACTGGTACCAGGCGCTGTGGGTCAGGCTGACGCCCGCCGCCGCCCACGCCACCATCGTGAGCCCGGAGCAGTCGAATCCCGACGGTCCGGCACCGCCCCAGACGTAGCGGACGCCGAGGTAGCTTTGCGCTTTTTGCACCGCGAGGTCGCCCGCCGCGGTCTGCCCCGCTGGGACGAGGGCGGGGTGTCCGGTTTCGCTGGCGAGTGCCGCCTCGGCCTCTGCCGCTTCAGCCGCCGCGGGATCGCGCCCGGCGAAGGCGGTCGCGAGCTCCGCCTGTTGCGTGGCGCTCAGCGCGTCCTCGTCGCGGGCTCCAGCGGACTTCGCCTCGCGCGCCGCCGCCGCTTCTGCCGCGGCGCGGGCGAGGGCTTGCTGTTCGATGAGCGTGGCGATCTGACCCCTTACCTCGCCGAGCGCCGCGGAGGTCGACCGGCTGGCGGCGATCGCCTGGGCGCGTGCCGCAGACGAGCTTGCCGCGGCGGCCCGGGCATCGGCGGCCTCGACGCGGACGGAGCTCTCGCTCGCGGTCAGACGCGTCTGCCCCGCGTCGAGACGGACGACGGCGGCATGGAGCGACGCCGTGGCCACGCCGGCGTAGGTGCTGAGCGATTCGGCGTTCGTGGGCGAGGAGGCGAACAACGCGGCGAACTGCATCGAGGCGCTGTCGTCGTCGATGTAGGCCTCAACGGCGGCGCGTTGGACCCGGCGCTTGCCGACAGCGATGGCGTGAGCTTCTTGGCGGATCTCGACGTGCAGCGTCGCGAGGCGCCTTTCGGCCTGTCCGATCAAGACGTTCGCCTGGTCGTAGTGTTCGCTGGCGATCTGTTCCCTCTCGTTGTCGGCCGCGATCACGCCGACGAGCTGGGCCGCCTTGGCACGCGCCGCCTGGATCTCGGCGTTCGACGGACCTCCGGGGGCGCCGGGTGCCGCGGCCGCGGGGGCGATGCCTGCTCCGACGAGCACGACCGCGCCAACGACGGGCACGGTCAGCTCTCGCAACCTCACTGATAACACCCATTAACTTTGGCCACAATGAGGGCAAAAGTCAAAGCTTCAGGGTGAACTGCCAGGTGAGAGGCTCGGTGGGTCCGGTAGCGTCGTGTCGGCCAGTCGTCAGCGTCCGCCGGGAGGGTCGAGGTGTTCGAGGGAGCCGTCAGCACCCGCTGCGGGTTCGTGCGCGGCGCCGAGGCCGACGGAGTCTGGTCCTATCGCGGCATCCCGTACGCCTCGGCTCCGCTTGGTCGCCTCCGCTTCCGTCCGCCGCAGCCGGCGCC
>JBEKLG010000145.1:0-4481 GCA_050010315.1 Acidimicrobiales bacterium
CAGGCGCTCGCCGAGCCGCTCCGCCTCCTCGGGGCCCATCGTCTCGACGACCACGTCGACGGCGACCGGCACTCCCGCCGTCGTCGCGGCCGCCGTGAGCCGGTCGCGCAGCTCGTCGCGCCCCGGGTGCTCGTCGGTCGGGATCCGCACGACGGCGTCGACACCGTCGCCCCGGGGGCGCACGTCGGCGAGCACGCCGGCATCGTCCAGGCGAACGAAGAGGAACGGGTCCTCGACGGAGCCGAAAGCGGCGCGCAGGACGGCGAGATTCGGCACACCCTTTGCCAAGCCGCGACTCCGGAGGGACAGCGCCGGGAATCCGGCGCACCGCAGGTACGATAGCAATCGTGCGCTCCGCTCCTTCTCGGGCGCCGGCAGCGCCCGGGTCGAGCGCGAGCCAGCGACACGTGCGGTCCGCCGGCGCAATTCCCGAGACGCCGGCCGACGAGTTGTCCGACGACGACTCGTTCTCCGCGGCAGTCGCCGCCGTCACCAGCGCCTTCGGGGACGCGACGCGCCGCCACATCTACCTGTTCACGAAAGAGGTCGACGGCGCGACCGCCGGCGAGGTCGCGCGCCAGTTCGCCCTCCACCCGAACGTCGCCCGCCATCACCTCGACAAGCTCGCCGCCGGCGGCTACCTCGACGTGACCCTCGACCACGCTGCCCCGGGTGCCGGACGCCCTGCCAAGCGCTACCGGCCCTCGTCGCGGGAGACGACCGTGCCGCTGCCGCCACGGCCGAACGAGCTCGTGATCAACCTCCTCGTCCGGGCGCTCGCCGCACTTTCCCCGGCCGTCGCCGACCATCTCGCCGAGGACGTCGGCGAGGAGTACGGGAGGTCCCTCGCCACCCAGATGGCACCGGGCGACTCGCAGCGCTCGATGCGTGCCGCGATGTCCGCCGTCGTCGACGCCCTCACCGCCCACGGCTTCGCCGCCCGCGCCGAGAGCGACAACACGACAACCTGGGTCATTCGCGAGCACTGTCCCTTCGGAGAGGTCGTCCTCGAGCACCCCGTGCTCTGTGCGGTCGACCGCGGGATGGTGAAGGGGCTGCTCGCCGGACTCTGCGGTGGCGAGGTCCCGGTGCAGCTGTCGTCGCGGGCCCGCGGCGACGAGTCCTGCTCAAGCGTCGCAGGCTGAGCGACGCCGTGGCCCGGCACTACCTCGATCACGCCTCGACCTGCCCGTTGCGGCCCGAAGCGGCGGGCGCGATCTCCGAGTGGCTGGACCAGGGCGTATTCGCCGACGCCGGTCGCCCCTACCGGGAAGGGCGCATCGTCGCCGAGGCGATCGAGGATGCCCGCGAGGCGGTCGCCGCCCTCGTGAAGGTGAGCCCCCGGCAGCTCGTCTTCACCTCCGGCGGGACGGAGTCGGCGAACTGGGCGAACTGGGCCGCACGGCAGGCGAATCCGACCGCGCCGATCGCCTTCAGCCCGGTCGAGCACTCGGCGGTCCGGCGTTCCGCCGAGCGCTACGGACCGGTGGCGCCGATCAGCGTCGACCACCTCGGCCGCGTCGACCTCGACGCGATCGACGAACTCCTGGCGCGAGGAAACTCCCGCCCGGCGCTCGTCAACTGCCAGCTCGCGAACCACCAGGTCGGAACCGTCCAGCCGGTCGCAGAGGTTGCCGGACGCTGCCGCCGGGCCCAGGTTCCCCTCCACATCGACGCCTGCATGGCGATCGGCCAGATGACGGTCGACCTCGGCGAGCTCGACGCCGACTACGTCTCGTTCTCGGCGCACAAGCTCGGCGGCCCGAGCGGCGTCGGCGCTCTCGTCGTCGGCCGGGACACCCGCATCCCCCCGCTCCTCGTCGGCGGCGCCGAGGAGCGCGCCCGCCGGGCGGGGATGGAGGCCGTGCTCGCGATCGTCGGGTTCGGCGCGGTGGCGAGGGCGCTTGCCGCCCCCGGTGCGCTCGAGGAGGCCGCCCGGCGCTCCCGGGCCCTCACCGAGACGATCGCCGAGGTGGCGCTCGCCGTCCCCGGCGTCGTCACCTACGGCGACCCGGTCGGGCGCGTCCCCCATCTCGTCTGCTTCGGCGTCCCGGGGGTCACCGCCGAGGGCGTGGTCATGGGCCTCGACGCCGCCGGGCTCGCCGTCCACTCCGGCTCGGCGTGTGCCTCGGAGGCGTTCAAGCCCTCGCCCGCCCTCGCGGCGATGGGGGTCGACGCCGACCGCTCGCTGCGCTGCTCGGTCGGCTGGTCGACGGGCGACGACGACGTCACCGCCTTCGCCGCCGCCTTCCCGGCCGTCGTCGGGAAGCTGCGGGCGCTCGCCGTCTAAAGGTCCGCCCGGCGAACTGCGGCTCCGCCCTCTACCCGCGGGCCCGAGGCCCTCAGCGGCGGAGGATGGCGAGGTCGGCGTCGACCATCATCTCGACGAGCTCGGCGAAGCCGACCTCGGGCTTCCAGCCGAGCGTCGTGCGAACCTTCGTCGCGTCGCCGACGAGGATGTCGACCTCGGCCGGGCGCAAGAACTTCTCGTCGACGACGACGTGGTCCTCCCAGTGCAGACCGACACGACCGAACGCCACCTCGCAGAGCTCGCGCACCGAGTGCGTCTGGCCCGTCGCGACGACGAAGTCGTCGGGCTGGTCCTGTTGCAGCATCAGCCACATCGCCCGGACGTAGTCCCCGGCGAAACCCCAGTCCCGTTGGGCCTCGAGGTTGCCGAGCCGCACCTCGCGCTCGAGGCCGACGGCGATGCGCGCCGCGCCGTGGGTCACCTTGCGCGTCACGAACTCGAGGCCGCGACGCGGACTCTCGTGGTTGAAAAGGATCCCCGAGGAGGCGTGGAGCCCGTAGCTCTCCCGGTAGTTCACCGTGATCCAGTGGCCGTAGACCTTGGCGACGCCGTAGGGGCTGCGCGGGTGGAACGGAGTCAGCTCGGTCTGCGGCGATTCGTGGACCTTGCCGAACATCTCCGATGAGCTCGCCTGGTAGAAGCGGATCTCAGGGTTGACGAAGCGGATCGCGTCCAACACCCGGGTAACGCCGAGCGCTGTCGCCTCGCCGGTGAAGACCGGCTGACTGAACGACGTCTGGACGAAGGACTGCGCCGCGAGGTTGTACAGCTCGTCGGGCCGGCACTCGCGCAGAACGTTGATGATCGAGACCTCGTCGAGCATTTCGCCCGGGACGAGCGTGATGCGATCCTGAATGTGGGCGACCCGCTCGAAAGTGACCGTGCTCGAGCGGCGGACCATGCCGAACACCTCGTAGCCCTTACCGAGGAGGAACTCCGCGAGGTAGGAGCCGTCCTGTCCGGTCACACCGGTGATGAGCGCGCGTCGGGCCATGGCCTTGTTCTAGGCGCGGGACCGCGACGTCGCAACCACCCGTCAAGCCTCCGCTCGGCGGTGGGCACTCCGCCGCCGCCAGGCAACCGGGCATGGGCGCGACAAGACGCCGACGCTTCTTGTGGAACTGGGGATTGGCGCTCGGTTGGGCGCGGCGACCCGCCAGACTAACTCGACGACTCGCCGAGCCGGGGGCCGGTCAGACCGCCCGAACGTTCGCCGCTTGGAGGCCCTTCTGACCCTCTTGAATCTCGAACTCGACCTGCTGACCCTCCTCAAGCGTGCGGTAGCCGTTCATCTGGATGGCGGAGTGGTGCACGAACACATCGGCGCCGCCCTCCTGCGAGATGAACCCATAGCCCTTCTCCGCGTTGAACCACTTCACAGTCCCGGTCGCCACCTTGGCGATCCCCCTTCGTTCGATTACAAGTGCAGAGAGGGACCGCCCGCCGCAACCGCCCTTACCGACACGGCCGATCCTTTGACGAGACCGGCCGCTAATTGCGAAACGGCGGCAACCACGAGGCAGCTTGCTCTCGACGGGCAGGCTATCAGCCCGACTCGCCGCCGTCACCTGCGGGTAGTGGGTCAGTTTGAATCCGCCGATGGCTAGGCGCGGACGGCTCCTTCCGCTACCCTAGGGTCATGCCTAAGCGCTCAAGTAAACCCCGTGACCTGAACGCCATGGCCGCGGCCATCGTGGCTCAGTCGACTAGCGACGAGCCGGAGCCGGACCCCTATGAGGGGAAAAATCCGGCGGCGGTGGAGCTGGGGCGGCTAGGGGGCAAGAAGGGCGGCAACGCGCGAGCTCAGAGATTGACCGCAGAGGAGCGCTCACAGATAGCCAGAACGGCTGCACAGACAAGGTGGGCCAAGCGCGCGCTACGCACTGAATAGCTCAGCCTGGTAATCCTCTGGGATCTCTCCATTCGCCATGGCCGTGATGATTGCGAATTGTTGCAGTAGCGGATTTCTGAATCGGTAGGTATAACGCCGTTCGGGACCCTCCTTTTGGAGGGGAGACCCACGATCAACGCTTGTGAAGGCGTCGAGGTGTGGGGCGAACGCGGGGATGTCGTAGGGCTTGCCCATGATTCGGCTCATCGGCTTGCGGACAGCCCCTGGCGTGAAGTATCCGAGACGGTTCGTTTCGGCGAGCGCGCACGCTGCGAGGAC
>JBEKLG010000146.1:0-4481 GCA_050010315.1 Acidimicrobiales bacterium
GCCTCGTGCGCTCGTCGTTCGCCCAGTACCTCTCCGACGTGCCGCTCGAGCGCCAGCTCGACGCCATCGTCGGATTGCTCGGGGCGCGCGGCTACCTCGCCGGCTGGCGGGTGACCGAGACGGGCGAGCGCCTCACCGGCATCTACCACGACTGCGACCTCCTCGTCGCCGAGGCGGTCGGCGCCGGGCTCCTCGGCGGGCTCGACGCAGCGAACCTCGCGGCGATGGTGTCGCTTTTCACCTTCGAATCGCGCCGGGCGGGGCTGGCAGGGGAGCTGCCGAACGCCCGGCTGGCGCGCCGCGCCGCCGAGCTCGACGAGCTGGCGACGGATCTGCGCGACGACGAGCGGTCGCGGCGGATCCCGCGGACCCGCAACCTCGACGCCGGCTTCGCCCGCATCGCCTACGAGTGGGCCCGCGGCGCCGAACTGCGCCAGCTCATCGCGCCAGCCGCCGGACAAAGAAGGCGGCGCGGGCCTGACGCGATATCCGGCGGGGACTTCGTCCGCAATACGAAACAGCTCGTCGACCTCTTGCGCCAGCTCGCCGTCACCGAGGCGGGCTCGCGTCTCGGTGGCGTCGCGGCGCACGCCGCGGACGAGCTTTCCCGCGGGATCGTCGCCGCCTCGACGCCGGCCGAGCTCGCGAAGGGCGAACCAGGCGACGAGGCACTTCGTCCGCCGCGGTGATCCACGACCATCCCGGCGCGGTCTCCTAGTCTCGTCGCCGATGATGCTCTACGCGAACGAGGACTTCTCCGCCGAGGAGCGCGAGGTCCTGCGCCACTACGTGACGAACCTCGACGGCCCGGTGTTCGCGCTCGTCAACCTGCCAGCGGTCGTCTGCGGCGCGCTCTTCGCCCGCTACTCGCGCTCGCCCAAGAGCGTGCGCCGGTTGTTCCTCGACGAGTTCCTCGGCGACCTCGACGTCTCGGGCGACACCTCGGTCGACGCGACCGTGGGGCTGCGCCGGGCCGAGGAGCTCTACCAGCGGGTCTTCGTCGAGTTCGGCGATGACTCCGTCGCCCAGCTCGGTGGCGTCCATCTCGCCTGCGAACAGGCGTCCAACGTGCTCACCAAGGTCCTCGAGTGGGGCCGGCTCATGTCGTACCTCGAGCAGTCGACGCGCTACATCCCGTTCGACACGCGCCTGGCGACGGGCCACTACCGCTACTGGCGCGACCCCGAGGTTCTCGAATCGCCGATCGGCGCCCGCTACGTCGGCGACATGGACCGCATGTTCGATACCTACACCGAGCTCCTGCCTTTGTTGCAGGCGCACGTCATGCGGGCGGTACCGAACGACGGCAGTGTCTCGGACTTCGCCTACCGCCAGTCGGTGCGGGCCCGCGCCCTCGACGCCCTTCGGGGTCTGCTGCCGGCGGCGGCCCTCTCGAACGTCGGCATCTACGGCTCCGGGCAGTCCTACGAGCACCTGTTGCTGCGGATGCGCGGCCACCCCCTCCCCGAGGTGCGCGACTACGCCGAGCTCATCTTGGAAGAACTCCGCAAGGTGATCCCGTCTTTCCTCTCCCGGATCGACCGACCCGAACGCGGCGGGGAGTGGGCGAGCTATCTCGCCGCCCGCCGGGAAGAGATGGAAGCCCTCGTCGGCCGGCTCTTCCCGCCCGGCCGCGGCGAGGGTGACGCCGTTTCGGCGGGGGCGTCGGTGACCCTCACCGACTTCGACCCCGATGGCGAGGAGAAGGTGCTCGTCGCGATGTGCTATCCGCATTCGTCGCTCGCCGAGAGCGAGCTCGCCGGCCGCGTCCGGCAGCTCGGCGCCCCGGAGCGGGCGGCGATCGTGCGCGCCTACGTCGGCGAGCGGAAGAACCGTCGCCACCGGCCGGGACGGGCCCTCGAACGTACCGGCTACCGCTTCGACATCGTCTCGGACTACGGGGCGTTCCGCGACCTGCAGCGTCACCGCATGCTGACCGTCGAGTGGCAGCCGCTGGCGACGGACCTCGGCTACGAGGTCCCTGACGTCGTCGTCGAGGCCGGGCTCGGCGCGGCCTACGCCGACTCGCTCGAACGCTCCCGCGCCCTCCACGACGCGCTCTTCGCCGCCTTCCCCTGTCAGGCGGTCTACGCCGTCGCGCTCGCTTTCCGGATCCGCTACTCGCTGCAGCTCAACGCCCGGGAGGCGATGCACCTCATCGAGCTGCGCAGTGCGCCCCAGGGCCATCCCGTCTACCGACGCATCGCGCAGCAGATGCACCGTCTGATCGACGAGGGCGCCGGCCACCACGCGCTCGCCGCGGCCATGCAGTTCGTCGACTACGGCGGTGACGGCCTCGGAAGGCTCGCTGCAGAACGGCGTTCAGAGACAAAGCGACCGGCAAGGGACGCCGCCGGACCACGGGAGAATGCCTCCGGCAACTCTTGACTGTTCGCCCAGGCGGTGCATCAATAGGTGAGTCCCGCCCTCAAGGCACCTCATCGGGAGCCTCCGTCAGTCGCTCCGGGTCGTCTCGGCGGGGCAGTTGCCCAGGACGTGGTCCAGGGAGCCGAGTAGAGAACGTCATTCGCCCCTAGAGGCGACCTGCGCTCGGGCGGGCGCGGAGGACGGCGCCAAAGGCTCCCTGGACCGGTCCCTCGCTCGGGGAGATCCCGGCCGATCCACTGCCAACCCGGCGCGGGGAATCCCGCGGCCCAACGGCATTGAAATCCCGCCGAGGTGCCCTATAGTGACCGCGCCCAGGAACCTCCCGATTCGGACGGGACCGCCGCAGGCGGTCGGCAGGGACCACGCAAGAAAGAGATTGGGGAGCCTGATGGCGAGCGAAGTTGACGGCGAACTCGAACCGGACCCCCTGACGGACGGCGAGATCGAGGAGCCACCCGACGAGGAACTCCTCGAAGAGGACGAGCGCGGCATCGACGAGCTCGTCGCCGAGGACCTCGGCGACGCCGAGGAGCTCGTCGACGTCGTCGGCGCCGACGGTGATGCCGCCGAAGGCGAGGAGGCCATCGTCGAGCTCGAGGAGGACGAGGAGGACCTCGACGACGACGACGTGGAGGCGAGCCTCGACGTCATCTTGAAAGAGCGGCTCGTCGTGGCCGACGAGGCCGACGAGGAGGACAACAGCGAGGCCGCCGATGCGGAGGACCGGGTCGACGGGACAACGCGTGTCCTGCCCAAACAGCCGGGTGAGTTCGTGTGCCAGTCCTGCTTCCTCGTGAAGAACCAGACCCAGCTCGCCGACCGGCGACGCAAGCTCTGTCGGGACTGCGTGTGAGCGGGAGCCCGACCGACCACCCGAGCGAGGCACGCCGGCTCGCCGACGAACTGATCGATTACGCGATCTACGCGCCCCTCGGTGCGGTGATCGCCGTCGCCGAGGAGCTCCCCGAGCTCGTGCGGCGCGGACGCGAGCGCTTCGGGCCGCGCCTCGCGCTCGCCGGGATGCTCGGGCGCGTCGCCGCCGACTCGGCGAGACGCCGTGCCGAGGCCTTCGTCCGCCGTCCGACGAGTGAGGCACGCCCCGGTCAGACCCCCCAGCCGAGCCGGTCGACAGCCGATCCGGCAGACGCGGCTGACCTCGTGATCCCAAATTACGAGACTCTCTCGGCCGCCGAGGTCGTGGCGCGCCTCGCGGGCCTCACCCCCCAAGAACTCGCCGCGGTGCGCGCCTTCGAGATCGCCCATCGCGCCCGCCGGACCGTGCTCACCCGCATCGCCCAGCTCCTCGACGCGGCGGACGACTAGCGGCGATGGCGGTCGGCCCCGAGGGCGCCCGCCTCGCCCGCCCCAGGGACACCGGGCGCCTCGCCGAGCTCGGCGCCGCCCTTACGGCAGAGCTCGGCGCGGCGCGTGGCGGCGCGACCCGGGCGCGGTCCCTCGAGCCGCTCCTCACGAGAGCGTCCCTGCGCCGCTGCATCGCCGAAACCGACCGTTGGGCCGTGGTCGTCGGCACCTACGACGGCACCGTCACCGGCCTGGCGCTCGTCGAGCATCCGCCGAAGAAGTCCTCGGGCGGCACGCCCGAGGGACACGTCGCCCTCGTGCACGTCCTCTACGTCGAGCCCGGGATGCGCGAGGTCGGGATCGGCGGCGCGATCCTCGCCGAGTTGGTCCGTCTCGCAAGCGACCGCGGCGCCACGGCGCTCGACGTGCCCGCCCTGCCGGGAGACGGCTCGACAAAGTCGTTCCTCGAGGGCGCGGGATTCCGGGCCCGGTTGCTCGTCATGCACCGGCCGATTCCAAAGGGGCCGAACCCGTGGACGTGACGACGACGCTCTGTGTCGGTGTCGTCGACCTCGAGCGGGGGGCGCTGCTCCTCGTCCGGCGCCGCCACGACCCCGGGGCGGGCCGCTGGTCCCTGCCTGGCGGTCGCGTCGAGGACGGTGAGACGCTGCGCCAGGCGGCGGCGCGCGAGGCCAAGGAGGAGACGGGGCTCGCGCTGGCGATCGGGGATCTCTTGGGCACGACCGAGATCGCGGGCGTCGGCGAACGCTTCGTCATCTGTGACTTCCTCG